>JABHOG010000141.1 GCA_018694835.1 Planctomycetota bacterium | reverse complement strand
TTGCGCCAGTCGCCGGTGCGGGTGTTGCCGAGGATCAGCCAGCCGTTGTGGTCCTCCTTGAAGGGGGTCCAGGCGCCGATCTTGGTCAGCACTTGCTTCACATCCGCCTTCTCTCCCCCGAGCAGTAGCCAGCCATCGTCGGGTAACTCGGCGTCATCGTGGTACGCCTTCAGCCGTTCGACATTGTCGAACTCGGGATCGACCGTGATGGAGAGGATCACCACCTCGGGGCCGAGGCGATCCTCGAGGATCGCGCAGGTCTTCTTGAGGTTCTGGATGATGGGGGGGCAGACGCCGGTGCACCGGGTAAACAGCACATGCATCAGCACCAGTCGGTCGCGCAGCAGGTCGTCGAAGAAGCGCACGGAGTTGCCGTCGTGATCGACCAGCACATTGTTGGGGAAGTAGTCGGCGGCCTCCTCGAGGCGGCGGAAGACCGCCGCTCGCTGCTCGATGCCGGAGGCGATCTCGGCGATGCCCTCGGCGCTGGAGAGTCCGTAGGTGCGGGCCCACTCGCCGGTCTGATCGTTGCCGATCAGCACCGTGGCGGTGTGCTGTGTGATGTCTCCGGTGGCCGCATCGAGTGCACGAAGCAGTTGATCCATCGTCGGTTTGTCACCGGTGATGAAACTCCAGCCCGGCTCGGCGCCGAACAGGGCTCCAAACTTCTTGATGCGAGCGGGCGTATCGTTGGCCGGATCGACACTGATCGAGATGATGCGGATGGCGTCGCCGTGCTGCTCCTTGGTGATCTGCTGAACCCTGCGCATGGTGGCGGTCAGCGGCGGACAGACGGTGGTGCAGGTGCTGAAGAAGACATTGATCAGCACCGTCTTGCCGGCGATCAGATCGGTGTGGAACTGAACCCGCTGGCCGTCCTGGTCGAGCACCGAGAGGTCGGGAATTTTTGGCGCCTCGATGAAGGCGGTGGCACGCGAAGCTTCCTCTTCGGTTGGCTTTTCGCAGCAACTCTCATCTTTTTTGGGCTCCTGTATCGCCTTCTGTTCGCAGCATTCCTCGTCATCTGTCTTCGGGGTCGGCTTCTTGGCTTCGTCGCAACAGGGCGGCTCCTGCGGATCCTGAGAGGTTTCTGAATTCTCCTGCGGAAGTGTTGTCGCCATCGCATCGCAGGGGAGCGTCGAGATGGCCAGTATCGATGACAGGATGCAAAGAAGGGTCACGTTTGTCAGAAGTCCTGGATGGTCGAATGAGTTCATCAGTTTCACCTGTTCGAGGGGCCGCTTATCAGAAAGAGCACCCATCATATCGCCGTCGACCTGATCCGCAGGGCGCGGATCAGGTCGACGGGCACAGTTGACACTAGGGGCAGTTGGTGGAGGAAGTGCAGTCGAGAGTGTCGGCGGTCAGGTCCGCTCCACATTCACCACTCGGGGCTGCAGGTGCCGCACCATCTGCGAACAGGTAGTTGATCAGAGAGATCGCATCGGTGATGTCGATGGCACCGTCGTCGGTGGCGTCGGCAGCGTCGAGACACAGGCTTGGCGCGCCGCCAAACACGATGTTGAGGGTGTTGATCACGTCTCCCAGGTCCAGATTACCGTTGGCATTGCTGTCCCCACGCTGGAACCTCTGCGGTGCCGTTGCTTCGCCACAGGTGGCCACGATGACGTCTCCGCAGAGGGTGATTCCACCGACACAAGCCGTGAACAAGCCAGAGTTTACAACAGGAATCGAACATTCCAGTGTGGTCGCACCGAGGACTGCAACTTCGACTCCATCGACGGTCACCTGCCACTGGTCCATCTCGGTGGTGGAATCCCAGCTGAGGGTCGCGATGTAGGTGGCTGGATCGATGCTGATCGCCACGCTGGTGGGCGAACTGGAAGCGATCCCTGCGGCGGTGATGTCGATACAGGAAGCCGGACCATTGACGCCGTTCGCGACCGGGGTCAGACAAAGCTGCTGGGTACCGAGTCCGGAGAGGGTGACGCTCATCGAGGTCGCTTCTCCGGGCAAGTTCTCCAGCACCACGCCATCGAGGGTCGCCACGATCGAGGTGGTGACACTGCTGTTGCTCCAGGAGACATTGAAGATGTGTGCACAGGGATCGACCACCACTGCAGGTGAAATCACCGGAGGGGTGGGAACCAGTACCAGAGCACACTCACCGGATGGAGCCTCGATGAGATTGACCACTCCGATGACGCTGTAGAAGTATTGACCCGGATTGACCGGATCTGTGTGAGAGGTCTGGTCTCCCGGTAGTCGCCCGACGGGCAATCCGTCACGCATCACGACCACCTCGTCGTAGAGGCCCTGGTTTTCCCAGACGAGAAGGGCGCCGATGTTTTCAGGAGTACAGGCGAATGCCCCCGGAGCCGGAGGTGTGACGGTCGCACTACAACTGGTTTCAGTCGATGGAAGGTCCTGATTGACCGCAACCACAGCGTAAGTGTAGATTCCCGGCACTGCGATCTCATCGAGGTAACTGCTGATGGATCCTGGCATCACCGAGAGCAACTGACCGTTTCGATACAGTTCGACAGTGAGGTAATCGATTCCGGCGTTGGTCCAGTTCAACTGAACTCCGGTACCGGGAAGGGCAGCGCAACTGAGAGCAGCCACCGGTTGGGCGGGAATCCTCACGTATGGATCGACCTTCAACAGTCCCCAACAGCCACCGGTGAAGGCGAAACTGTCGGTCATCCGGTACATGTATGTCCCTGCAGAGCGGGCTTCTCCGCCCGCCTTGATCAAGATGTTCTTGTGGGACTGTGCGGCAATCGGACCCGAGGCACCGATGCCCATGCTCTGAGGATTGAGACCGATCCGAGTGGAATTGTCGGCGAAAGGTTGCCGTTGCCAGGAGTGTCCAGAGATGCCGAAGGCATGACCGTTATTTTTTCCGCCCGACTGTCCGACCCGGAACATGACCATCGTTCCAGCCTCTGCATCGCAGCCAGGAGTGGCTGGGTCGAGGCAGGGAAGGTTGGCACAACCGATGAGGCCAGCGGTAGAACTGAACACATTGGTGTGATCCATCGATCCCTGCTGTACCCAGGGGGGAGAACTATTCACTCCCATGCGAAGCCAGGTGGGTTCGGTCCGGTAGTTGTATCCTGCCAGATTTTCTAACTGTTTATCATCGAGTTGCTGGTTGAGTTGTCCCTTGCGAAGCAGAGGGAATGAGTCCTGCACCTGCAAGACATACTCTCGAAACAGCAACAATCCGTCCTGGTCGAGAACGTCTGCCTCGTAGCCACTCCTGGCCTCGACATAGCCGTTTCCATCGAGGTAATCGTAGAACCACTGTGACCCCTCCGGTTCGATCACCAGCGAGCCGAACAGGCCATGTTTGTGATGGTTGAACACGTCTCCGAAGGAACGAAGATTGGTCATTCCAAACTCGATGGGATTGTATTGAATCGATCCATCGGGTTGAGCATCGATCGATCCTGCGTACCAGGCGTACTGCTTGGTTTCACCGGGACCGGCAAGGCTATCAGGATTCCAACCGACATTGGAGGACGATCCTGTTCCGACATCATGAGCGACCAGTTGAGGACTGAGGCCGACGGTGGTCTGGACCGACTCGAATCCGTTGAGTCGAGGGGTTCCGAAACCGGGTTGGATCATCGCAGGAAGCATGTTGGTGAGAGTCACCTCGATGCACTCACCGGCGTTGGCACGGATCACCAGAGGATCCACTTCTTTTTGGCCGGTCATGAATGGAATCATGTCTTCCTCGTGGATGTAGAGCATTCCATTGGGGTCAAAGACCGTGAACCTGTCGTTGTAAACCAGTCCGGCACCACCGAGAAGATCGGCGGCCCGCCAGGCCTGGATATGAACCTGTCGAATCGGCGGGGATCCTGGACCGGTCGGGCACAATCCAGACTGCAACGGGTGCTGTGGACGTGGAGTGGTCCCGGAGTTGTTGGGAAGGAAGGAGAGTCCAGATTCAGCCTCATGATAGGCTCTCATGATGCCCCAGATGCCTTCCTTGGCACCACTGTCGACTGAATCGAGATACATGTAGTCGGTGGCGCCATGGCTACCGGCTGTGTGTCTCAATCCATCGCCGAGCTTGAAGTACATCTCGAAGTGCTCCGAGATGCCATAGAACTGCATGTTGGTAAATCCTGAATTGGGGTTGGAGCCTTCCTGGAGCCAGCGGTTGCCATTCACGGTGAAGGTGTGGAACTCCTCCTGCGCACCATGTGAGATGGAGATCTTCACGTTGTCTCCCTCGTAAGCACGTGCCAGCGGGGTGAAAGGATCACCGTAGATGGAGGAATCGAAGGCGGAATTGGCGGCTGACCCCTCCTCTCCTCCGCGAGTCGGAGGATCGTTGCGATAGTTGATGGTTTGAGCCCCACCGCCCATCGAGATCGCCTCGGGGTTGTTCATGCCAGACATGTTGGGCCAGATGTTGGCACCGTCGACCTGGGTCTGATCCTGAGTTTGGGATCGAGGTGCATTGATGGGGTTATTGGCACCATCGTATACCGGCATCCACTCCCCTGTTTCGAACACGAATTCGCGCATGCTATCTGCACCCTGTACACCGGCAAGAATATTGGCAGCCCAGGAGGTGGGTCCACCGTCTGCTCTGGTTCCTAGCATCGTGTTGCCGTTGGGGTAGGTCCAGATCGAGTCGGTCGGTTCGACCACTAGCAGGGCGTAAAGACCGTGCTGCTGGTGAGAACTGGGACCGAAGTGATCATGAGTGAATACCGAGCGAATCGTCCGGTCTTCTCCCTGGTTATTGACCAGCGGGTCGGCCCACCAGCGCTGAACGGTGGTCTGAGCTCCGACCCACTCGTCGTTGGTACCGGGACCAAAGACCGGATGGGTTTCTGCACTCAGCAACTGTTGTCCGGAATTATTGGTGGTCTGCCAGACATTGTTGGCGTGGATTCTCTCCCGCACCTCCTCCGGCGAGAAGGTACCGTCCTCGTAGTTCCAACCGTTGGCACTTCCATCGGAGGATGTGACATCGAACTTCACCAGGTGAATGTGCTGACCGATGATATCGGTCGGTGTGAAGATCTGGAAATCATCGAGATTGAGGTTGCTCGGCATCAAGTTGGTCGATTCGAACACGATGCACTCGCCGGAGTTGGCCCGGAAAAAGAGCGGTTCTGGAGCCCGGGTTCCGTTGAGAGTTGGCATCACATCCTCGTTGAGGACCGCGATTCGCGCCTGGCGATCGTGCCAGCCGAGTTCGTTGATGGTCATGTCGAACTGGATGTACGCAGCTTTGTATGTGCGTGTTGCCACTGATCTGTTCAGTCCATTACCGTCGATGAATTGATCGGGGCAGGGATCTGCAAAGGGTGCTCCTGCGATGGGAGCGCGACCGTTGACGAGAAACAGTCCGGCGTTTCCAGAGCTGTCGAAGGAGGGATAGCCGCGGCCGGGCCAATTATGGCTGTCGGTCACATCGACGGCACTGTTGCCCAGAGTTCCGGAATGGAAATCCTGCGCAGCGACTTCAAGTGCGGTTCCGTTGGGCGGCAGCAATTCGATTTCTGCCGATTCCAACACCCTGCTCCAGCCGGTCTTGGCCGGGTGTGGGTCGTTGGCCTTGACTCTCTGATGGACCGGATCGATCAGGTACTTGGCGGCAATCCCGGCCTCACCATCGATCACGGTACTGGACTTGATCCGGTGACGCTGGAGACCTCCATCGTGGACCATCTCGAGCGGTGGTTGAGGAGCACGATGTCCGGCTTCTCCCGCGATGTAATGCGGGAATCCAGGGAATTCTGCGGTGGGCATCGGCGGCATCATGGTGCCCGGGAGGGGGACGATCCCCGGGACGGGTGTGCCCTGGGTAATCTCTCCATCGGGAAGGTTCCTTGAAGTGGAGCCATCCTCGAATACGTCGTGGGTTCTCCACAGGCTCCACATCCCCTCGGCGAAGTGAGGATAGAGGTGACAGTGAAAGATGCTGTCGCCTGGAGTCTTATTGCGGTTGCCACTTCCATTGTAATTGATTTCGTAGGTGTAACTGCTCCCTGGAGAGATCGACTGGGAATCGAGGTAGGTCGAGTTCGGATTCCTCGGTTCGAAGAGCCACTGATGGGCGTGGAGGTGGAACACGTGAGTTTCGGATCCCATGTGAAGGTTGCGGAATCGTACGGAGTCACCGAGATATGAATGATAGACATTCGATGGATCGTCGGGGAATGAGGCACTTTCGACGACACCACTGACAGGATTCCGGGTGACAGGCATCGCTGGATCGCCATTGGCCCACGACTCGAGGAAGAACTCCTCGAACTTGCATTCACCACAGTTCCTTGCCGGGCCTTCGCCCATGCGGTTTGCGATGACGGGGGCTCCGAGGCCACCGGTTCCGTAGTTGATGGCGAAGGCATCGCGAACACCCGCATAGAGTTTGTCCTGCTGGAGCACCGGGTAGGCCTGTGTGATGCCGATCTCATCGTGGAAGATGATCACGAATTCACGGTAGGGGTCACCGCAAGTGCTGGAGGGAGGTGCGTCGATGCAATCCTCGCCTCCTGGAACCACGATGGCGGTGAGGTCTGAATGAATCGTGTTCAGGTTGTCATCGAGAATCTTGAAGATCGGCTTTCCGCTGGCATCAGTCGCGTTGTAGTCGATCTGGGGAGTGCCGTTGGGGTTGATGCCGGTGGTGGCCAGAGCCAGGTCAGTCTCATTGACCTGAGACCTGTACCAGGTCGAACCTTGCGGCTGAACGGTCACAGCTCCAAACAATCCACGAGCGATGGCACCGTGGGCTCCTTCTCCTCCGATACTGGAGGAAGGGGAATGGAACGCGAACTGACCCTCCGTTGTGCAGTAGTAAGTAAAGGTCGATGATTGTGTCGCAGCCAGAGCGGAGGCTCCATTGACTCCCAGCGCCAGCCCCTCGCTGGCAGGGGAGGTGGGCTCCAGTCCGTTGACGTGGAAGGCCACGGTTCGGGTACCGTTATTGGTACCGCCCCCTCCAACCGGAGACGGAGAGGTACTCAACAGGTTGGTCAGGGTGATCTGGAGGCAGTCGCCAACGTTGGCCCGAAGAGCCAGTGGGCGCGGCCGCTTATTGTTGCGCAGCCGGACATTTCCGGGAGCGATGGCGGTGCCTGCGACTCTCGGGATGACATCGTGCGACAAGGCGAAGATCATCCCGTGACGATCTACCGCGCCGAAGCGGTTGTAGATGATCACCTGATCGAGAGCGACCACGTCAGCAGTGATGGTGCGGTTACAAGGAACCGCGTAATACTCTGGGTCTGGACCCTGGGCGTAGCCAAAGGTGGATCCGAACAGTACTGCCAGCAGGCTCGCTACCTGAAGCATGTTTCTTTTCAAAACTCTCCCCGTTCAAAGTGAATGCACCGGGCGTCAACCCGAGTCACACACCTCTAAGGTTGTGAGCGACCAGCCGTCTGCATCGTTGCCGTTCAAATGCTCCCCGGGGGAGGGAGGCAGAAACGACACAGTGCTAGCCGCAAATAAAAACACCCCCACAAAGTTCAACCGACTGAATCCCCGCTCGCTGAAGGCAAGGGGGAAGGGGATCCCAGACCGATTTCTCTGATCGTCAATACTCGATCCTATACAGGGGAGGTGTCTAGAGCAAGAAGGTAAACACGCATTGAAGATTACTTCATATGTACTAATGGATGTTCACGATAGTCAGGATAGGCAGCCAATGGTCAAGAGCAGATGCCCTTAAATCGGAAATATAAGCAATAATCACCATTTGCCGAGGAGGTCGTTCCGGACTGGGCAAGTCAACATGACTCGCCTCCCTCTTTTGACATATGTTTGAATGTCTCCACATCCAGGGGTCTCTGCACTTGTTTGTTGTCTTCAGGGCGGCTAGGATCTTTAGTTACGAGGCCAGTTAGTCTGTTTGTTTATGAACAGGCGCTGGTCTATGCGACCCCCCAGGCGGAGGTGTCTGAGGACGATTATTAAAAGTAGAACCGGCGGATCCGCCGCGGTTCCAACGGAGGTGTGACGCTCGGTGGCTCTACCGGGCCCAGAGAAAGTTGAAATGGTAATGCGAATCATGACGAATCAACGATTTCGTCATCAGGAGACTGATGACTGTATTGAAGGGAGTTTCCGGGCAATGACTACTCATGGAATCAAATACATCGCCCTGCTGGTAGCTCTGGTGTTGGGGTTATCGAGTTTTGGAACTGCACAAGTTACTCCGCCTGATCTGATCAGTGTCGGGGGAGCGAGTGAAGGAATCACAGGAGCTGGAGTCCAGGGTGAGATCGAGTTCTTCTCGATCGATAACCCGAATGATCCCTTCTCCTCGGGCACTCTGGTAGTGGCCGGCCAAATGTGGATCATTCCCGCCAACCTGGTGGCAGACCTTCCTGCGAATCGTCTGACAATGTGGCAAATGATCCAGCAAGCTCCGCCTGAGGCGCTCGCCCTCGGTGAGACCGGACTGGTCAAGGGTGACAGCACCCTTCGTGGTCGTGGTGGAGCCATCGCCAGCCTTCTCGGCAATCAGATGCCGGATGGAAGAAATATCGCCGGTGACTTCTTCCTTCAGAAGGGTGCGGACTTCCTCACAGGAGAAGTCACCTACATCAGTTACGACCAGGGTTATCTGTGTATCAATGGCGTTTCGGGCCAGGACGGCACCGGAACCATGGTCCGAATGAATGACCCTGATGGAATCCACTCGATTCAGAGTGGTGCTGGATGTAAGCCGGGACAGCCCAACTGCACCCCGGATATCCGCTTCGGAAACGATCCGGAAAACTACACCATGGTCTTCTCCAATGGGTATCCGATGTGCATTCCCAGCACGGTCACCGGAGGTGCACGCACCACTGGTTCCGATGCTGACGGAAATGGCGATGAGTTCTGCCCCAACTTCAACCGTGAAGGACCGGTTCGGGGCAACGGAACAGAAGCCACCGATTCTCGCTTCCAGGCGCCAATTCAACTCGGCGACACCGTGAGTGCCGAGGGTAATGTCGAAAACATCGACGGGGTCAGCTTCTTCTCCTGTCATACTATGGTGAATGGACCCGCCATCACCTCTCGAGATGCCCCCGATCAACCCTCCTACATCATTGCGGATGAAGTGGAGTGGGATGCTCCTGGCTACGCCAACGAGCGAGTCAAGGTGTTGCTGATCGGTTTCTCGACGCTGGATAGTTCGCAGGTCGATATTTTCGCCCTCGACCTTGACCCCGCGAACAATGAGAGCCATGAGCGGTTGATGGGTAGTACCAGAAGTAACCCACTGACTGTTAACCACGGAATCGGCCAGGGTCGTGCCGGCATCTTCAAGATTGTCTACGATGTGGACTTCCTCAAGGGAGCTCCCGTTACGATTCGTCGATCACCCTGTGTGAACCTGACCAACGCTGGATTTGATGTCTGCCCCCAGGGGGGAACCATCACCGAAGAGTTCGCACTACTGGCACCCCTCACAAGAGATGTCCAGTTCCGCGCGATTCACGGCGACACCCTCAATGAGGGAGTCGAAGCCTACAACATGCAGGGAGATGCCTGGACTCATGACCAGTACCTCACTCCAGCGGGAATCGGCCATCCGGAATGGGATGAGATCGATCTCAATCGCATGTGGATGCCGCTGATCTTCGCCGGTGAAAACTGGAATCTCGATCGACGTCTTGGCCCTGGTGGTTGTCTCGATATGGACGGCGATGAGGTCGTCGATTGCGAAGACACCACAACTACGCCAGTCGGAGACCTGCACCTCGATCCGTACCCCTACGGCGGTCTCAATCCGCTGACTGGAATCATCGGTGGAAGTAATCTGCCGGTTGGAGACGGCGGAGCTGAGGTCGATACGGTCCTGGGAGAGATCTGCGATAACGGTGTCGATGACGATGGCGACCTTGCCATCGATTGCGAAGACATTGAATGTGATCTCTTTGCCGATTGTGTTCTTCTCGACCAAGCTGGCGGAGAGATCGGCGAGCTCGGTTTGTGTGGAGACGCCATCGACAACGACGGCGACGGTCTGATCGACTGCTTTGATCCTGAGTGTGCTGGTTCTGCCGACTGCGTCGGAGTCGGAGCCGTACTCGGGTTCACCTTCGTGCCAACTAACCTGGAACGTATCTTTGGCTACTGGCCAATGGCCTACGAGGATCTGGATGGCGATCCGCTCAACGGTGCGGAGACCCTGGTCGACATGATCCCCTTCACAACGCCTGAAGGTGTGGTCACCTCCTACGCAACCGATTTGAAGCCGGCGCCCGGTATTGCAGCAGAACTTCCGGCTCTCGTCGGACCCTGTGAGGGCTTCAATGCTGATCCAGCCGCCGCACTTCCGGGGGCCAATGGTATCGCCGTGGTGGCGGACACTGCCCTGATCATTGCGGAATCCGACATCGCCACCGACTCCGATGGAGATCAACTCACGATCACCTTCGGTGCTGGAAGCGGCGGCGGAACGCTGCTGCTGGTTGGCGGAGATTATGTATATACCCCGGCGACAGGATTCGTCGGAAATGAAACATTCACCTTCACTGCGACTGATGCCCATGGTGGTGCTACCACCGGAAGCCTCAGTTTCCAGGTGGCGCTGTAGAACGCGATAATATTGGCAATGTGGAATAACAGGAGAGTGGACAACATGTTCAACGAAAAGAATAGAAAGAAGGGTAGGATGACATCTCTCACGAGATCCTTTGCCCTGCTGTGCTCGATTGCGATGATTTTCGCAGCGGGAGCAGCACAAGGCCAGGTCAGCGAAAGCCCGCCACCGACTGCTCAGGGAGTCGTGGTGTTGGGTGAAATCGAGCACATCTTTGTCGACGATATGCAAGATATGTACTCAGCAGGATGGATCATCGCAGACGGTACTGCGGTCAGGGTTCCTGCAAACCTACTCATCGACACTCCAGCCAACCGGATGACCCTTCGGGATCTGATGGATATGGCTCCGGCAGATTGTCGTGCCAACGGTGAATCCGGGCTTGCCAACACCGATGATTGCATCCGAAGCAAGGGCCTCCAGGGAGGTGGCTTGCAGGCGATCTGTAACCGTCAACCCGATGGGTTCACCATCGCCGGTGATGTGTTCATCAACAAATCGCTGGTCGGAAACGTCGAAGGTGGGATTCTGCCAACGACTCTCGGCGGCTACGTTTCTTATGTCGATTACGACCAGGGCTACATGGTCATCAATGGCACGATGAATGAGAGACCATCCGCCGATGGCGGTACCGACAAGAGAGGTGTCATCTGTCGGATCAACGACCCCGAAAGCCGTCAGACGGTTCAGTCTGGACTCGGCTGTGATCCGGCAAACGCTGGTAACTGCAGCCCGGACGAGCGCTTCTGCGTCGATCCGGACAATTATTCGATGACTTTTGCGACCGGTTATCCGGTTTGCATTCCCAGCAGCGATGTTTCTGCACCCGAGCGTACTAGCGGTGCCGACTCCATCACGGGAGAGGGCGACGAGTTCTGCCCGATGTGGAATCGCCAATGGGTAGGGCCGCGGGAGAGAACCGTTCCCGACTCTAGATTCTTCGTTCCGATAGTTGCCGGAGATCCGATCGGTGTTGAAGGTAACTTCGAAGTGGTCAACGGTGTGCGCTTCTTCTCGACCTACGGTGGAACGGTCCAGTATGGTCTCAAGACCAAGGATCAACCGGATCAGCCGGATCACATGATCTGGGCTGAAGTGGAGCAGGACACTCCTCCCTTCGATAACGCCAGGATCAAGTCGATCTGCATCGCATTCACGACTCTCGATACTTCCTGGGTGGACTTTTACAAGATCCACAAGGATCCAGTTTCTGGCGAAGATATCGAGTACCCATGGGGTTCATCGGTCGGAAACATCGGTACCAGGTTCCATGGAATGCCGCCCAATGCTGGTGGCATCATGAAGGTCATCTACGATGTCGATTTCCTGCTGGGAGCTCCTGTCAGAACCGGATACAGCCCCTGCCAGAACCTGCAAAACGCCGGCTTCGTTGTCTGCCCCAATGGTGGAACTTTTGCTGAAGAAGTCGAAGTCTCGATGCCGATTCACAGGGAGATGACGGGTTACTCTCGCCACCGTTCGGAACTGCTACCTGGCATCTTCCCGGTCGACATGCTTGGCCGAGAGGCTCAGCACGGTATGTACCTGACCCCCTCGGGAGTCGGGCACCCGGAATTTGTCGAGATCAACCTCAACAAGTCTTCTTTCCCCTTCGTATTCGACGGGATTCCGTGGAATATCGATCGACGCCTTGGTGTCGGTGGTTGCCCGGAAGTTGGCGGAGAGTTGGTCTGTGAAGATCCTGCCTCGGTTCCCATCGGTTCCCTCGGCCTGGATCCGTTCCCGGCCTCGGGAGATCCCGATTGGGTCCAGCACACGATCAATAACGGAGCCCCGGTATTCGCAACGGAACGATTCAGCGCTTACCATCCGTTTGGTCCCGACGATATTGCACCGCAATACGGAGCCGATGCTCCTGCGCGTCAATTCCCTCCTGTTCTCGATGGATTGCAGGGAATCGCTTGTGACGTGACCAACGCAGGACCTCTCGCCGCCAGCGACGCTCTTTTGGCGACCGAGGATACTGCGATTGCGATGGCAACGGCTGATCTTCTCAGCAATGACACCGATCCCGACAATGACAGACTCGAGGTCTTCATGGTCGAGGAAACCAGTCTCAATGGTGGATCTGTCAGTTCCGACGGTACCCAGGTGACCTTCCAGTCCGCCCAGGATTACCACGGGCCGGATGAGTTCTACTACAGTGTGACCGACGGTCACGGTGGAATTTCAAGAGGTACGGTTTCCGTGACGATTTCTCCGGTCAACGACGATCCAGTCGCTCAGATCGATGAGATCACCATGTCTTCGGCAGCTGCCTACGACTTCACCGATGCCGATCTGCTCGCCAATGATCACGATGTGGATGGGGATCCGATGACGATCACCTCCATCTCCGAAATCGCTCCAGGTGCTTCTCCGGGAACGGTCACTTCGACCGGTCCGGGTCAGTGGAGTTTCGTCGCGACCGGTGCCGGGCTCAGTGCTTGGTCCTACACCGTGGAGGACGGCGTCGGAGGATCGGCCGTCAATGTGGTGCGTTTCTGGGTCGACAATGCGACTCCTGTCGCTACCGACGATCTTGCAACCCTCGACGAGGATACTCCTGCGACCATCAACGCACTGTTGAATGACAGCGATGCCGACCTGGATACACTGTCGATCAGTTCTGTTTCTGCTGCAATGCAGGGAACAGTGGAGATCGTTTTTGGTAGCAGTCTTCTCTACACCCCCGATCTCGACTCCAACGGTACCGATTCCTTCTCCTACACCATCACCGATGGAAAAGGGACAGAAGCGACCGCAACCGTTACTTTGACGATCAATCCGATCAATGATGCTCCTCGATTGTTCAATGACGCGGTCACGACGCTGGAAGATACCTCTGTGGATATCCATGTGCTGGCCAACGACTATGATCCCGAGGGTGACAACATGACGGTGTCGATCCCGACCACTGCAGCATTCGACGGAACCGTCACACTGCTGCCAGGTGGGGTGCTTCGGTTCACACCGTTGCCTAACTCTGCTATCGGGCTTCCGGCGAACTTCATCTACATCGTTACCGATTCACAGGGAGCCTTCAGTACCGCACTGGTAGATGTTCTGGTGATTCCGGTGAACGATCAGCCCGTGACAGGGATTGATACTGTCCTGTTGCTGGAAGACGTTGGGACCACTATTAACGTACTGCTCAATGATGTCGATGTGGACGGAGATCAACTCCGGATCGGTTCAGTCACACCTCCTGCCAACTTCCCCGGTACTGTCACCTGGAATATCAACGGCAATGTGACCATCACTCCAGATCCAGATGCTTCTTCGCTCACTCCGATGCTGATCAGCTATGTGGCTACAGATGGAGCACTGGAAGACATCGGAACGATCAGCGTGGTGATCCTGCCGGTCAACGACGCTCCGGTGGCTAGCGACGATCTGGGTAACACCACGTTGGAGGACAACTCCATCGACATCGATGTATTGGCGAACGATACCGATGTGGACACGGGAGACACCCTTCAGGTGGCTTCGGTGACTCAGGGAACCAGAGGCGTTTCGAGCCTGCTCGCTAATGGATCGGTTCGTTACACTCCCAACCCGAACGAGCACGGGCAGGACCTGTTCACATACACCATGCATGATGGCGCTGGTGGACAGTCGACTGCAACGGTTGCCGTGACCATCGAGGCCGTCAATGACGTGCCCGTGGCTGGCACACTTTCGGTACTCCCGATGGCCGAGGATGGAGTTCGTATTGTCACTGCAGCGCTGCTTCTGTCAGTCGCAAGTGACGCAGATGGGGACCCACTACGGATCACAAATGTGGGACAACCGGTCAATGGCCTGGTCACGATCGATACCGATGCGAACAACAACATCACGGCATTGATCTACCACCCGAACGCCAACTACCACGGATCGGATACATTCAGTTACGATGTGACCGATGATGTGATCGAAGGCGGAGTTCTCAGCAGTAGTTCCAGTTCAGTGACGCTCAACATCCTGCCGGTGAACGATGCTCCGGTTGCGATCAATGATGCGAATCTGTCTGTTACTGGCGGAGAACTCCTCGCCATTGCGCCTCTGGCTAACGATTCAGACCCCGACGGTGATCCGCTCACACTGGCAAGTTTGGCCAGCGGACCGTTCCACGGTTTGGCTGTGATCAATCCGGATGGCACTCTCGATTACACTGCAGACGACAACTTCGATGGCAGCGATACGATTCTGTACGTGGTCAGCGACGGTCACGGAGGAACCTCGACAGCGAGTATCGTGATCAGTGTCACTGCACCGCCATCCACCGCACTGGCGGTGATCCGTGGCGACGCGAACATCGACGGCCATCTGGACGTCTCCGACCCGGTCGAAACGGTTCTATACCTGTTTGATGCGGATCCGGTGGCTTGCTTGTTGGCTCTCGATTCCAACGACGATGAACTGGTTGATCTGGGAGATATCATCTACTCCCTCAACAACCTCTTCAGCACTGGTGCCGATCCGGCTGCGCCGTTCCCCTTCTGTGGTCTTGATCCGACCACTGGAAGCCTGCCATGTGTAGGATTCGGCCTCTGCGACTGATTTTCAGTCAGCGTAGACCATCGGTTCAGGGCTCGCGGGAGACTCCCGCGAGCCCTGATTTTTTGTTCCGAATTATCTGTGGATTCCGAAGATGGGGGAAGGGGGGGTACATCGACGGTGAAGGACGGTTGTCGGGCTCTGACGAGGACGACAAGTGCGCCCGGATCGGCAGATCCGGTGGCTGACACGGCTGAATTTCCGGATTTGCAGGGGGCGTGTTATACTTCCCCATGCTCCTGCGGTCGTGCTGTAGTATCGCTGGGAGTGCCGTTGGACTGTGGATGGTGTAGATCCGCATGGTGTAGATCCGCATGGTGTAGATAAGCATGGTGTAGATAAGCAACGAAGAATGAACGGCTAATAATTCTGGCCAAGACGAAGAGGCGAGTGAAGCGATGAAAAGAAGTGCGATGATGACAGGCCTGCTGATCCTGCTGGGGGCAGGAGCGCTCCTGCAAGGAAGCGCCAGTTCTGGTGGTTGGGTGGCGGGCGCCACTTATCCGGCGGGGCCACAGATCGTCTGTGACGCGCCGTTAGCGGAGTGGGGCGAACTGATCAAGGGATCGCCATTCCAACATGTCTTCGAGATCAAGAATCCTGGGGATCAAGTGCTGATCATCCAGAAGGTCAACGGCACCTGAGGATGCCTGGTCGCCGATCATGACGACCAGATCCCCCCCGGTGGGGTGGGAACCGTGACCGTGACACTCGACGCAAAGAAAGCTCGTGGAAAGAACATCACCAAGACCGTGACCGTTTTCTCGAATGATCCAGAAAATCCCGAGTACAAGCTCAGTATCAAGGGAACCATCCTGGAGATTCTCGAGACCCGGCCGCTGGCATTGAAACTGCAAGGTCTGGCCGGGGGTGACCTGTCCAGTTCCTTCACCTTCACTGCAGGTTCTCCTCTCGATGTCGAGATCGTCGAGATCAAGTCGCGCGGATCGTTACTGGAGATCGGCGAACTGGAAGAGGTGAAGGTGGGTCGGGAATGGAACCTGTCCCTCACCGCCAAGGCCAATGCCCGTCCGGCGCTGATCAAGGAAAAGCTCGTGATGGAGGTCCTGACCAGTGACGGCGAGGAACGAACCCTTGATTTCCTGGTCCAGGTGGATCACCGCCCACGGATCGTGCTCCAACCGAAACAAAATTTGAAGTTTCTCAACCGAGAGACGAGCAAGTTACTCGGCGGAGGCGAGCCGTTGGAGAAGAGCATCCTGGTGACAGGGGGAGACAAGACCATCGAGTTTGAAGTGACCGGAGTTCAACTCGATCCAAAGATTGCCGATGCGTTCCAGACCAGGATCGAGGTTGTCTCTCCAAAGAAGAGCTATCGGGTCTGGGTCACCTTGTCGGAGTATCAGAGCAAACCCACGGTGCTGGGAAAACTGAAGATTCAGACCAATGACGAGGTTCGCAGCGAGATCTCGGTCTGGGTGATGGGGCAATTCCGCCAGGCGGGCAAGAAAACGAGCCGGTGAATCCTCAGCGAAGTTGGGGATGACAAGAACGCCGGGGAACCTGATCAGGTTCCCCGGCGTTCTCTTTGTAGAGGAGTGTCGTTGCGGCCCACACGGCCATAGGTCGATGGGGGAACTCGAGTCGATGGGGGAACTCGAGGAGGATCGCGAGTCGTATCACTCACTCGCGAGTCGTATCACTCACTCGCACCCGGGGAGACCTGTCAGACCTGTCAGACCTGTCAGACCTGTTCATGGTGCTGCGAGAGGATCGCCAATCCTGTCAGTTTTTGAAATTGCTGTCCTGCTCTCACCCGAAGCAGGATAATCGAAACAGATCTCATTGTTTCTGGCGATCCGGGGATGCCAGGGTTTGAGTTTATTAAAACGGCTATTCGGTAACTATCTACCGATACACTTGGAGCACAGATGCTAAACCTGAGGCCCCTACTGAGTCCCCTACTGAGTCCCCGAATGGGGACCACTCCACTGATGCTGGTGATGAACATCCTGTTGTTCGTCTCGATCAGCTGGGGTCAGCAGGTCCCATTCAACAGCCCGATTCCGACCGCAACCGGCATCTCGATCCGCGATTCGGCCAGCGCCGATATCGATGGCGACGGAATTCTCGATTTGATCGCGGTCAATGGCCAGGGAGTCATCACCATCAGCTTCGGATTTGGAACCGGTGCCCATGGGAACCGGGTGAGGATCGATCCTGGAACTGGAATCGACGGACTGGTTCGGTCGCTGGATGTGGGGGATCTCGATGGAGATGGCGACATGGACATCGCGATGGCGTGGGCGACTGGGAGTGATCCTGGTGGATACATCTCGGTCTACATCAATGAAGGTGGGGTCCTGGGTCCGCGCCTCGACATCCCGCTCGATAGCCAGGTGAATCGGACTCCTTTTGATCTTCAACTTTGCGATGTGAATGGGGATGGGCTAGACGATATCGTCTGCTGCACCAATGTACTCGATCTCATCATGCAACCGGCTTCCTTGACGGTGCTCCGTTCACTGGGAGCCGTCAGCGGTGGGGGAGTTCTCTTCTCTGCTCCTTCACACACCGACTTCTCCTCGCTGGCCACGGATGTTCTCGCCCATGATCTGGACGACGATGGCGATCTCGATGCTGTGATGGCCTGTCGAGACGGCAACATGTTCGTGTGCTTGGAGAACGATGGAACCGGCGCCTTCACCGTGGCCTCTTCGATTTTCTTTCCGCTGTTACCTCACCCATACTCGGTCGTAGCCGATGACTTCAACGGTGACGGTATTCAGGACGTGGTGCTGGGGACCTGGATGACCAAGTCACTGATCTTGCTCGAAGGAGACGGAACTCTCGGATTCGTCGAGGGAGATGAGATTCCACTGGGAGTGTTCGGGTGGGGACTGATGCAAAGAATCGGTATGGCGGATATGGATGGGGATGGCTTTCAGGACATCATCGCTCCCTTCTCCGGCGGGGTGGTCGCTACCCGCTTCAACGAGGGCGATGCGAGATTCCTCGATGAATCCGCTTTCTTCAGTTATCAGGGGCCGCTCGAGGTTCGCTTTGCCGACTTCGACGCCGATGGAGTGGTCGATCTGTGGATGGATCACAGTGATCTCGAAGTGATCACGGCATTCTGTGGACCGCAAAATATCAGTGGATACTTCCATCTTGAACCGCAGAGAGTGTCTGCCGGGCTGCCGGCGCGGATCCCGCTGCAGGTCGCCGCCAACCGTGCCATCGAAGCCTATGATGTGGCCATCGAACTGGATCGTAGCCTGCTCACTCCGACCGACTTGACCCCTTCTGCCGAGGTGATGGCTGCCACCGGGCCCGCCGGCCCCGCCGTGTGGGTGGTGGATCTTGGCAGCGCTCCAGCTGACCGGGTCCTTTTGAATTGCGATCTGGGGCTCCCGTCTGGCTTTGGCCTGGGAGCGGGAGTGGTGCTGGATTGCGCCGATCTACAGGTAGAGGTGGCGATGGTCCCCAACCCAGTGCAAACCACCGTCGCCCCGATCGGAATCAACGGCAGCTCCATTGCCCAGATGAGGGTCTCTGGCGGAGTCATGGTGCAGGCGTCACTCTCCGCAGCGCAGATCGATATCGAGATCCCGGTGCCGTTTCTCCGCGGAGATGCCAATGACAATGGCGTCGTGAACATCGCAGATGCGGTGGTGATCTTGCGCCGGATGTTCGGCATCGATCCGCCAGGAAGTTGCCTGGCGGCTGAAGACGCCGACGGCGATGGCGGCACCGACATCGGCGATGCGGTTCGAGTGGTGACCTACCTCTTTAGCCTCGGGGATCCTCCTGCAGCGCCCTTTCCCGCCTGTGATCTGGCTCCTGATCCACTGATCTTGCCCTGTACTCCTCGAATCAGTTGCCCCTGATCGTTGACAGTGGATCCGTTGACAGTGGATCCGTTGACAGTGGATCCGTCGACAGTGGATCCGTCGACAGTGGATCGTCAGTGCTGCGAGGAACGAGGTTGCTGGAGCCGTTGAGGAGAGGCTGGAGCGACGTTTCTCGCAACACGATCCACTTCTTCTGCCACTTCTTCTGCCACTTCTTCTGCCACTTCTTCTGCCACTTGCACGGTGGATCCGACGATTCCAATAGATAGCCTTCAGCAATTCTTGAATTGTCGATCAGGGTCGTTCCGACTCATCGTCTGGAGTCGGGGAAAGCAGGATCAACGCGTCGTACAGAGGCGCGGGATGTCGGCGCAGGATGTCGGCTCTGGCTGTCGATCCACCAGCATCCGATAGATCGACATACGTCCCACCTCTTCGGTGCTTCTCTTACCAACGGAACCATTGCCGTAGGCTCCTTCCATCTCGTTCATGAGTGGCTGTGCCGCTGCTGTGTGAGCTTGCTGAGGGGCCCCTGCTGCTGCGTGAGGCTGCTGCGGGGTGGGTTGGATACAGGGGGAGTCTCAGCGCGGTGCTTCTGCTGGATGGTCCTGATCGGCTCCCTGCAGATTCAGTTGGAGGAGAGATCGCTGGAGGATCGATCCGATCTCCGTTTACTTCGATCTCCGTTTACTCCAGCTGGTTTGAAAGAAGAAACTGAGCCGCCAGAATTAAGGTAACCCCTGTTCGATCGTGAGCGATCAAACAGAGGTTATCGTCTGGTAAGTACTGACGTCGTCAGGGATGGGCCTAGCCTCGGAGGGCGACTCCTGCCATGCGGACGACGCGAGCGGCCAGCTCTTCTGGTTCAAAGGGCTTCGGAAGGATGTCATCGGCACCCAGCAGGCGAGCCCGATCGAGTTCGATGTCCTCCATTGCAGAGACCACCAGAATCTTGGTCAGGTTCAGATCGGGAGCGAGACGAACGTATTCGATGACGTCGAATCCACCGAGGCCGGGCATCCGGAGATCGAGGGTCATGACGCACGGCAGGTGCTCACGAAGCAGCGATCCGGCGGAGAATCCGTCCTGGGCAACGTACACATCGAAGTTGTGCTTCCGCAGTACGCGCTCGATGGCTTGCGCCACCAGCACATCATCCTCGACCACGAGTACTCTGCGAGCCAGGTGCAGGAACTCTCGTGGAATCGGGATGTTATTTTCTCTGAGAAAGGTCACGAAATTATTGACCTCTACGCGATTGTCTCCACGTCCGGGGAGTTGATACGCCCTCAGCTGTCCCCGCTGGATCCAGCGAATTACTGTGCGGAAGTTGACCCCGCAGTAGTTGGCGATCTCACCGGTAGTGAGCGTCCTCTTGTCATTCATCCCACACTCCTCGCTACTCTCACCTGAACCGCAACAGGATGCATTGGTTACAGGATCGAAACTCTTCTCGCTGTGATTTTGTGCGCTGTTGGCGAAGTGGTCTGAAAAGGGAGAGAAGGCGGACCTACTGACCTTTTGTTACTACTTCGTACTTCCTTCTTTTGTCTATTGTAATGCCGTGCATTTTTTTGTCAACTGTCTGGACTGACAAAGGGTTCTCGCCGTGATCCCCCCTATAACGACGAATAACGGCTATTCGTTGTGCTTCAGGAGTCGTTGACGGCGTGCTGCGGATTCCGATCTGGATGATTGTTACTAAATTGTAAGCCCTCGCTCTCGAGTCCAGACGGGCTCGGGAGCGAGGGTAAGGGAGTCGTTTGTAATGTCCAAAGGTGTCAGGATCAGGGGCAGCCAGGCGATCCTGGGCACTCCAGGGAGTCCGCTGTGGGATCGTCGCCACAGGTCAGTCCGGGCGCAGGAGGCTGTGATCCACCGCTGTACAGGTAGAGCAGCAGTAACAACGGGTCGCTGATGTCGAGAGCACCGTCGTCATTGGTGTCCTGAGCATCCTGGCACGAAGAGACGACCTGCCCGAACACTGCACCGAGACTGAACATGACATCGGAGACATCGAGGTTTGAATCGGCGTTGGAATCTCCACGAATGAATCGGTCGGGAGGAATGCAGGTCAGTTCGCAACTCAGTTCTGGCAGAGCTTCACCGCAGACGGTGGTTCCACCGAGGAGAATCAGGCTGGGGACATTTGCGGCCAGGGTCACGGTCGCTGAGGTGGCATCCGCTGTGATCGGGTGATCGACCCCATTGACCGTCAACTGGAGCGAACTGTAGGCCTCTCCATTCAACCAGCTCAGGCTCGCCTGGCAGGTGTAATGGTCGACCGAACAGATCAGGTCGGCGGTCGGCACGGGGACCGGCAGTGGATCGACCAGAATCTCACAACAGGTCGGTCCGGTGGTCGGCGGCGCACCGTTATTGATGGGCTCGACGCAGATGACCTGGGTGCCTTCACTCAGGGTGGTGGGCCAGTTGGTCGCATCTCCCGGCAGAACGGCAGCCAGAGTCATGTTGGCCGCATCGGGTCCGACCGAGATCTGAACCTCATCGACATTGCCACTGAGGGCCCAACTCAACTGGTAACTGTTGGTGCAGAAGTCAGTCAGGCTGCAGAGCAAATCGGTGGCAGGGGCTGGAGGTGGAGCGATACAGGTCAGTTCACAACTGACTGGAGGCAGTACGATTCCACAATTGGTGGTGGCCACCAGTGCAACAGTGGTCGCAACATCTTGGTCCAGCGCCAGCAGCGCTGAGGTCGCATTGGCCGAGATCCCCTGGTCGACTCCATTCGAGGTCAATTGAAGCGAAGTGTAACTTTCTCCATTGATCCAGTTCACCGAAGCGGTGCAGGTTTCATGGTCGAGGGTGCAGGTGAAAAAGGTGGTGGGGACAGGATCGGGAATCGGATCCACGACCACCTGGCAGCAGGTCGGTCCGTTGGCGGGGGACATGCCATTGTTGAGTGGCTCCACACAGATGGTGGGTGTCCCTGGAAGATTGATGATGGTGGTCCAACTGGTCGAGCTTCCCGGAAGGGATGCCATCGGTGTCATGTTGTTGGGATCCGATCCTAACGAGATCAACACGGCATCGACAGCGCCAGAGAGGGTCCAGGTCACACCGTAAGTGTTGGTGCAAGGATCGATCAGGCTGCACACCAGTTCGGCCGCCGCCGCAGGACGCTGATCGTGCCAGATGGCACCCAGGTCTGGCAATGTGCCATCGGCGTCGGGGGAAGAGAGTGCGGATCCGGCATCGATGCAGAGCGAATTCGGCAGCAACGAGTAATCGCGCAGCGCTGGGTCGGTGAATCCAGGATCACCATTGAGGACCACTGTTCCGGGGTATCCCCCCCGCACGTTGCAGTAGTCGATGGTGGCAGGGGTCGGGATGCTGATCTCGGCGGAGCCGGCAGGATTCCAGAAGATGGAATGGCTGGCGATGACGGTCGAGATGGAGGTTCCGGTAGGATCGGTCGGTAGGTAGATCCCGGCGGAGCCTTGCAACGCACTGTTATTGGCGAGTGTCATGTGATTGAGGTTGATGCTGCTCGAGTTGAGGGTCGAGGCGATGGCCCCTCCCTGAGAAGTGGCGAAGTTGTTGGCAATGACACTTCTCTGGAGGATCACCGAACTTCCATCGATACCGATGGCGGCACCATGTCCCGCCACATTATCGAACAGTTCACAAGAGACGATATTGGACGGGCTCTGGAAAAGAGTTATTGCACCACCGATGAGGGTCGCCTCGTTGTTGGTGAAACTGCAATCAAAGATCTGAATCGAGGTGGTCTTGGCATCGATGCCACCTCCGATCAGAGAATTGTTGTTATCAAAGGTGCTGTTGAGGACGTCTGCACCGTTGCAACCGTCCAGAGTCAAACCGCCTCCGGCAGTTTGTGCGTTGTTACCAGCGAAGGAGCAGCCATTGACGATGACGGCACCGACATCGAGGAGGTAAGCTCCCGCTCCTTCGAGGCCGTTATTGCCGCTAAAAGTGAGCCCGAAGAGGTTCAGGGCGACACTTCCCGAAGCATGGATGCCAGCACCGAGTTGTGCGGTGTTGGAGTCGAAGGTGCAGTTGACCAGGGTAGGGGATGATCCGCTGATCAGGATTCCGCCGCCTCTGGAAAAAGTACCTGTTACGTCGGTGATGACCTTGCCGATTCCAGCGGTCAGGGTGAATCCATCGATCACTGCCAGTGGAGACTCCCCCTGTTCAAAGGCGAGCACCGAGCCATCACTGGGGCCGCGAGTCAGGCTACTGCCATTGATGATCGTCTGGGCAGCACCTCCTGTGGAGCGAAGAGTGATGCTCTTGCCCGCAAAGGTCAGGTTCTCGAAGTAGGTCCCAGGAGCCACGAGTACCGTATCGAGCAGGTTGGATGAGTCGATCGCACCCTGGATGGTACTGAACTGGTCAGGAACATGAAGGTCTGCAGCGATGAGACTGTTGGAATGGAGTGCACTGAGACTGGCTATCAGGGCCATGATGAGTACGAATCGAGAGTGGAACACGGATCTCCTCCTCTGAAGATGGCTGAGCGAGAGTCAAGTTGGAACACTGGGTGTCGCTTTTGGAACCCCTTATGTCATTTACTTTACTGTCGTATTGTACTGCTAACAATAGTGTTTGAATCATTGGGGATGACAATTACAGTATTTTTTGTATATCCTGACTAATCGCCGCTCAATTGCAGATATACCCCTTTGACAAGGCAGGCACCAAGAATGTCAATATAGACAAAATGCCTAACATGGCTACAATCAGCGTTACCTTTCCTTTGCCATTTGAGCACCATCTCAGGCCTTACATTTGAATCGACTTGATCAGTACCTCGGGCTACGGCTCGCAGTACGCAATGAAATCATGGGCAATAGCCCTGAGGAGGACCCGATGCCGAGTTCTACAAGCTTCATCAGTAAATTCCTGCTGATGGCCGTATTCACCGCACTCGTCGGCGGTTGTTTTGGCCGAAGCACGAAGATCATGGCCCCCACGGCTCTCAGTTATCCGACTGCGGAATGGGTCGTGACGGTCGGTGAACCGGTAAATATTCCCGCCCCTCTGGTCGAGGGCGATGCACCCGATCTTTGGGTAGTGACTCCCGAGTTGCCGCTCGGACTGACTCTCGATTCGAAGAGTGGAATCATTACCGGAACCCCCGGAGAGAGCTGTCCTTCGGCATTCTTTACCATCACGGCATCTAACTACGGTGGCGAGGTTTCGGTGGGTCTGGAGATCCGCGTGCTTCCCGAGTCGCCGTGCGACCTGGTGTATTCACTCGACTCGGTACAGATCCTCGCCTTTACCTCGTTTCCGACCCTGACTCCCACTCTCGGATGTGGACCATCGAGTGACTACTCGGTGGATCCTGCACTGCCCGAGGGGGTTGTGCTCGATCCCTACAGTGGAATCCTCAGTGGGACTCCGATCGTCAGCCAGGATGCGACCTTGCACCAACTGACCGCGGCCAATGAGAGTGGATCGGCCAGTTTCTCGATCCTCATCGAAATCATTCCTGCGGGGCCATGTGATCTCGCCTACCTCGAAGACGACAAGGTGGTCGCACCGTTTGCACCGATGGACCCGATCTCACCCACCACCGGCTGTGGCGAGGCGGATCTGTGGCTGATCGATCCGGCCTTGCCGGAGGGGGTCTCCATCGATCCGACGACCGGGATCATCTCCGGAACTCCCGCCCTGGAAACTTCCAGGATCGTCTACACCGTCATCGCCTCCAATGAGCATGGCAGTGACGAGACAGAGATTGCCCTGCGCATCTCGCCAGTCTTCACCTACCAGCTGGAACAGATCAGCGGTGAGTACGACCAGACCACCGGAGAGGGTGGAGCCGAGGTTCGCATCATCTTGACCGAAGGAGGGGACAACGTGACCTTCCCGACCCAGATCCTGATGCTCTCGCTGGCTCTGGCTCATGATGTCGAGCGTCTCGATCTGACCTCGGTGGTCCCGGGACAGGATCTGACCGGATTCAACGACGGTAATGGTCCCGAGTTCTTCGCTCCCTTCGAGACCCCGGATGGATTCACCCTCGGAATCGTTTTCTCCTTCTCTGCCGACGCAGGTGGGCTGACGGCGGATCTTCCACGAGAAGTGGCAGTGGTCACCTACAGTACGATTCCAGATGCTTTCTCCGGCAACAGCGCCGGGGATCAGTCCGATCTGGACTGGGGGAATCCTTCTGCTGGTGCTCCGGGCATACCTTCTGTTGGAAACACCGTGGTACTGGATGGAGTGACGGGAATCTTACCGATCACTGCTGGTGCCAGATTGGATCTCGTACCGAGCGAGTAATCGCATCGGTCGTTGCAGTGGATCAGAAGTGAGGGCCCCCCCGATGTCACGCCTGAAGATGTTGCTCCTGTGGATGACGGCCTGCTGGCTTGCAGGATGTGGTGGAGGAGTGGGAAATTCACCCGCAGTAGAGACTTTCCCTCCCCAGTCGATCTCCTATCCCGACATCGATGGTTGGATGGTCGGATCGACCATCGAACCCGTCGCGCCGGAAGTGAACGGGGGCCTTCCCGATTTCTGGACGGTCGAACCCGATCTACCGCTGGGGATATCCATCGACCCGAATAACGGTGTCATCACCGGTGCCCCGTTGGAACTTCATCCGCTGACTCACCATATCGTGGTCGCTCAGAACGAGGGTGGACAGGTGACGTTCGTCATCTCCATCGAGGTGTCGCAAGAAGCGCCATGTGATCTCGATTACGGAGCCTTCAGTTTCCAGTGGATCGAGAATCAGCCACTCTCGCCGATCGTTCCCGTTTCCTCATGTGGAGTGGCCAGCAGCTGGAGCATCGCTCCTGCCTTGCCACAGGGTCTGTTCCTCGACCCCATGACCGGTGCCATCAGCGGTATTGCGAACGAATCGAGTGCGCTGGCGATCTACCTGATCGTCGCTCAAAACTCCGCCGGTCAAGGAGCGATCACTCTCGCCATCGAGGTGATGGCGGTGCCACCGTGCGACCTGACTTACCCGCAATCTTCACTGTCACTGCTACAGGGTGAAGTGTTGCCCCCGCAACTTCCCCAGGTTTCCTGTGGAGTGGTGGAGAACTATTCGGTGCAGCCTGCGTTCCCTGTGGGGCTCGAACTCGATTCGATTTCAGGGATCATCTCCGGCACCGCACTGGAGCTCAGTGGACAGACGACGCATCTGATCCGTGCTGCCAATGGCAGTGGGGAGTCGACCTTTTCACTGACCCTCGAGGTGGAGATCCAACCCCCTTGTCTTCTGACCTATCCCGTGGCTCTGCTTTCATTGCAGGTGGGAGAGGCCGTGGCACCACTGGTTCCGACGGTTGAATGTGGATCGGTGACAGCGTTTACAGTGACACCAACCCTGCCTCAGGGTCTGACCATCGACTCGTTGACCGGGGTGATCGAGGGAGTGGCTACGACCACTTCTGACGCCACTTCTCATCAGGTCAGCGCCAGCAATGCCAGTGGCCAGAGTAGTTTCAACATCGTCATCGAGGTGCTGTCCCAGCCTCCTTGTGATCTTCAGTATCCGATCTCGCTGCTGTCGATCGAGGTGGGAGATGGGGTAGGCCCGCTCGTGCCGACGGTTGGATGTGGACCCGCTAGCGTCTTCAGCGTGTCACCCTCGCTCCCCGTCGGGCTCGGTCTCGATGCCTCGACCGGCGTGATCCAGGGAACTCCGCTGGCGATTTCAGTTGCCGTGAGTTACCAGATCACCGCCAGTAATTCGGTGGGGCAGACCAGTTTCGATCTGGTCATCGTGGTGATGCCGCAAGTGCCGTGCAATCTCCAGTACCCACCCATCGAAGCAATGGTCGGAGAGCCGATCGCCGCCGCCGGGCCCACATCTTCCTGTGGTCCCATCCAGTTCTATTCGGTGAGCCCGCCCCTTCCGCAGGGACTCACTCTCGATCTGATCAGCGGCTTGATTTCGGGGACTCCTCAACTGCAAGGTGGACCCACCCTCCATTCGATCGTGGGAGAGAATGGTAGTGGTTCAACCGCAACCCAGATCAGTATCACGGTCCTTCCAACGCCTCCCTGTTCGCTACAGTATCTGACCAGCTCGATCTCCTTGATCGTCAACGAGGACACGATTTCCCTCGAAGCGACGGTCGGCTGTGGATCGGTCACCAGTTGGAGCGTCAATCCGGCTCTGCCCGGAGGATTGACCCTTGATGGGGCCACCGGAGCCATCTCTGGCATCGCCACTGAACTGCAAGGTTCACTCCAGCATGTCATCGAAGCGTCGAATGTCAGTGGCTCCTCGACCTTCTCGATCGGCATCGAGGTGGTGGAGCCGGCTCCCTGTGATCTCCAGTATCCGGTCGCTCTCATCTCACTGGAGGTGGGGGAGGTTCAACCGGTATTGACACCTGCAGTCTCCTGCGGGAGTGTCGAAAGTTACAGCGTGGTGCCGGCATTACCGACCGGATTGCTGCTCGATCCACTGACCGGAATGTTGTCAGGAACTGCAGCCGCTCTTTCCGATGCCAGCGGATACCAGATCAGTGCCAACAACAGCAGCGGGCAGACAACCTTTGATTTGACCATCGAGGTGCTCCCGCAGGCACCCTGCGATCTCGGTTATCCGCTCCCAATGCTCTCCTTGCAGGTCGCATCCGCACTGCTGCCCCAGTCTCCGACCGTCAGTTGTGGAGAGCCTTCTTCCTTCACCGTAACGCCGACCCTACCCTCCGGCCTGGTGCTGGATGGAGTGACGGGAGTGATCGAGGGGACACCGCTGATCGCGCTAGAATCGACCAGTTACCAGATCAGTGCCATCAATGTCACAGGTCTGGCTACCGTCGAGGTAGTGATCGAAGTTCTTCCACTGGCGCCTTGCGATCTCCAATACCCTACGGCGCTGCTGTCGGTGCCGGTGGCCACCGCGCTGACGGCCATCACGCCGACCTCGGATTGCGGAGCGGTCGACAGTTACTCGGTACTTCCGCCACTTCCTCAGGGTCTGGTCCTCGATGGCTCGACCGGCGAGATCAGTGGAACGCCGTTGACCAGTTCGACGGCGACCAGTTATCAGATCATCGCCAGCAACATCTCGGGGCAGACTGGTTTCGATCTGTTGATCGAGGTGCTGGCTGTGGCTCCCTGTGATCTCACATACTCTCCCGCCCAGCTTTCGCTGGTGGAGGGTGAGGCGATGCCGATCCTGCTTCCGCTGGTCGGTTGTGGAGTGGTGTCATCCTTCACCGTCTCACCAACGTTGCCGGAGGGGCTGACCATCGACCCGTTGTCTGGAGTGATCGAGGGAACCCCCGCGATCAGTTCGGCTCTCACCACCCATCAGATCAGTGCCGAGAATGCCATCGGTCAGTCCACCTTTGATTTACTCATCGAGGTGTTGCCGCAGGTTCCTTGTGGACTGCAGTACTCCACCTCCAACTGGTTGCTGCTGGTCGGGCAACCTTTCTTGTCGGAGATCCCAACCTCGGAGT
This sequence comes from Planctomycetota bacterium, assembly GCA_018694835.1. Taxonomy (GTDB): domain Bacteria; phylum Planctomycetota; class UBA8108; order UBA1146; family UBA1146; genus QNYK01. The sequence goes on along the minus strand of JABHOG010000141.1, from coordinate 15,148 downwards.
GCGGCGCCATCGATCAGTACTCGGTGGTTCCTGACTTGCCGTTGGGATTGCAACTGGATGGCACCACCGGAGAGATCAGTGGGACTCCACAACTGCAAGGTGGGCTCACCGCTCATGTGGTCCTCGGCAATAATGTCAGTGGATCCACCTCGACCCTGGTGACGATCACCATCGCACCTGATGCTCCCTGCAACCTGATTTACCCGGTCCCATCGTTGACGGTGGTCGCGGCAGAAGACGTCGTGTTCCTGGTCCCAACAGTCGGTTGTGGATCGGTCAGCCAGTGGAGCATCGACCCGGCGTTGCCGAACGGACTCCTTCTCGATGGCACCAATGGTGTGATCTCAGGGGTGGCGACGACTCTCCAGAGCCCGATCGATTACTGGATCGAAGCGGCCAATAGCAGTGGTTCGTCCACCTTCATGCTCACCATCGAGGTGGTGGAGATGGCGCCCTGCCAGCTGCTGTATCCCGATTCGACCCTGGTGCTATTACTCGGTGTGGCGCTCGATCTCCAGCATCCAACGGTGGGCTGTGGAACTCCCGATCTCTTCTCCATCGACCCGGCGCTACCGGCGGGACTCACCTTCGATGCCCTGACCGGATCCATCGGGGGGACCGCGTCGCAACTGACGGCGACGACCCAGCACCTGGTCACCGCATCGAATGGAATCGGATCTACCAGCGTGTTTCTGACCACCGAGGTGATCGGAATGGCGCCCTGTGATCTCCAGTATCCCCAGACTCCGCTCGCGCATCCTGTAGCCGTCACGATGGCTCCACAGATTCCTCAGGTGGGCTGCGGAAATGTCGAAATCTGGAGTGTGACTCCGGCTCTACCGAGTGGCCTGACCTTTGATGAAGCGACCGGTGCGATTGCCGGTCAGGCTCTGGCGGAGGGGGAAAGCACCCATTTGATTCGTGGCGAGAATGGCTTCGGCAGCGTCGAGACGACTCTCGATGTCATCATCCGTGATGTTTTCTTGTTCCATGCCGAGCCGTTCCAGATCGGCTATTCGCCGGTGACCGGAGTCGGAAGCGGCCAGGTGGCCTTGATGTGTGAGGAGGGGAGTTCCAATCCGGGCTACCCGATGCCACTGGCAGGGATCTCGATGGCGATCCAGCACGACCCGTCCCTACTGAACTATGTTGCGGTCGAGCAGGGGTTGGCGATGGCGAACTTGAACAATGGTGGAGGCCCCGATTTCTGGGGAGTGAACACCGTCGATGGAGCGGTCCTGGTCGGCGCCTTGATCTCGTTTACTTTCGGAGACGTGCTGGTTTGCGATGTCGATCGTGAAATCGCCGTGATCGAGTTCGCCACCAATCCTCAGACCTTGCAGGGAAATCCAACCGGAACCTCAGGAGTGCTTCCCTGGGGCAATCCAGGGACCTCTCCACCGCTCGATAATCTGGTGGTGGTCGACGGTACCGTCAGCGTTGATCCGGTGTTCAAACCGGTCGAATTCCTGCTATTCCCCCAATAAGTTGGTCGGTGAGATCCCACGGGAACGACCTGGGGTGATTCCAAAGAGTCCTGATTGTCCAATTCGACCACTAGCATCTCGCTTTTCTATTCAGTACGATTGGGATACTAGTATTCAAGGTATGAGATTTGTAAACTATGCAGTCTGGTTCATATTCAATTCCCCGATTCTAAGGGGCTTGGAGTCGACCGAAAATATCCGGGAGACCCCGGGAGAGGTACCAAGATGCCAAAGTGTAATCTGTTCGTCGTTTCTGCGATGATTTTGTTATTTACATCCATGTCGATTGCCCAGGTCCATACAGTCACCGCTTCCAATGAAGTGGCACTGCCGGGGGCCAGCGCTACCGTCAAGGTCACCCTCGATAATGAGGAAGCCGCACGAGGATTCAGTATCGGATTGGCCCACACGGGAACGATCTTGACCCTCACTGCGATCAGTAGTGGCGCCGAGGTCGCAGACTCCAACGGTGGAGCGGGCCCGGACTTCGAGTTCATCGATCTGACAGCAGCCGGAGGACCTGGCGGCACCTATGCGGTGATCCTCAGTTTCGCCTCTCCCCTCGATGAGATCGCCATCGGCAGTGGCAATGAGATCGCTCTCTACAGTTACACCTGTTCCGCAGCGGCAACACCTGGCAGCAGTGAGGTACTCGATTTCTCCGATGGCTTGGGCGCACCCGCGGTGATCACCGTGATCAGTGTCGTTTCAGGAACCACCTCGATCAGTCGCACTCCGACCAAGGTCTCGGGATCGGTCAGCATCGGCACACCTGCCCCGAGTAACCTCTCCTGTTCCATCACCGACCCCTGTGGAGGGGGCGGATTGGGCGTCGGAACCCTCAACTGGAACAACGGAGGAATCTACGACAGCGTCGAGGTCCTCACCGGAGGAGTCGTGATCCAGACACTGGCGGGAACAGCCACCTCCACCACTACCACCTCGGGGAGTGCTGGAACTGTTGGATATTCGGTGCGAGGAGTTGCCAACCTCAGCACCAGTGGAGAGAGCAATAACTGCAACTTGACCTATCAGGTCACTCCGCCACCAGCGGCTCCATCAGGAGTAACTTGTGTGGTCGACCAGGTGACCGGCAACACTTCCGTCACCTGGACCAATCCTGATCCGGTCTCCTCCGTCGAGGTGATACTGGATGGAGTGGTGGTGGGAACCCTCGGAGCGGGTGCGACCTCCACCACGGTGACCATCGGAGGACCCGGTAGCTACAATATCTGTGTCCGCGGATCGAATGCCTGTGGCGATTTCAGTGCCGATGGCTGCTGCACCGCAGTGCGTGACAACTTCTTCATTCGAAACGACATGAACCAGGATGGCTCCGAGAACATCGGTGACGCGGTAGGGGGGCTCAACTACCTGTTCGGCGGTGGTACGATGGATTGTCTGGATGCCGCAGATGTCAATGACGATGGTGCGGTCGACCTCTCCGACGTCGTCTACAGTCTCAATGCCATCTTTGGCATCCCGGTGGGAGGAACCGTTCCAGTGGTACCCTCTCCCAACGGAGCCTGTGGCCCCGATCCGACCTCCGATAGCGTGAGTTGCGTGAGTTTCAACGGCTGTTGATCCACCGCTTCCCATCGACATTGATCTGCGCCTCACACTCTCGACGAGAGTGTGAGGCGCTTCTTTTTTATGGGCCGATGATCTAACGCCGATGATCTAACGCCGATGATCTAACGCCGATTTACCAGCGATTGAGCCGGTAATTCCTCACCGAGACAACGCTCCAGCCACAGGCTCGACTCGATCAAGGCTTCACGATCGATACCACTGTCGAAGCCTTGCTGCTGCAGCACTTCGAGCAGATCTTCGGTGGCCACATTGCCGCGAGCGCCGGGTGCGAAGGGGCAGCCGCCCAATCCTCCCGCGGATGCATCAAAAGAACGAACCCCTGCGTCGAGACCTGCCCGTACACACTCCAGTGCCGACCCATGAGTGTCGTGGAGGTGTAGTGAGATCTTTTCGATGGGGATCTCGCTGGTCAGCCGATCGATCAGGGTCGTGACCGCCTGCGCAGTGGCGATCCCGGTGGTGTCGGAGATGACGATCTCCTCGGCTCCGCCACTGATCAGGGCGATCGATCTCTGCAGCACCTGCTCGGCATCGATCGCGCCCTCGTAGGGGCAACCGAAGCAGCAACTGAGATAGCCACGCAAGGGGAGATCGAGGGGGGGCAACCTCAATTGCTGGAGGTGTTGCAGCGATTGATCGATGGAACAGCCGCTATTCTGTTGTGAAAAGGTCTCGCTGGCGGCGGTGAAGAAGGCGAGGTGTTTGGCCCCTGCTGCCACGGCTCGTTGTCCGCCGATCCGATTCGGGACCAGTGCCCACAAGTGGACCGGAGTGACATCTCCCAGCAGAAGAAAGAGTGCATCGCTGTCGGCCATCGCCGGAACTCGATCGGGCCGAACAAAGGCACCCGCTTCGATCTCGCGAACTCCAGAGGCGATCAGTTTCTCGATCCACTCGCGCCGCTGTTCGATGGAGAGCTGGATCCCTCGGCTTTGCAGGCCATCTCTGGGACCGACCTCGACCACACGGACGGTGTCTTTCTTTGGTGTCAACTGGCTCATTCAGGCTCCTGTTGTGGATCCAGTTCGACCAGCATCGAACCCGCCACCACCGGATCCCCGCGGTTCACGGAGATGTTACGGATGCTTCCAGCTCTTGGCGATCGGATCGACATCTCCATCTTCATCGCTTCCAGCACCACCAGCACCTGTCCGGCACTGACCTGTTCGCCGACGGAGACCTTCACCTCGATCACGGTCCCTGGCATCGGAGCGGAAAGATCTCCGTCTGCGGCGAGATCGGTTCGGTTCGATTCGGTTTGGTTTGATTCGGTGCGGCGGATTCCGATGGCGAAGGAGCGTCCCAGCCAGCCCACCTGTGCCTTGTGGGTCGACCCCGATAGCACCAGGCTGCGCACTTCACCCTCCACTTCGAGGGTCAACAGTGGTGGATTCCATTCGATCACCTTCCACTGAAGGGGAGGCTGAGAGGGGCCGAGACCATCGAGTTGCGACCGAATCATGGCCACACCCTTCCAGGAAGCCGTTGCCAGCAGCCAGATACTTGAGCGCCATCACCGGCGGTGCTTCCTAACAGTTGGCGCGCCGCCCGTCCGATCGCCTGGAGCCAGATCGGTTCCAGTTGTGGCGCCTGCCAATCTCCCCACTTCTCTTCCACCAAGGTGGTGTGAGCCGTTCCCGCATCAAAATCGGACGAACAGAGCAGATCTCGACAGAAGGGAAGGGTGGTCTCGACCCCGGCGATGAGGGTCGATTCGATGGCCGCCACCAACCGCCGGGTGGCGTCCTCTCGAGTTGCTCCATGGGCGATGATCTTGGCCAGCATCGGATCGTAATGAGCGGAAATTCGGTCTCCCTGACGGACGCCACTATCGATGCGAACCCCGTCCATCTGAGGCCACAGACACCGAGTCAATGTGCCTACCGATGGCAGGAAATCCGCCGCCGGGTCCTCGGCGTTGATGCGCACCTCGATGGCATGTCCGCCGGTCGAGTTCAGCTCGAGTTCGGCCAGTCGTGCCTGGCCCGTGGCGACTTGCCACTGCAGTTCCACGATATCGACACCGTGCACCTGCTCGGTTACCGGATGCTCGACCTGGAGTCGGGTATTCATCTCGAGGAAATAAAACTGCTCTCCATCGAACAGGAACTCGACGGTACCGGCTCCGCGATAGTTCACCGACTGTGCCAGTCTCCCGGCAGCCTCGTGCATGTCGCTGCGCTGGCGCGAAGGCAAGGAAGGTGCGGGAGATTCCTCGATCAACTTCTGGTGGCGTCGTTGTAGCGTGCACTCTCGATCGCCGAGGATCGCCACCTCGCCGAGTCCGTCGCCGATCAACTGGACTTCGATGTGACGCGCCGGTTCGATCAGTTTCTCGATGAAAACCGAATCGTCTCCGAACGCCGCCAGTGCCTCGCGCTGCGCCGATTCGAGCGACTGCTCGAGTTGGTCCAGATCGCGCACGATGCGCATTCCCTTACCACCGCCGCCGCGAGTCGCTTTGATCAGCAGCGCAGATCCCCAGTCGTTCAGCTCACGGGCCCAGGAAGGGTCCTCTGTGCTGCCTGGGCCTGGCGGGACGAGGCTCGGTGCGCAGGGGACCCCGGAGGCGAGAGCGAGCGTTCTGGCCTGCGTCTTGTCGCCCAGTTGGAGCACCTGATCGGCGGTCGGGCCGATGTAGATCCAACCCTCTTGCTCGACCCTTCGCGCGAACTCGGGGCTCTCCGACAGGAATCCCCAGCCCGGATGCACGGCGTGCACCCCGACCTCACGACCCGCTTCGATGATGCGATCGATGTCGAGGTAAGAGTCTGCTGGAGAGGCGGGGCCAATCTCCCTGCTGTGATCCGCCGCTTCGACGAATCGTGCGTTTCTATCCGCTTCGGAGTGGACTGCTACCGTCTCCAGCCCCAGCGCCGAAAGTGTGCGGATGATCCGGCAAGCACACTCGCCTCGATTGGCCACCAGAACCCGGCTCGGTGTCATGCGGAATCCTCATCGGCATTGTGTTCGGCACTGTTTTCGGCCGCAGGTTTCTCGACCCATGGTGCAGGCTTGCGTTCGAGGAATGAGTTCAGGCCAGACTGGCCCTCTTGACTGGCTCTACGAGCGGCGATTCGATCGGCGGTGTATTCTGCCAGCGAGTCGGGAGAGGGAAGACCGGAGACCTCGCGGATCAGGATCTTGGCTTCCTGTACCGCTTCCGGAGCGCTGCTGAGAATCTCATCGACCAGTTGATGGATGCGTGAGTCCAGTTGATCGATCTTGCAAACCTCGTGAACCATGCCGATCCTCAGCGCATCCTCGGCTCCGAATCGTTCGCCGGTAAGGAAGTAGCGACGCGCCTGAGCGGCGCCGATGCGTGCCACCGCATGGGGCGAGATGACGGCGGGCAAGATGCCCAGTTTGACCTCGCTGAAGGCAAAAAGGCAGTCGTCGGAGGCGACCGTGATGTCGCTGGCACAGACCAGTCCGGCGCCGCCGCCGAGTGCAGCACCGTGAGCTCGCACGATCACCGGGCAGCGTGCGCTGGAGATGGAAGAGAACATTCGTGCCATGCGCAGTGCATCTTTGCGATTGTCGTCGGTCGAGAGCTCGATCGATGCTCGCATCCAGTTCACATCGGCACCGGCACAGAAGACCTTTCCCTCGCCGGAGAGCACGATCACTCGCACCGTTGGATCGGAATCGAGGGAGTTGAAGCTGTCGTGTAGTGCCGCAATCAACTGCCCATCGAAGGCATTGCGTACATCGGGTCTGGCGAGAATCACATCGGCTCGCGCGCCGTTACGGGTCACCTTCAGGTGGTTTGCGAGTTGGTTCATCCGTCACTCCTCCTACATCCGGTAGATACCGATCTTGCGCGGCTCCAGCGGGGCACAGGAAGCGGCTTCGATTCCCAGTCCCAGTACATCGCGGGTCGCGGCGGGGTCGATGATTCCATCATCCCAGAGGCGGGCGGTGGAGTACCAGGCACTTCCTTCGTGCTCGTATCGCTGGAGGATCGGGTCGGTGATCTCCTGCTGTTGCTTTTTGGTCAGTTTCTGGCCCGATTCAGCCAACTGGTCCATCTTGATGTGGAGTAGCACCTCGGCGGCTTGCTCCGCACCCATCACCGAGATGCGAGCATTGGGCCACATCCACATCTGACGCGGTTGAAATGCACGTCCACACATCCCGTAATTTCCGGCGCCGTGCGATCCTCCGATGACCACGGTGAAGCGCGGCGATGGCGAGTTGGCGACGGCATGAACCAGTTTCGCCCCGTCCTTGGCGATTCCGCCTCTTTCATACTCCTGACCCACCATGAAGCCAGTGATGTTCTGGAGGAAGATGATGGGAAAGCCGCGGGTCGAGCACAGTTCGACGAAGTGGGTGCCCTTGAGGGCTGATTCACTGAAGAGAACACCGTTATTGGCGACGATGCCGACTCGGTGACCATGAATTCTGGCAAATCCACACACCAGAGTGGTGCCGTACAGTTGCTTGAATTCATCGAACTCACTGGCGTCGACGATCCGGGCAATCACCTCGCGCACCTCGAACGGCTGTCGTGGATCGGAAGGGATGATGGAGGAGAGTTCGGCAGGATCGTAGAGGGGCGGTTCGGTAGGCTGGAGGTCGAAGCCGGGGCGCGATTGTGGAGGCAACGAGCGGAAGATGGTTCGAGCCCTGAGCAGCGCATCCGCGTCGTCCTCTGCCAGATGGTCGGTGACGCCGCTGATCCGGCAATGGACATCTCCGCCGCCGAGTTGCTCTGCGCTCACCTCCTCGCCAGTCGCGGCCTTGACCAGCGGTGGGCCGCCAAGAAAGATGGTTCCCTGCTTCTGGACGATGATCGACTCGTCGCTCATCGAGGGGACATAGGCGCCTCCAGCGGTGCAGGACCCCATCACCACGGAGATCTGCGGAATTCCCTGAGCACTCATCCTGGCCTGGTTGTAGAAGATCCTGCCGAAGTGGTCGCGGTCGGGGAAAACCTGATCCTGCAACGGCAAGTAGGCACCGCCGGAGTCGACCAGGTAGATGCAGGGGAGTTGGTTTTGCTCGGCGATCTCCTGCGCCCGAAGATGCTTCTTCACCGTCAGCGGGTGATAACTACCGCCCTTGACCGTGGCATCGTTGGCGATGATCACCGCCAGTCGATCCTCGACCTGGCCGATTCCAGTGACGATTCCGGCGGAGGGAAGAGGGGAATCGTAGACCTGATGGGCACACAGGCTCGCCACCTCGAGGAATGGCGAATCCTCGTCGATCAGCGCAGCGATCCGATCCCTGACCAGCATCTTGCCGCGTGCCTGGTGGCGCTCGATGGCACCCTGGCTTCCCCCCGATCGAACCGATTGGAGATCCGAGCGCAATCGTCCCAGCAGATCCTCCATCGCCTGGCGCTGGTCGGTCGCGCAGCGGTCAGCGGTGGGGAGAGGCGAACCGATCGTGGTGGTCATGCAGCATCCTCTTTCCTGGTCGAAGAATAGGGAACTGGACGGGGATCGGCAAGGGGTCCGGTTTACAGGAGTCCTCTCTGGCCATCCGGGCTGTTCCCCGATCGACCAGCGGATAGGCTGGCAAGTACGAGAAAGAGGTCCCATGAGCCGTCAATGTTTGGAGTGTGAGAGTTTCAACGATGACGATGCCCTGCACTGTGACCAGTGCGGCAACTCTCTCGATGGACCTTCCCCGGCGACGATGCGGCATCCTGGTGACCGTTCGCTATCGATGGTACAGACGATGGCGGGGGTCATCTTGATGGGATTTGTCTGGTGGGGGATCCAGCAGGTTCCCGCCGATGCACCGGTCGGTGACGAAGTTCGACCGGGAGATGCGGGATTTGCCGATTCCGGAGCCCGCTCCACTGGGACCGATGCCAACCCTGGCCCCGGCGATGATTTCTTGCTCAACGATCAGATTCTTCAGGGGAGCCGCAGCGGGGCTGCTGCCGGAGTGCTCTGGGGCTGGGTTCAGGTCACCGACCCGAGTGGTCGCACCCTCTCGCAACTGCCGGCGGTGGTGACCTCTGGCGGTTGGTTGGCACTGCCTCGAGTCGCCTTGCTAGGTGCGGCTGAGGTGAGTTTTCGTGAGGGGAAGCCTGGGCAGAGTAGGGTCTCCACCGGGCGCTTTCGACGCTCCGATGATCTCTCGTTGTGGCAGCTCGACCCGATATCAGCGGCTTCGTCATCTCCGTCATCGGCTCCGTTGGCTCGCTGGGATTCTCATTTGCCCCTGCAACTGCTCGACTCGGGCGGTCGTCAGAGCGAGTGGGAACCGGATCCGGGACTGATCCGTAACGGCGACTTCTTGCACGGGCCCATCGACCACCCGACAGCGGCAGTGCTGATGCAGCAGGGAGCCATCGTCGGGTGGATTCCAGGAGAGATTCTCGAGGGTGCCTGGCTCTGGGTCGGTTCCGATGAGGATCAACTCACCCCGGTGGCCACACTCGATGATTTTCAGGCCGCAGAATTCGACGGCGGGCGGATCGCCGCCACCCGGCTGCTGCTCGATGAGCAGATCGATGATCTGACCGCACTGCTGCGGCTCGATCAGGCGATGGGGAGAGGGGAACTTCTGCCAGCGGAGGAGATCCCCGTTCCTTATCGAAGAAAAGCGATGTTCGAGGCGACCAGGGTTCGACTATTGCGCGGGCTCGAGGCGGAGGATGGCGGATCTTACTTCGACGCAGTCGGGCTCGATGCCTTGCTGTGGCTCGAGGGACCCGATCTGGTCGCCATCTGGCTCTCCCTGGCGATCCGTGACGGTGCTGTCCGTCGCCTCTCACGAGCGGCAGATGCGGGCGATCAACTGTACCGCAGCAGAGCCGATGATCCCGCCTGGCAGCGAGTCTTCGGTTTGTTGCCCGATCTGTTCGTGACCGGAGCCGAGTCGAGTCGAAGCAGCGGACTCGACAGCGAAGCGATCGCCTGGGTCGTCTCGGGAAGGGCCCGGTTTCCCGCCGATGATGCGCTGCGATTGCTCGATGCGGAACGACTGCTCGATGCCCAACAACTCGATCTGTGTGAGGAATTACTGCAACTCGAGGTGGTGCGTAGTGATCTCAAACTACTGCGTCAGGGATTGCGATCTCGGTTGGAACGAGAACGTCGGGTCGAGGGCCGGGTGCTGATCGAGTTCCCCCCCGGATCGTCGGTGATCGAGGCGACTGCCCTGGTCGGTGGGATACCCGTGGCCTTCATCATCGATACCGGTGCTTCCGCTACCTCGATTCCATCATCGGTTCTCGCTGCATTGGGAATCGTCGTCGATCAGAATACTCCCCGAAGAAGGGTGCGAACCGCCAGCGATGAATTCGAGGCTCCGGTGGTCTCGCTACCGCCGCTCGATCTCGCCGGGGCGTTGGTCGAGGGGATGCAAGCGACGGTGCTCGATCTGCCAGGCCAACCCGACACCGGTTTGCTGGGACTGGATTTTCTCGGCCGATTTCGCATCGATCTCGATGTCGATCTTGGCTGGCTGATCCTGGAGCCACGCTGAAGGCCACGCTCCAGGCCACGACGATGCAGGCCAAGATGCAGGCACGATGCAGGCCACGCGGGCGGATCCGCTGTTGCGCAATGGGGGCCAGTGCGGGGGAATCTTGCCGTCGACTACGGGGAGATGATCAGTTTCAAGATCAGCGCAAAGATCAGCGCAAAGATCAGCGCAGTGAGGCCCGCGGTTTCTGTCAAACCTGCTGTCAACTTCACCATGCCGACCCGTATCGGAGCCCCGCAGCAGAAGAGATGAGCGTGAAGTACTTCTAGTTTAGCGAGCCTGGCGGATCGAGGCGAATGTGCCGGCCGGATAGGGGCCATGCTCACTCCGGGTCCCGTCGAGCCATTTCACGGCAACTCGATCGATCTGCGCGGCCGTCGCCAGGCCGACGTGGATCCTCGGATCGTTGGATGAACAGTAGGAGTAACTGCGGGCCACGTGGCGATGGAGTACACGGTCGCCGCAGTGAATCTCGAGTTGTGCGCCGAGTGCCGTGATGCCATCTCGATCGTGGAGGGTCAGTGTCACCGAGCCGCCAGCTTTGGGCGCTTCATTGACGAGTATTTGCCCAGGTCCATTATTATTGATGACAACGATGTCCGCGTCTCCATCGTTGTCGAGGTCGCCAAAGGCACATCCACGCCCGGTGTACTTCACCGCATTGGCCACCGCGCCCTTCGGCATCACTTCGTGGAATCGCCCGCCACCTTCGCCCTGGAACAATTGATCCAGTTCGGCGTAGGGGTCGTCGGTTCCATCGGAGTCGCGGGTGCGAAGTACACGGCCATTGGTCACGAACAGATCGAGGAAGCCGTCATGATCGAAATCTTGATATCCCATGCCAAATCCGGTCATGTCGCGACTCGCCGCAGAGAGACCGGTCAGGATCGTGACGTCGGAGAAGACTCCAGAATCATTTCGGTACCAGGTGTTGGATTCGTTGCGGATGTGAGTCATGAACAGGTCGAGGTCGCCGTCTTCATCGACATCTGCGGCCTGTACGCCCATCCCAGCCTCAGCGGAGCCGTTGAGGTTCACCGCACAGCCGAGGGGAATGGCAACATCTTCGAATTTTAGATCGCCGAGATTTCGCCACAATTGATTGGGAGAGCCATCGTTGGCGACGTAGGCGTCTCGCCGTCCATCCTGATCCAGATCTGCCAGTACGACTCCAAGCCCGTTGCCGTAGACCGATTGAATGCCAGACACGGAGGAGATGTCCGTGAAAGTGCCGTCTCGGTTGTTGCGGTAGAGCAGGTCGTGAGCAGGAGCCTGGTAGTTGTTGGGGGAGCAGTAGTCCTCTCCGATGCCGGAACCGCATTTCAGTTCCTTGTCGGGGCTCCAGGAGATGTAGCGACTGACGAACAGTTCAGGAAACTGGTCGCCATCGAGATCGCCAAATGCAGCAGATGCACAGAAACCCTCGTTCCCGAGGCCCGAGATCGCCGTGCCATCCTCGAAGGTACCGTCGCCGGCATTGAGGTAGAGAACATCGCCACCGAGATTGCTGACGAATAGATCGAGGTCTCCATCGCGATCGAAATCACAACAACTGGCTCCCATGCCGAATCCGCGGTCGCCGACTCCCGCCTGATCGGTCACGTCGGTGAAGTGCAGATCGCCATCATTTCTGTACAATCGATTGGTCGGTGCTTCGCTGCGGTCGCCTGCGAGTATTCCTCCCGCTTGAACGCAGTAGATGTCGAGATCTCCATCGGCGTCAAAATCGAACAGGGCGACTCCACCTGCGACACTTTCGGGAAGCCAGTAACGGCGTGATGGTCCGAGAGAATGGACGAAATCGAACCCCGAGTCCGCTGCGAGGACTCGAAACCATGGGGAGTTCGAGGGAACTGCGGAAGGCTGGTTGCCAGGATAGGAGGTGTCGGTGCAGCCCGCAGTCAGAATCAGCAGCATGATCCACAGAAGAGAACGAGACCTCACTGTTTTTCTCCGGCAGTCCTTCGAGCTTGCTGCAGGGCGTCATGAGCCTTGATCAGTTGTGGGTGTTGCCCGACCTGCTTGAATAGTTTTTTGAGGCGCTGGTCCGCTTCATCGAATTGCTCCGATCGAATCAGCGTGAAGATGAGATTGACCTGCACCGGAAGGTGATCTGGATTCAGAAGTGCTGCGGCTCGCAGGTGCTTGGTCGCTGTTTTCAGGATCCTGCTGGCGAGTGCGGCTTCTCCTGCGGCGGCATGGCACTCGAAATCATCGGGCTGGAAACTCAGACTCTTTTCGAAGGCTACGATCGCCTGAGGAAACTTTCGCTGCCGAATCAAACTCATCCCCAGCAACTTGTAGGCGATCGGATTCTCGGAGTCGATCTCGACTGCTCTGGTGGCATGGAGTTCTGCGGTGCTAGGGTCTTCGAGTGCCAGGTGAAGATCGGAGAGATTGATGCGGGTGGGGAAGTAATCAGAATCGATTTTCAAGGCGGCCAGAAGTCTGCTACTGGCCTCTGGATTTCGGCCCATCGCTCGCAGAGCCAGGGAGAGATTGTTGAGGGCGTCCTTGTCGTCTGGATTCACAGTGAGCACCTTGTGCAACAAGATCTCTGCTCGAGGTGCGAAACCCGCCTCGATCAGATCTGCCGAATGATTGATCAACATCTGTGGAGCGGCGTAATAACCGCTGAAGCGGAGGCGACCCTCGTCGGGATAACTGATCCTGCTGGCATTGAGCCCTGCCTTCAGATCGCTTGCAGCCCGTTCATCCTGACCGAGTGCGCGGTATGCCTGACCTCTTGCATTGAACACGGCAGGGTGACCCGGAGCTTGCTGGAGAGCCTTGCTGGCGAGTTCGAGAGCTTTTTGTGGCTGACCCGAGATCAACTCCAACTTGGAAAGTGCAACCAAGGGCGCCGCGACCCCGGGGGCGAGTTGCAACGATTGGGCGAATGCACTGCGGGCACCGTTGAGATCCCCGGCATCGAATCGAGCCAGGCCGAGGATGTAGAGGAAGGATGGCTCATCGGAAAAGCGCGAAGCTTGTGATTCGAGCCGAGCCAGTTCTCCTGAAGAGACTCCCACCGAGTTTCTGGTCGTGTGAAGATGTAGGGTCCACAGGGGATTGGCCGGGTCGAGTGTTACAGCGGCTTCAAAGGCACGGGCAGCCGGTTCCCACATCTCATTGGCCTCATACATCAGCCCAAGGGTGCCGTGGTGCTCGGCATTGCCCGGATCAGAATCGATCTTCTGAATCTGCGGAGTGATCAGTTCCTTCATCAGTACGCCGACGGTTCCGCTGGGGAGCGCAGCAGGAATGGTCAATGAAGGACCGCACCCACCGAGCCACAGCGCATGAAGTAGCAGAAAGCCTGGAAGGCAGGTCCGGCTCAGAGTTTGCCCGAGGATGCGCGTCATTCGATGATCCTGTCCACGGGGTGGGGGTGGGACTCCACTCCGTCGGCTCAACTATAGTGGAAATCGATGTACATGGGGAGAGATGCTTGATTTCAGAGGATCGCCCGTCGATTCGCCGGATCAAACGGGTCGGTGACCGTCAAAAAAAAAGTACCCGGGAGAGCCTGAGCTCTCCCGGGTACCGCCGGGTCACCATGGTCCGGCCCTCAATCGAGGACCGCCCCTTGTATGGATCCCCTCGACTACAGATCGCAGTTCGGGTTGGACGGCAGTACTGGAATGTCCGATCCCGTAACGAAGAAGTAGTAAAGAGCATAGACCACGTCTCCGAGGTCGACGTATTCGTCGCCGTTCAGATCCGCCACCTGGTAGCAGTTGTAACTGCCGCCACCGTAGAGGTAGGTGAGAACGGTGACCACATCCGCCGCATCGGAGTTGAGGTCATTGTTGGCGTCACCGATCAGCAGGATCGTCAACGTGTCGCCGGAAAGCGTGTTGCTGCCGACAATGTTGTTGACCGTCACTGAAGGCGTGGCCAGGAAGCCAGCCGCACCCGGTACCAGAGCGATCTGGTAGACGTGCGGAAGCGAACTGCCGAGGGCAGCAGTTTCGGTCGGTGAACCGTCACCCCAGTCGACCGTGATGGTCGCCGTTTCATCTCCACCGTTATCGGAGGAGTCGGTCAAGGTCACCGGACGGAAGTTGATGCTGAACTCGGAGTAGCCGCTGAGCACGAAGTTTGCAGTCGGGTCGATGGCATCCGGAGTATTCGTGATGGTCATGTTGGTGACACCCTGGGCGCCGTTGTATCCATCGATACGAATCAGGTACTCGGTACCGGCAGTGGCCGCAAACTCGAGGTCGGAGTAGTAGTTCTGGCAATCGATCAGGCCAGTGGAGTCACCGTTACAGGCGATCTGCTCCGCAATCGTGAGGGCAGCACAGTCTCCCAGGTGGACCGAAGCGTCGGTATCGAAGCCAGCAATGTCACAAGTGTGAACGTTGACCGTGCCATCGACAGCCGCTGTGTAGCTGTACCACATGTCAGCACCACCTTGCGTCATGAAGGTCCCGTCGCACATGGTAGTGTCGATATCCGTACCACTGTTAGTAGCGAGGGTGTTGTCCACCACGGTGACTCCATCGGTCACGACGATGGCATCACATGGGTTGTCGCCAACCGGGGAGAAACTCAATTCCATGTTGGTCTCACCCTGATCAGCGGCACTCCAGCCTCCATTACGGAAGTAG
>JABHOG010000140.1 GCA_018694835.1 Planctomycetota bacterium | reverse complement strand
TACTGCCCCTCGACCGCCGGTTGTTGCAGGTAGAGCCATACCCAGCCGTGGGTGTTGCTCTTGGTGCGGTCGAACTTGGCCATCTTGTTGGCCAGCGGCCTCCACACCTTGGATGCTTCATCGATACGGGCTTTCGCATCATCCGGAATGCCACCAGGCTTGCCGACGAAAGAATTACGATACTCGTAGGCCTTGTCGAGGATCGCCTCCGCCGCCTCGTAGGCGGGCGTCAGCGCCAGTTTTTCCGCCTCCTGCTCGGCGGTCAGTGGCGGTAGCGAGTAGTAAAGCCACTGCACATCGCCGACCAGCAGATCGGGCCGACCATCGAGATTCCAGTCGGTGACAAAGACCTTGGTGCGTGAGCCCGCACCGTCGGGGCCGTCCGCCTCCTGGCGCTGCTGGAACTTGCCCTTTTCGATCAGAGGCTCGCTGGCAGCGTATTTCGGCGCGTTGTTGCTGCCGAGATTGCGATACCAATTGACGGCGCCGTATTCGCTCCCGAGTACCAGATCGAGGATTCCATCGCCATCCCAGTCGGCGTGGTGGGCGTTGCTGCCCTTGACCTTGTCGCCCGCGACGGTCTTCAGCGGACGAGATTTCTCGCCGTAGGACGGCCTGGCACGGCTGCCAATATTGTCGAAGATCTCCACTGCGCCACTGCGAGTTCCCAGCACCAGATCGAGATCGTCATCGGCATCGATGTCGATCGCCTCGACCGTCACCGAGTAGGATTTCGCCTTCAGCTCCTGACCTTGATCGTTGAGGAGATATCGTCCCTGCTCAAATCCACCCGCGGCGTTGCGCTCGAACAGGTACAGTTCACCGGTGTAGGAGCCGGACAGGATGTCGAGGTCGCCGTCTGCGTCGTAGTCCACAAACTGTGGACAGAAGCAGATACATCAGGTGGTCGGCATCGAGGCGTCTTCTCGCCCGGCACGAAGATACTCAAAATCCTTGAAGAGGGGCTCTTCGTCGGAACCGTGGTTGCGATAGATACGCAACTTCCCCTGCGAGTAACCCGATTTTTTGGCCGCTTCCTGCAACCGCTTCGGCAACCTCTCGACCGGATAGTCGACATTGCCGAACTCCCCGACCAGCAGGTCACGCACTCCATCGCCGTCAAAATCGATGACGTAGGGTGCCGCATGACCAATCGTCACATCGATGGGCACCCCATTGGCTTCCAGCCGCACCGGAGGGGCAAAATGCAATTCAGCATCGGAATCATCGAGAAGAGCAGGAGCGCCCAGAGACAGCAAGAAGATGGAGGAAAGCAGTGCAGAGATCATCATCATCCAATCCAGTGGTTGGAATCAGTATATGGTACGCCCGCCAGGACTCGAACCTGGAACCTTCGGATTAGAAATCCGATGCTCTATCCGGTTGAGCTACGGGCGCCCCGGAAGTGTTAGATTGCCACAGACGCTACAGAAGTGCAAAGTGACCCGCCAACTTCAGCCTCCACATCGATCCAGTCGAGGGGACGAAACGGTCAAGGCTGCAGTTCTGAACGGTGCCAGTCGCCGCCTTCTGGTTGATAGAGGATCCGGCGGTGAATCCGACCCGGCTGGCCTTGCCAGAACTCATACCGATCTGCCACCAGCCGGTACCCTCCCCAGTGCTCGGGACAACCGATCGGATCTCCCTGCCCCACGAGAGTTTCCACCTGTTGCTCGAATCGAGGACGATCGGGTAAGGGTGCGCTCTGGTGAGAAGTGGTGGCCCCCGCCTGAGAAGACCGCGGTCGCCGCGAGAAGTAATCTTCCGAGACCTCTCTCGAGACCTTTTCCACTCGCCCCTCGATACGCACCTGGCGCTGCCTCCTCTGCCAGTAGAAGAGCAGCGCAGCATGGGGGTTCTGATCGAGTTCGGTGGCCTTGCGCGATCGATAATCTGTGAAGAAAAGAAATCCGTTCGAAGTGTATTGCTTGAGCAAAACCATTCGAAGCGAAGGGCTTCCCGATCGGTCTGCCGTCGCCAGCGCCATTCGATTTCCATCACCATCCGCCTCGATCGATTCCTTTTCGAACCAGATTCGAAACTGCTCGATCGGATCGGAATGGGCCTGATCGCTATCGATGGGTTGGTCGGGAAAGTCGTAATTGGCGCGTGGAATGTATGATTCTGTCATTCGAGATCCCTTCGCAACGATTCTAGGCGAAAGTTCTCCCGGCAGAAAAGAACAAAGAATTCCCAGGATCACCGACAATTTCCGCTGGAGTGGCTATACTGAGTCCAGTGCTCGGGGGGTTCCCCCCCACGGCGATCAACAGGATACTTGCCCACAGAACGGCAAGGATTTCGCCGAACCACATTCCGTTACCTTCCACTGTTGTGAGGGTGATCCCCGGTTGTCGGCTCCTCAGAGAGTCCAGCCCAGAGGAGATCTCCCATGTCTCAAGAAGATTCCATACCCGTCACCAGTTTCAGCCAGTTCGAATTGATCGAGCCTCTCAACAAGGCGATCGAAATGGCCAAATACAGCGCTCCCCGACCGATCCAGGCCACTGCCATTGGCCCAGCGCTCGAGGGACGAGATGTGCTCGGCCTCGCCCAGACCGGAACCGGGAAAACCGCTGCATTTGCGATTCCCTGCATCGAGCACCTCTTGCGCAGAAATAAGCCAGGACCACGGGTGCTGGTGGTCGGCCCGACACGAGAACTGGTCACCCAGATCGAGGAAGAGTTCCGAAAGTTGTCGCGAGGAACCCAACTTCGCACCATGACCATCTACGGCGGTATCTCGGAGAAGCCCCAGATCAAGAAGCTCGAGCGGCGACCGGATGTCATCTGTGCCTGCCCCGGACGATTGCTCGATCTGCTCGGCCAGGGATATGTGGATCTTTCCCGAGTCGACACTCTCATCCTGGATGAAGCGGACCACATGTTTGACATGGGATTTCTTCCCGACATCAAACGCATCCTGGGGCACCTCCAGAAACAGCGCCAAAACCTGCTGTTTGCTGCAACGATGCCACGCGAGATTCGAAGACTTGCCGAGCAAATGCTGGTCGATCCCTTCGTCGTCGAGATCGATCACTCGGTACCTGCCAGCACCATCGAGCATGCTCTTTACCCGGTCGTGGAGAAGCGCAAGGCCGAGATGCTGAGGCAACTCTTGCAACAAGACGATTTCAAATCTGCCATCGTGTTCACCCGTACCAAGCGCAGGGCTCGACAGCTGGCAGAAAAGTTGGATCGCGATGGGCATCGAGCAGTGGCGCTGCAAGGCAACATGTCGCAGAACCAGCGCGATCGGGCGATGAAGGGATTCCGACAGAACAACTTCGATATCCTGGTGGCTACCGACATCGCCGCTCGCGGCATCGATGTCGAGCAAATCTCTCATGTCATCAACCTGGATATTCCGAACACCCCGGAGGCTTACACTCACCGAATTGGAAGAACCGGTCGCTCGGAGCGAGAAGGGAAGGCGTTCACCTTCATCACTGAAGACGATGGAGAGATGATCAGGGCCATCGAAAAGTCCATCGGTGCATCGATCGAGATCATTACTTTGCCGGGATTCGAGGAGGCTCTCCTTCCGAGTCGCACAGGGCGAAAGAACTCGTCCGGAAAGAGCAACAGATCGAGGCCATCATCCAGATCCTCCTCAAGATCTTCCTCGAGAAGTTCCAGCGGACCAGGACAGGGTCGAAAGCCCAAGAGAAGGCGCTCTTCAGCCTCCTCCGATTCTTCTCGTCAAAACTCTGGCGGAGATTCCTCTCACAGCAGCGGTAATCGCAGTCCACAGCAGCGTAGAAATAGTGCCGACCGCTCCGCTTCCCCCGCTGGAGAAGGCAAGAGTCGCAGATCCTCTCGACCGGGCTCGGGATCGCAGCAACGCTCCGCTTCCAGTTCTCGTCGTAAGGGGAACAGCGATTCGCAGAATCGGTGATGGAACCACTACGAAACGTGCATCCGTCGTGGCCTTGGGTCTAGGGGCAGGAAGCTCCGTAGAAGGTACACTCAGTCGTGTCGCTGGTCGGGTCATCTCCGCAATCCGGGAATGGTTGAGAAGGTAGAGGTCCTCCAGCGAACAGCCCCCCGAGAACAAAGATAGCATCTGCAATATCGATGTTGGAGTCATCGTTACTATCGCAAGCATCCGGGCAAGTCACATCCGCAGGCAATCCAAACAAGTAGTTCAGTACGATGATCGCATCTGCAATATTGAACAATCCACTCCCGTTACAATCGCCTCTTCGGAACTGAACGTCTTCGCAAACATCCAGTACGCCATTCTGATCCTGGTCCCCTCCAGCAGCCATCTCACAAGAATCCGGCACCCCATTGAAATCACAATCTTCCACCAGAGCCGTGGCAATGGCGCAATCATCGGGAATCGAATCGAGATCACAATCCTCATGGAGTCCATCTGCGATCTCGCAGATATCGACCAATCCATCCTGGTCGCAGTCGAGCAGCACTCCAGAGGCCAGCTCGCAAGAATCCAGAACCCCGCTGCCATCGCAATCAGAAGCAGTCCCCTGGCTCATATCACAAGCATCCGGAATCCCATTCAGATTACAGTCCGGCACCGATCCTGAAGCGACTTCACAAGAGTCCAGTACTCCACTCCCGTCGCAATCGAAAGCGGTTCCCTGGTTCAGATCACAGGGATCAAGAACACCATTCAGATTACAGTCCGATTCTGTACCCGCTGCGATCTCGCAGGAATCGATGAAACCGTCGGCGTCGCAATCGATGACGAGTCCTTGTGCCAGAGCACAGGAATCGGGCAGTCCATCTGCATCGCAGTCGAGTGCGGTCCCGGATGCGAGTTCGCAACTGTCCAGAAGTCCATCCCCATCACAGTCTGATACCAAGCCCTGAGCCAATGCACAGGAATCGGGGATTCCATCGAGATCACAGTCCTGGTCGGTCCCGGCTGCCAGCTCGCAACTGTCTAGAATTCCGTCTCCGTCACAATCACTGGCGATTCCCTGGGTGACCTCGCAAGAGTCGGGGAATCCGTTGGAGTTACAATCGGAGTCGGTTCCCTCCAACAATTCGCAAGAATCCAGTACCCCATCGAGATCGCAATCGAGAGCAGGCTGGCAAGAGTCTGGCACTCCATCGGAATTGCAATCGAGTTCGCAGATGTCGGGGATTCCATCCTGGTTGCAGTCTGGTTGACCTGGAGAGTATCCACATTCATCCGGTACGCCATCTTGGTCGCAATCCTCGCTGGTTCCGTTGGCAAGATCATCTCCATCGGGAGTTCCATTGAGATTGCAGTCGGCCAGGATCGAGACCGCTCCATCTTCCCAGGTCGGGGTGAACTCGAGCCCGTCCATCACCACCAACATCGCTACCGGAGGAGAGTGCAGGTCGGCTGAGAACTGTAGAGGTGTGTCCCCAGCAGAAGCAGTCGGGAGGACCTGATAGGTGCAGATCAAGATTTCCTGGTCAAATCCGGCGATCAGATCGACGATCGGAGGAGACAGGCCAAACAAACAACCCACCACAAATCCAGACCCACTGAGCAGAGTTGTTTCGAGCATCAGGAAATCGGGACTCACTCCTCCGAGATTCGCTCCCTCGAGGTAGAACCCACGCTGTAGGTTGCTGATGGAGAGTAGCGATGGATCGTGGCTCACACCGAGGGAGAACGCTTCACAGTCACTGGTGTGATCGAATTTGATTCTACACTCCACGGGCAGCCCTGGAGTTGCACTCGCCCCCACCACCCTGAAATTAGAGTCTTGTGCCGTGGCTACCGCGCAGAGCAGCGGTAACAGGATCGTGATCCAATGTTTATTCTGCACCGCAATCCCCCTTATTACTCGATAGCTCAAACGGAACTTCCGTCTTCCAAGGATAGTTGTTTCTTGATGGAGTGCGACTTCCAATCGAGAGGGACGCCAATAGGTCTCAATTGACAGGTAAAATTAAACCTGAAAAAAACGGGAGTCGCAATTGACCCCCCACGGTGTTGAATCCAACGAAGTCAGTTTGTGAAGTGGCTTCCGGGTGTCCGAAGGTCACCAGAAAAGGCGCCTGCTCCCCGTCATCTGGATCAGTGGTGATCCAGATGACGAGGAGCAGCAGGGATGGAGCGCCTCATGGGCAGGTCACTGGAAAACTCGCGCAGCCGAGAAGATCCGCCGTAGGATCTTCTCCACAGTTGGGGAATGGAGCCAGCGGTGGAAGCCCAGCCATAAACACTGCGGCGAGAAAAAACACGGTATCTGCAATATCCACCGCTCCGCTGTCGTTCACATCGCAACTATCCACACAGGTGACCGGGTTCGACAGTCCAAAGAGATAGTAGAGTGATGAGATGGCGTCCGCGAGATCCAGTGACCCGCTACTGTTGCAGTCTCCTCGCCAGAAGGGAACATTGTCACAGGCATCCAGGACTCCATTTCCATCCTGATCTCCACCAGCGGCAAAATCACAGGAATCGGGAATCCCGTTGAGATTACAGTCGGGCACCTGGTTGGCAGCGATGGCACAACCATCGAGGACCCCATCCAAGTCACAATCGAGTTCGCAGATGTCCGGGATTCCATCCTGATTACAGTCTGGTTGACCTGGAGAGTATCCACATTCATCTGGTACGCCATCTTGGTCGCAATCCTCGCTGGTTCCGTTGGCAACATCATCTCCATCGGGAGCTCCATTGAGATTGCAGTCGGGCAGGATGGTAACAGATCCATCTTCCCAGGTAGGAGTGAACTCGAGCCCCCCCATCACCACCAACATCGCTACCGGAGGATCGAACAGCTCGGGTGAGAACTGTAGAGGTGTGTCCCCAGCAGAAGCAGTCGGGAGGACCTGATAGGTGCAGATCAAGATTTCCTGGTCAATTCCGGCGATCAGATCGACGATCGGAGGAGACAGGTCAAACAAACAACCCACCACGAATCCAGACCCACTGAGCAGATTTGTTTCGAGCATCAGGAAATCGGGACTCACTCCTCCGGGATTTGCTCCCTCGAGGTAGAACCCACGCTGTAGGTTGCTGATGGAGAGTAGCGATGGATCGTGGATCACACCGAGGGAGAAGGCTTCACAGTCACTGGTGTGATCGAATTTGATTCTACACTCCACGGGCAGCCCTGGAGTTGCACTCGCCCCCACCACCCTGAAATTTGATTCTTGTGCAGTGGCTACCGCACAGAGCATCAGTACCAGGATCGTGATCCAATGTTCTTTCCGCACCGCCACAACTCCTTTTGTTATTCCACCCAAATTCTGAACTTCCTTTGTGCCAATATTAGTAAGTAATTTATGGAGTGTGAATTTGAATCGAGATGAACGACAAACACGTCACAAGTGGCAGGTCTCATTCAATTGTAATAAACAGGAGTCGCAATTGACCATCTTGACCCCCCACGGTGTTGAATCCAACGAAGTCAGTTTGTGAAGTGGCTTCCGGGTGTCCGAAGGTCACCAGAAAAGGCGCCTGCTCCCCGTCATCTGGATCAGTGGTGATCCAGATGACGAGGAGCAGCGGGGATGGAGCGCCTCATGGGCAGGTCACTGGAAAACTCGCGCAGCCGAGAAGATCCGCCGTAGGATCTTCTCCACAGTTGGGGAATGGAGCCAGCGGTAGAGGTCCATTCGAAAACAATCCGCCGAGAAAATACACGGTATCTGCAATATCCACCGCTCCGCTGTCGTTCACATCGCAACTATCGATGCAGCTGACCAGATTTGGTAGTCCAAAGAGAAAGTAGAGAGAAGCGATGGCATCTGCCAGATCGAGTCCGCCACTACTGTTGCAGTCGCCTCGCCAGAAGGGGTCATTTTCACAGGCATCCAGGACTCCATCTCCATCCTGATCTCCTCCAGCGGCAATGTCACAGGAATCTGGGATTCCATTGAGATCGCAGTCTGGCACCTGGGAGTTCGCGATGGCGCACGAGTCTGCGATTCCATCGAGATCACAATCTGGTTCACAGATGTCAGGGGTTCCGTCCTGATCACAGTCGGCCTGGCCAGGGGCAAAGCCGCACTCATCCGGGACCCCATCCAGATCACAATCAGAACTGTTTCCAGAAGCGATGTCGGCGCTATCTTGAACGCCATTCCCGTTGCAATCGGTCAGGATGATGATCGATCCATCCTCCACGGTCGGAATGTACTCAAGCCCGTTCATCACGACCAAGATTTCCACCGCCGGCTCGTGCAGTGTGTCTGAGAATTGCAATGGAGTACTCCCTGGAGTGGCCGTCGCGGCCACCGAGTAGGTCACGATGACGATCTCCTGATTGAGCCCAGCCATCAGCGGATTGATGGGTTCGGTCAGGTCGATCAGGCAACCGACGATGAAGCCACCGCCATTGATCGGGTTGAACTCCATCATCAGGAACTCAGGACTGACCCCTCCGAGATTCGCGCCCACCAGGTAGAAGCCGTTTTGAAGGCCTGTCACGGTTAATTTCGAGGGATCATGGGACACACCGAAGGAAAAAGCTTCGCAAGCCACCGTGTGATCGAGATAGATGCGGCTGACTACCGGAAGCCCGGGGAATCCATTCGCACCGACCAAACTCAGGGATGAACTTTGAGACCAGGCCTGGGTGCCACTTGAGATGAGTAGCAAGATCAACAGGGTCAAATAGGTTTTCTTCATTTGCCCTCCCCTTCGAGGTGATCCAGGAACTTCTACATTCATCATCCCAATATAGGAGGGGACAGGACCGATTCGATCAATTGCCGACTGTTGAGGTACGTTTGACACGAATGGGACAGAAAGGGTTTTGAGTGCATCCACTGCGGGTTGTAGCAACCATCGATGCCGCAACAACCCGCAGTCAATCTGTCAGATCTTGTCGGCGATCAGTCGAGGCATTCCAGTGGATCTGCGGTGAGATCTGGACCTCGCGTCAGTTCTGTTGGGTATGGAAGAATTTCACCACCACCAAAAAGACGGCCGAGCAGGCGCACAGGATCTGCGATGTTCAACTGACCATCGTCATTCATATCGGTGGCATCCTCACAGAACGCGGGAACTCCGTCGAACAGGTACTGGAGACAATGAATCGCATCGCTGATATCAACCGATCCATCTCGGTTCGAATCTCCTCGGCGGAAGTGGGTGGCCAGAGTCGGATGATCAAAGGGGGGAAGCGCGTTGCGCACCCTCTCATCGGTCAATGCCTCGAGAAATAGCACCAGATTCGCCTGGGCTCCCGCGGGCAGGTTCAGCGGAGGAGTCCCCGGGCCCCCATCCGGGTTCTGGAAGTCACCCCCACCGTTATAGAAGGAAACAACTTCGGCCAGGGTTTGCTTGCCGCCATTGTGAAAATAGGGAGCGCGGAGTTCGACATTTCTCAGCGGAGGCGTCTTGAACCTTCCGATGTCTCCGGGATTCCCGGTGACACCGAAGCGTCCCTGGTCCTCATTCTCTGGACGGACTCCGATGTCGTGGAAGACTCCATCGGCAAGAAACGGCCCGCCGTGACAGGGCAAGCAGTTATTGAGAAATACGTTCATTCCATTGACCTGTTGCGGGCTCAGCGCATTCGGATTCCCCGCGATGAACTGGTCGAGTGGAGTCTGGTCCGCTAGCAGTGTTCTCTCATAGGTGGCGATGGCAAAGGCGATCCTCTCACCTGTGATCTCCGGCGATCCAAAGGCCATCTGGAACAGCGATTCGTAATCGGAGAACTGCGACAGCGTGTCGAGCATCGCCTGCGGGATGTCGTTGGCGTACTGGAGTGGCGCGGCAGCTAGCAATCGAGCCCGAACATCATCCCAGGTCCGGACCTCACAACCCATCTCGGCATCCGAGATGATCGGACCCACCGCTTGGGCTTCCAGAGCACCGGCGGCAGGATTGGTGTTGCCCGGGATACTGACGGCACCCGTCTCCGGATTCAGGAACTGCGGTCCTGCGCGTCCATCCCAGAAGAGCCTTCCATCAAACATCGCATTGATGGCAGAGGGCGACTTCCGGCGAGTGACCTGTCGCTCAAGTCCAAAAATGGGGTCATCGGAAAGGACTCCGAGGCAACTTTGATTTTGCACTCCGATCGAACCACGGATGTCATCGGGTGTTCCAAAGTTCCCGTCGGGTCCAGGATGAACCGACAACGGATCGAAGGAGCGGGAGTCGCTACCCCCATTTTCCATCGAGTGGCAACTTCCACAGGCGATCGAACTGTCGGTGGAGAGTTGCGTTTCCCAGAACAGGATCTTGCCGAGCATCGCCTTCTCGGATGTGAATGGATTCTGGGCCGTGAAAGGAACCGGTGGCAGCGCTGGCGGGGGAGGAGGACCGCCACCAGGTGGCGGCGGCGGAGGTGGTGGTGGCGGAGGTCCCTGGGCGATCAAATTTTGACCCGACAGACCGACCACTAGCCACGCCCAAAGCGGCAGCGAAACCCGATTCAACAGCATTTGCAACAACTTCAATATTCCTCCAGCCTCACAGTAGAGTTGAACACTTCCGCATCGATTGAGGGGCAACTCACAGGTAGATCACACCGGTTAATATCCATCTTACGAGCAAATCCTCTTCGAGTCACGATGCCCTCATGACTTCCCACTGATTCCTTTCAAAACCCCACCTGAACCGCTCCGTTGCAGATATTATTCCCGAATCGGACCGTCCCTCGGAAGCGATGCTGTCCTTCATTCACGATCCTGTTGCATACTAGACCCGGTCATGGAGATGATGGCCAGCGCGACAGAAAGCAGGAATGACGTTGATCCAACAACAGAACCTACAGATCCTGAGTCGAGTACTCCTCCTCAGCATCCTGTGCCTCTGCAGTTGCATCCGGCACAACTCTGGCACCGAGACCGATCCGCCGGTCCTGCTGGAGCCGGCTGATGTGGCTGGATTTCAATCGGTGGTCCAACGCTGTGGTGTGATTCCCCCGCAGGGGATCGTCGATGTCAAATCCACCGGACTTGCACTACTCGACATTCAAACCGATGGCACTCCAGAAATTCTTCTCACAGCAGGATCCACCACCGACCGATACCTTCAGCAGCAAACTGGATTTCCTCCGTCGTGGTTCCGCTGGGTCCAAGGAAAACAAACCGATGTGGAACCGATCTCCCAGGCCCAGAACCTGCCCCCGATGAAATGGAACTGCGGCGTGGCGGCAGCCGACCTCGATGGAGATGGAGATGACGACCTGCTACTGACAGGAATCGGTGAGATTCAGTTGGTGGAAAACATCGAGGGCCGTTGGAACCCGGTGGTCGACAGCGGATTATCAGCAGAGGGCTGGTGTACCAGTGCGGCCTTCGGCGACCTCGACCTCGATGGCGATCTCGATCTCTACGTCTGTCGATACCTCGACTACGACTTCGAATCGCCTCCGCTCCACGGAGATGAGTGGTCGTGCTTGTGGGAAAATCGCCCGGTGCTGTGCGGACCAAGAGGCTTGCCGGCACTGACTGACCTGGTCTTTGAAAATCTCGGTGGGTTGAAGTTCCAGGATGTCACCCAGCAATGGGGATTCACTCCCGACTCTGCTGGGTATGGGCTGGCGGTCACCATCATCGACCTGTATGGCGATCCCCATCCCGAGATTTTCGTCGCCAATGATTCCTGTCCCAATCACCTCTGGTCTCACTCGCCAACTGGCCGCTGGAGCGAAGTTGGACTCCTCTCCGGTATCGCAGTCGATGAAGATGGGCAAGAACAGGCGGGGATGGGAATCGGAGTCGGAGATCTCGACGCCGATGGAAAACTCGATCTTGTGGTGACCAACTTCGAACGTGAAAGTCTCAATCTCTACCTCAACCAGGGCGATGGAACATTTCGTGACGAAGCCGCAATGCGAGGACTGGCAGCGTCGAGTCGACCGATGTTGAGCTGGGGTGTGGGTGTCGCAGACCTCGATCTCGATGGCCTCGTCGATCTGTTTGTCGCCAACGGTCATGTGTACCCCGAGGCGGACCAGGTTCCCTCCTCTGTCGGCTACCAGCAACAAGATCAGTACTGGCTCGCCCGACGAAGTGGCGACAAGATTCGCTTCGAGGAGCAGTTCGAGAAGGGGCTCAGTCAGTGGAAACATCTCGGCCGATGTGCAGCACTCTGTGACTTCGACCGAGACGGGGACGTCGACATCCTTTCGACCAGTCTCAACGGTGCCCCCCACCTACTGATCAATCATGCCTCGGAAACCTCCTCGTCGATCCGAGTTCGGCTGCAGCAGGATGGGCTCAACCGTCAAGGGATTGGTGCTTCGGTCGGGTTGCGTCACGAAGGAAGATGGATTCCTTACCCGATCCTTCGACAGGATTCTTTCCAGACCTCCAGCGAGGCGGAGGTGATCCTCGCCACCGATTGGATCGAAGGAAGTGGACCACTTCAACTCGAGGTTCGTTGGCCCGACGGGGAAAGAGAGATATTTCCGGTGAAACGCAACGGCTTCTTCACCTTGAGAAGAGGTGAGGGTGTGCCCATCTGATGCGTGGACCAGCGAACCCACCGGCTCCGCTGGAATGAAACAATCGGGGCGAGAGGATTCGAACCTCCGACTTCCTGCTCCCAAAGCAGGCACTCTGCCAAACTGAGCTACGCCCCGTCAAATCCAACCTTCTCGACTATACCCTCGATGCTCGTGCAGGGTCGATGCACTCACCCTTTTCCCGCAGGAAAACCAGAAACGGGGAACCGGCTCAGATCGCAGAAATGAAAGACCTTGATCTTTCGAACCTTGACGCCTGCTGTCGATCAAAACAGCCTAGTTCACCTCGAATGCAAGTTGATGACCCAATAACTCGGAAGATTCAACGAAGATGGTCTGGTTCTCCTTATCTCGGAATAACCACCCCTCGACTCCGTCTTTCCTCCAACTCTCAACCGGTACGATTTCGTGTACTCGTGCGTACTGGTGCAACTGTTCCGCCATGCGTTTCCCCCAGCTGGACAAATAACTGGCGATCCGAAATCCGGCCCACCCGTCCTGGACCGAGATACTCGGGGGCGGATGGGCGAGTGTCAAGGGAGACGGTGATTCGTCGCTTCGGTCAGGATAGACTGGGGGAGTCCCCTTGGACCGCGACCCGCGGGAGGGAGCCCGGTGCCAGCGAGCGACAGCCAGAATTCTTCCCGATCGCGTCGCCGTACGCTGACGGGGCTCATCGTTCCACGCCTGGAACCACGCCTGGATTTACGCCTGGAACCACGCCTGCGGGTGGGGCGCGCCAGGATCTTGCGCCACTGTAGCCGCAGGGGAGCCGCTTCCGGAATCGCCATCGGCCTGCCGCTGGTCACCATCATCTGGCTCACCGACCACGACCCCGGCAGGGCGGCCTTCACCGCAATCGGCGTGGGGCTACTGCTGGCGACCGTCTTCGCCACACGACAGCGACACCGTGCGGCCACACTGTGGCCGAGAATCTGGGACCGGGTCATCGGTTCTCAGTCGCTGATCGAGACGATTCTGGATCGCCAGGAGCAACCCGCAGGAGACCCGTGGCTCGATGCTCTGAGGGCACGGTGTGCTCACCTTCCCCTTCCTTCTCCCACTGCGCTACGGCGCCACCTGCCCGCTCCTGATCCCCGTCCCTCGCTGGCGCTGACCGCCACGGCGATGCTGATCGGAGCCGTGCTGGGACCGTTCGATCCGATCCCTGAGGTTCGGCTGAATCAAGACTCTGGGAGTACCTCGGTGGCTCAGATCTCCAGCGAAGTGCCCACCGATGAGCAGCTGCGTTCCCGGCAACAGCGGATTCGGGGTCGTGAGGATGCAGCCCTCGCCCTGGCGGGTCGTCCGGCACTGGAGCCGCTGGCACGGCAGATTCGCGGGCTGTCGCCGGCGACTACCGCACCACAATCGCTGCTGCCGCGAGATCTGCAGGCGGTCCAGGCGGCGCTTCAGCGCCTAGCCGCCGAAGATCCGATAATTCCCGCAGTCGATCTGTGGAATCGGCCGCGACCTCTCGACTCCCGCAGCCCGATGGTCGCTTCCGCCGCACTTCCAGGCGATGGAGCGTCGCTGGCCCTCTCCACCGATCCGGGGAATGAGGCGGTGACCCGAGCCACCGCACTCGCCGATGGAGGTTCAGATCGCCCCACAGATCTCTCGCCGACCCCCTTCGACCCGCAGCACAGTGCCGCCCCGATCGAGTCGATTCACCTCGCTGGAACCCCTACTGGCGACTCTTCCGATCTGCGCCTCAACACCTCGGTGGTGACTCCCCCCGGCGAAGAATCTGCTGCATCCTGGGACCGGGTCCGGGATGATCCGCAACTGGCACCGCGGTGGAGCCGGGTGATCGATCTGTATCAACTCTGGATTCGCGGGAAGGAGGGCTCAGGTGGTGGATGATGCGGTCCAGCGTTTTTGCCAGCAGGACCTACGATTACGAGAGGCACTCGGTGCGGTCATCTTTGGCCAGCCCGATGCGGTCGATGGTGCCACCTGTGCACTGTTGGCCGGAGGTCACCTGTTGCTGGTCGGCGTCCCCGGAACCGGTAAAACCAAACTGGCAGAGAGTCTCGCCGACAGCACCGGTTTGAGCCGGGGTAGAATTCAGTTCACCCCCGACCTGCTCCCGGCCGATATCCTCGGTGGTGAAACTCTGCTACCGGGAAGCAGTGGCGATCGAATCGAGTTCCGACCCGGTCCCGTCTTCACCCAGTTACTGATCGCCGATGAAATCAATCGCGGCACTCCGAGGACCCAGTCCGCCCTGCTCGAAGCGATGCAGGAGTACTCGGTCACCATCTCGTCCCATCGCCATCGCCTCGATCCGCTCTTCAGCGTCATCGCGACCCGCAATCCGATCGAGATGGAAGGGACCTATCCGCTGCCGGAGGCGCAGCGAGATCGTTTCTTACTCGAAGTTCAACTCCACAGTCCAGCACCCGAGGTGCTGACGCGAATCGCTGCAGCCACCACCATCGAGACCCAGATGACAGCGGCCAAGGTGCTCGATCCCAAACAGATCGAGTCGATGCGCCAGACGGTGCGACGAGTCATCGCCGCCGATTCGGTGATCGATCGGGCGGCTCACTGGATCGCAGCGACCCGACCGGAGGACCCCACTGCTCCCGAGACGGTCCGACGAGGCCTGCGGCTGGGTGCCGGAGCACGTGCACTGCAGGCGCTGATTCTCAGCGGCAAGGTCGAAGCGCTGCGTGACGGCAGGACTCACCTGGATGATGAAGACTGGAAGAAATGGCGTCACGAGGTGATTCGACATCGACTGGTGTACTCCCTCGAGGGGGAACTGGATGGCCTCGGTCCCGAGGAGATCGTCTCGGCAGTGGACCGGGCGGTGGCTCATCAGGGATGACGACGATTCACCGACTCCCCCGACTCCCTAGCATCCGACTCCCTGGCACCATACTCCCTCTCGGTATGCTGGTGAGCGTGCTGGCACTGTGTCCCATCCTCGAGGTTCACGGCCACGATGACGACCCGCTCGAAGCGATCGTCTCGATGATCGCCTCCTCTCCGCACGATCGTTCCAGAGTCGAACGAGCCTTCCTGTGGGCTCGTGACCAGCAGCGAGTAGATGATCTGATCGATGCCATCGCCGAGCACGGTCTCCAACATCGGTCCCTTGCAACGGTCCAGGCGGCGATCGACATCGCCACCGAGAAGAAATACTACGAGCGAGCGGTGGGGATCCTCGAGGCATCTCTTGAACTGGATCCGTCCTCCGGAATACGGCATCAACTGGCATCGATGTGGCTGGCAGGAGGCTGGCCGCAACAGGCTCGCCAGGTCGCCAGCGACCAGCTCTCGAGTGACCGCTTCGCTGACATCCGCATCGGACTGCAACTGTTCGAGGGCCCCCTCCCCTCCACCACCGCTGCGCAGATCTCCAGCACCCGAGTGAAATTGCTGGCCGATCGTTCGGGGCGGTGGAAGTGGGGCGTAACGCAACTTCAACATCGAGGAGAAGTAGCGGCGGCACTCGAGATCGCCATCTCGGGGGGTCTCGTCGCCGAAGCGCGGCAACTCCTCACTCTCGGCGCTCGTCCCGAGGAGGGCCCAATGAGCTTACGGCTGGCGCGGCTACTGGGGCAGACGCACTGGCAAGGAGAGGCGCTGATCGATGAGGACACCGAAGACGGAACTCGCTGGCGCGCCTCGATGGGCTTCGACACGCTGTGGCGGTCGATCCCACCCCGATTCGATCCGTTGCCGCCATTGAGCAGCGCCCTCGAACGGCTCGATGGCGGCGACGAGCCCGCTGCGCGAAGGACGGTCGCGCTGTGGCGGCTGGCAGGCGCCGGCAACAGCCACCAGGAATTGAGCACCCGTCTCATTCTCGACCAGCGCAAACCGACCTGGCTCGGTGCCGACCGCCTGCCCCAAAGTATCGAGCGACAATTGCGCCACTCCTTCCGACCACAGGATGCCCACCTCGCCATCTCTGCAGCACTGCGCGCCATCGAGGGCACCCCTCTCGAAGCGAGGCTCTGGTTCCAGGCGGGACGGCTGTCCGACCAACCCGAGCAGATCCAGCGATCGATGCGAATCGGTCCACGAGGAGAGGTTTCCGTGCAATGGTCGCCGGGAATCGACGCTCGCTGGAACCTTCCTGATCAGTTCACTCACCTCTCCGAGGTCTGTGATCCCATCGCGCTGCTCCCCCCGACCACCTTGCCTGCGGCGGGCGCATTGATGGGTAGCGTCGCCGGTATACCGATTCGAAGAGTGGGGCTCCCCCCCAGCGATCGACAATTCCATCTCGATCACTGGCAACTGCACTCACCCGGTGGCGATTCCATCGCCGGAAAAATCGGCGGTCACGAGCTGCGGCTTCGCATCACGGACGGAGTTTGGCTTCGCGGAGATGATCGATCGCTGCAAGTGATCGATACTTCAAGCCCTGTAGAACGAGTGCTGATCCGCTGGCTCCCGAGCCAGGGCAGTTCGCTGCTCGACCGGGATGGATTGCCCAGAGCGGAGATTCTCGACCAGATCTTCGGATCCTCGGCCCGACAAGAATGCCTTCGAGTCGCCACGGTTCCACCACCGATGGAGTTGGCGATGCAAACCTTTGGCGAGGACGCTGGGCGCAGAGCACGAGATACCGAATCGATGCGCTGGATCAATTTCCGCCCGGCGGGGAATCAACATTGGTGGGTCGATGTGGCCGGTGTTTCGGGATTATTCTTCAGCGGTTTACCGGATTGCGTCATTGCCGATCGCACGCTGCCGCAGGAAACGGTGCCAGCCCGTTCCATCGAGACCATTCCTGGCCCCCTCCCCTCCTCCCCACTACACCACCTCGGAACCCGTCAGCACGGAATCGAGCCGACCGCTAAACACCCATCCATCGATGCCATCGATGCACCACGGCCACTGCTCCCCAGCGGCGAACGATGGCTCCTCTCGGCGGGTCACCGACAGCGGGTGGTGCTGACCGACTCCGGTCTGGTCGGCTATTTTGAGAACGGGGCTTCGCGTGCATCGTGGTGGAAAGAACTGCTCACCCCGCCGTTACCCGGGATCGGCGGTTTCGCTCCGCTACCGGCCGCCACCGTTCACCCTGATCTTCCCTGGGCCGATGGCGCAACTCCTCGTCTGATCGAAGTTCACGACGGTGACGGCGCCCGGCGATTCCTGCTGCTGGCGAACCGCCCCACCATCATCGATGGCAGTCTGGACCCGCAGCCGTGCGATACCTTTGCCAGCACCGATGCCTTTGCCGCTGGCACCATCGACGACGAGGGTCAGATCTGGCTGATCGATGCGAGCGGTCAACGACTGTTGAGCCGAGCCGGGAGCGAACCGTTACCCCGCTCCGGTGCCTATCAGTTGATTGCGACCGCCGACCGGATCGTCATCCTCGGCATCGAAAAGGGTCAAACATGGCTGATGCAATTCGACGGCCACTCGCTGCAGGAGCTCTCACCACCACCACTGCCCGACGAGCGGGATCGACCTCATCTTCGGGTCGCATCTCTGGCTCGCTGGGGAGATGAAGTGTTGCTGCTGGCGGACCGATTGTGGCGGATCTCCAGCGACGGGAAGAGTCATCAGGCACTGACTCCGGCTCCAGACGATGGCGTCTACAGACCGGTCCACTGGGTTCAATCGGCTCCGAGAATCACTCACGGTCCGAATGCCTCGACCCTCATCGAAATCGACCGTCCCTGGGGTGTGACCGAGATCTGGAGCACCCGATGAGCGCTGCGTCATCCCTCGATCACTCGCGGCTGATCGAACGACTCGCCGGTCGCTTGCGCTGGAGAGGTGCAGTCGATGGAGTGTCCGCCGGCCAGGGTCGTGGTTCACGCAGTGCTGCCAGCGGCGAGTTCGACAACCACGCCCGGTGGTGCCCCGGGGACGACCTGCATCGGCTCGACCTGCGAGTCTGGTTGCGGCTTCGCCAGCGCTGGACACGCAGTTATCGCGACGACAGTTCGGAGCCTCTGACCATCATCCTCGATGGCGGAGCCTCGATGGGATTCGGCGACAAACCACAAGCGGTATCGTGGACCTGTGAACTGTTCCTGGCGGTGGCTCGATCTCGTCGCGATCCTCATCGATTGTGGATCCTCGACGACGGAAATGCGCGAGTGGCCCTCCCTGGCGATCGCTCAGGAGTTGCGACCCGAGGAGATCTCCGTAGCGCCCTGCAGCGAGTGGAACCGACCGGTTCGGGGCCAGGAAGAGTGGTGATGATCTCCGATCGCATCGTCTTCGACGATCTCGATGACCAGCTGCAGGGACTGAACCGCTGGGCAAAGCCGATCTGGATCAGCCCCTGGCTCCCCGAGGAAGTTACCCCCACCGCCAGCGGTCAGGTCCGACTGGAGGCGAAACAAGAGCCTCCCTGGATCGGCACCATCGATCGCTCCAGCTGTCAGAGATATCGACAACAGTTCGACAGGTACCAGCGTGCCCTGCGATCGTGGTTGACTCGCCGCGGTGGATCCCATCTTCCGCTCGATGCCTCGCAGCAAGGAGAGGTGCTCTTACGACCGCTACTCCACCGCAGTGGCCCCCTCGAGGTGGTCTCCGGATGATCTTCGAAGTCGTACATCCCGGCTGGCTGCTGCTGACCCCGTTGTTCCTTCTGTTGTGGTGGCTCCAGCGCACTCGATGGATGGCGGCGGCCACCACGATGGTCGTCCCCAGTACCTTGCTATGGCACCGAGCGGTACCTCAGCACAGTCACGGCGTACCGATCCGAAGGTTGCTGTTGGCACTGGCACTGCTGTTCACCGCATCGGGACCACGCTTGCTGATGCCGGACCAGGCGGTGATCGGTGCCCGCCGAACTCTGGACCAGGCGATCGTCATCGATGTCCGGATCGAGTCACAATCTCGCTGTCAACTGCGCATCGGAGATGGTCCG
>JABHOG010000139.1 GCA_018694835.1 Planctomycetota bacterium | reverse complement strand
TGTGACGAGATATCGGCTGCAGATCCTGCTTACACTTCCAGGGCCAGTTCAATATACGCCGTGTTGGCGGGAGGAGCTCACTCCAGTGAAATGCCCATACTGTTCAGTGGATGATGACAAGGTCGTGGATTCTCGGACCATCTCCGAGGGGAGAGCGGTTCGTAGACGCCGAGAGTGCAACGGTTGTCAGCGACGCCTCACCACCTATGAGCGGATGGAAGAGGTCACTCGGCTGGTGGTGAAAAAGAACCAGACCCGCCAGGAATTTAGCCGAACCAAGGTGCTCGATGGATTGATCACCGCGTGTCAGAAGCGTCCCGTCTCGATGGAGCAGATGGAGAGTGTCGTCGATGAGGTCGAGAAGCAGATTCGCGAGAGATTTGATCGTGAGGTGCCCTCGGTGTTCATCGGCGAGACGGTCAGCGAGCAACTCAGAGAGCTCGACCCTGTCGCATATGTGCGCTTTGCTTCGGTCTATCAGGAATTCGCCGACGTGTCGCAGTTCTTGCAAGAGTTGACCTCGTTGATGGAGAATCGAGGGTTGGAAAAGCGCGAGACCGAGAAACGAGAGACCGAAGATGTCCTCTGAACCTCGCCGTGGAGACCTGCCGCTAGAGCGGAGAATCCGAACGATTCTGCGAACCGTTTGCCGGAGCGACCCCGATCCTACCATCGAGAAGTTGCTGGTCGCCGATGTGAAGAAGGCTCTCGGTAGCGAAACCGTGGCCTGGCACAGCCATCAACTCCTCGACACTCTTCATTGCGTAGCCAGTGGTCGAGGGGAAAGACAGATTGCCGCAGCCATCGATGATTTGATCTGTTGGCCGGAGGTCAACGATGTCGATCACGAGAGCCTCGTGTGGATGTCCGATCGCATCGCTCAACTTGGAGATCCTCAGATCTTCGAGAAGGCAGTTGCAAGTTCATTCCTGACTCCTCACTGGCCAATTCGAGATGGACTGATTCCCTCTTCACCCTTTCGGATTCTCGAGCGGCGGATCACCGTGGAAAGCCTGTCGGGGCGAGAAATCGCGATGCGTCATATCGGGAATCGTGTCGCCACGGAACTTCCCTGGGTGGTGGGGAGATTGGTCGTGGCTGGCGCCCTCGATGACATCTCCGAGTTACCATTTCAAGAAGCTTGCAGACGCTGGGATCTGCTCCAGGCTCGTATCGAAGGAGTTCTTCAGATGCAGCCTCGGGCCCCCGAGGTGGTGTGGGAAGTCCCGGGACAGCCAGCGACCCTCGAGGGGCAACTGTTCGTCGACCCCGATCAGCAGGAGAGGCACCAGCGCTTCATCCTGAGGGGGTGTGAGGAAACTCCAGTCACGGCGGGACGACTGGGGATTCAGGTGCCGCTACCGATCCCCACTGCGTCCAGAACAGTGCTCTCCCGCGGACTCAGAGGCCAGAATCCACCGGAGATTCACTGGCAGCAGTCAGTACCGTTGGCGCTGCTGGGAGGGCGTCTGCATTCCGATCCACTCGGATTGAGGGCCATCTTGCAGCGGACGCAGGCATTCGACCACATGGTAAGGGCGATGGTCGAGATCCCCTGGGGTAAGGACTGGCTCCACGCCGAGAAATCAACCTTACCGTTGTGGATCGCCAGCGAGAATGCAAATCCTCACCGGGCCATCGAGCTTCTGAGGAGGAATTCCACTGATCCCATGAGGATTCCGGTGATCGGCATTGAATCCTGTGAGACGGAGAAGGCACGTCGGGATGCAAAAAAACTGCTCCTGAAGATTTCACGGCGCCGAGGCGGGGGCTGGGAACGCCTTGAGGAGTTACTTCGAGCTGCGGCGATCTCACCAAGACTGCTGGCGTCCACCAACGATCGCCCCTAGGGTTTGTGGGTCGAAAGGTAACCTTGCACCTCAAGAGAATATTTCTAGTCGGATTCAAGTCCTTCGCAGACCCGATCGAGTTCGATTTCGATCGAGGAACCAGTGCCATCGTTGGTCCCAACGGGTGCGGCAAGTCCAATGTCGTGGACGCATTCCGCTGGGTTCTGGGTGAGAGATCTGCCAAGGGCCTTCGCGGCACCGAGATGCTGGATGTGATCTTCAAGGGGACAAGGTCCAGGCCTGCAGTTCCACGAGCTGAGGTGCGGCTACTGTTCGACAATGAGGATGGTCTGCTCCCTGTGGATGCCGCAGAAGTGGAGATCGGCAGGATCCTTCTCAGAGATGGAACCAGTGAGTACCAGGTCAATCGAAAGCGCTGCCGCCTCAAGGATGTGCTGGCCATCTTCGCAGATACCGGCATCGGAGCCGATGGCTACTCGGTGCTGGGCCAGGGCAAGGTCGATACCTTTCTCAATTCAAATGCCCAGGAACGGCGCCGGATCTTCGAGGAAGCGGCGGGAATCTCCAGTTTCAGGAAAAAACGCTCTGAGGCTGAAAACCGCCTCGCTCGAGGTGAACGGGAACTGGTCAGGGTCAATGACCAGTTGGCCGAGATCGAACGCAGGATCCGATCACTGAAGACGCAGGCGGGGAAAGCTCGTCGATTCATCGAGGACCGCGATCGTTTCCAGATGATCAGTTCCGTGCTCTCTGCTGAAGAGGTGGATTCTCTGCGCCAGGAGAGAGAGCGGGTGACATTTCGGTTGCAGTGGAGAAACACCCTGCGCGAGATGCTCTCTGATCTGTCGGCCTCTCTGGAAACTGAACTGGATGAAGTCAGAACTCGACTCGAGGATGTTCATCGCGAGCTCGAGAATACGAGGCAGCAAGAAACGGAAAGACGAGTCGCTCTCGAGGGTATCGATGCCCGTCGAATCCAGTTTGAAGAGCAGGCTCGTCACTCGAGCGAACGCAACGAGGAGCGCAATCGTCAGCAACAACATCTGGTCGAAGTGGAACAACAGTATCAGGTGAGGCGTACGGAAGTTCGCAACCGGCTCAAGGTGACAATCTCTGAGTTGCGGGAGTACCGTTCAGATCTCGAGGTCCAGGATAAGGCGCATCGCTTGCTCCTCTCCGATAGAGATCTGCTCGACGAGGGTATCCGCAATCAGAAGGACCGCGATCTTGAGTTGGTCTTTGAGGAGACCCGTCTCCGAAACACGGTCGCAGCATTGACCGGGGATTTACGGGGGCAGGATTCCATCCGAGATCGTCGTATCGCCGAGGGGCAGGAGTTCAGGGCCCAGCATCTGGAACTGGAAGAGATCTCGCAGCGCCACGATGGCCAGATCCTCGAGGCGATCGAATTGGAGCGAGATAGCCTCTCCTCCGCAGAACTACTCGTCGAGGAGGTCGATCAGAGGGTTGCTGTGCTCGACCAGGCGAGAGGGCATCTGGCAGCATTGAGATCGGATAACGAGAGTAGTGAGGGTCGACTGCGCTTTCTCGTCGAACTGGAGGAGAGTCTCGATGGACTCGGCAAGGGCACCCAGCGGTTGATCAACTCGAGTGAACCCGCAGCGGGGGACATTCGCGGACTGTTGGCTCGCCTCATCGAAGCGGATCCCGATACCGCCCGGATGGTCGACGCGGTGCTGGGACGGGTTCTGGAGACGGTGGTGCTGCAAGGACGCACTCCGCTCGAGAATCGGATTCGTGCACTGGAGAAAATCCTCGCCGGGGAATCCGCATCGATCGTTTCACTGGAAGATGAGGTCATGGGGCAGAAGCCCAAACCGCCTGCTCCCGTGGGATTAGAGACGCTTTCGAGTCGAGTTCAGTGCGAGTCGATCTGTCGACCGGTCGTCGACGCCTTGCTAGGTCAAGTACTGGTCGCTTCCGATCTCGAAGATGCCGTCGCTTATCACCAATCGAATCCGGGGTATTGCGTGGTGACCACGGATGGCACCGTCATCGAGCCATGGGGTGCGGTGCGTATACCGGCTACCAGCAAGGTGGGACTGGTTTCTCGAAGAGTGGAGATGACAAACCTGAAGCAATCGATGGACGAGATCCGATCTCGTCTAGAATTGATGTCAGAGCAGGAAAGCGCCCTGGAAGAATCGATCTCCGCAAGGCGTGGAGAGATTCAGAGGCTCGAGCAGGAAGCTGGCCGCGCACGCATCGAGGCGGATCACTCCCGTAGAGAAAAAGAAAAGACTCGAGAATCCTTGCGAAGGTTCAAGGAGAGAATCGAGACCCTCGAAACGGACATGGAACAGGCCCAAGGTCATCATGTCGAAATCACTTCACTGAGAGACACTGCAAGAATCAACCTGAAGAAGGTCGGTGAGGAACGTGCGGTGGTCGAGCAGTTCCTTGATGAGCATGA
Organism: Planctomycetota bacterium; assembly: GCA_018694835.1. GTDB lineage: Bacteria > Planctomycetota > UBA8108 > UBA1146 > UBA1146 > QNYK01. The sequence continues at coordinate 9,768 of JABHOG010000139.1, read as the reverse complement.
GCAGCGGATTGCACCTCTCGATGCGCAGTTGGGAGATCTGGACGAAGATTTGCAGCGCATCCGTCTGGTGGCCACCAGAGCACAAGAGCGGATCGCTTCCGACTGGAGAGAGCAACGACGCCTGGCGGAGGAAGTGGATCAACGGATCCAGCAGCACCAGAACATTGCCCAGCAACTCATCCAGGAGAGTCAGCGTTGCGAGGAGATCCTCGAGAAGATCGTGATCCTCGCCGAGGAAGAAGTCTCCTATCGTGGGGAGTTGGAGAAGATCGCCTCGAGTCGTGACGAACAGGATCGACGGCTCGAATCGTGCCGGCTGGAGCGTTCCGCTGCGGAGAAGAGGCAACGGGAGTGTCGATCCCAGGGGGATCAGATCCAGAAGGGTCGAGAGGATGACCTGCTCTCCGCCAACGAATGCCAGGTTCGCATCGAAGGGATTCGCAAGCGGGTGAGTGAGGATCTGGAGATGCCCCTCGAGGATGCTCCCATCGAGGAGTGGCGAAAGACTCTGCTGGAGGGGATCCCGCAAGGGAAGATCCTCACGGATGTACTGAGGCCGGAGCACCAGGAGATCCAGGCCAGGATGCGGCGCAATTCGAATGTGAATCTGCAAGCGGTGGAGGAACTGGAGACGGAAGAAACCAGGCATTCAGCGATCGCTGAGGAAATGGGAGATCTGACCCGCTCCAGGGACCTGATTCGCGAGGCGATGGAAGCTCTCGATGCGCAGTGCCGGACCCGCTTCCTCGAATCCTTCGCGGAGGTGCGTAAGAACTTCCAGGAGATCTTCAGTCTGATGTTCGGCGGAGGTGTTGCTGACCTCGAACTGGAGGAGGGCGAAGATCCGCTGGTGGCGGGAATCAAGGTAAAAGCTCGTCCACCAGGAAAGAGAATCTCCAGCCTTGAACTGCTGTCCGGAGGCGAAAGAGCGCTGGCGGCTATCTCGGTGATATTTGCACTGTTCAAAGCTCGTCCCAGTCCCTTCTGTATCCTGGACGAAGTTGATGCCCCTCTCGATGAGCAGAACACTCGTCGCTTTGTTCGGGTACTGCAGGAGTTCGCCAAGACCTCGCAGTTCCTGATCATCACTCACAGCCGCATCACCATGAGTGAGGCGGAGCGCCTCTATGGTGTGACGATGGAGGAGGAGGGTGTCTCCTGCCGCGTCGTCGTCAAGATGGACGAGGCCAACCGCTGGGTGGATGAGAAGATTCCCGCCCAGCAGCGCGCAACTTCGACGACCTCTTCGGCGGGAGCTCCTGCTGCGAGGGATCTGTTCCGGGATCGTGGAACGCCGAATCGTGGCATCGCCGTGGATGTCGACGAAAGCACTTCTCCGCAGCAGTGATCGCGGTTTGAGACCATCCTGACCCCACTCACACCTGGTCCCGTTTGACGAATTCTGCGATCGCAGGATAGTCTTCGGAGACAACGACCTTTTCCACCCTCTTCGGAGGGTTCGACCTCTCCAGTACTGGCGGCCTCTGGCCGAAATTGGGAATTCCACACCTTGCGAGGTGCGGTTGGGAGAGTGCCATGTGTGCGACAGATCGCTTTGATCCAATAGTGGGAAACAGCGAGGTCATCCATGACCTTCGTTCCTTCGTGCTCGAGATGAGCTCGGAGAAAGGGCCACTGCTTCTTACCGGACCGACCGGCGTTGGGAAGCGGCTCGCTGCCAGAAAGATCCATGCGGCCGGGGGCATCCCTGCCGCTCGATTGCTGTTTGTATCGGGCCAAGACTTTGAGATCCAGGACCTGTATCCGACCGAGGATCAGATTCCTGCTCTGGTCCAGATGGGAACGGTCTACATCAACTCTGCGCAGCAGATCGATCCTCAAGTGGCACAGCAGTTGAAGGAACTGATCCAGTCCGATTCGAGTGAGATCCCCAGGATCATTCTCGGAGTGGATGTGACCGACGACGGTGGATTGCAACTGTGGACCTCCACCAGCCCTCTTTCACAACTCGAATTCAGGGGCTCGTTCTCGATCCCAGCACTGGGGGAGAGACCTGAAGACATCAGTGCCATCGCTCGATACCAGATCTGGACATCTGCACGCCCTGAAGATTTCGAGTCGAGGTGGATGGAGTTCACCCGCAGCAAATTGGGAGAACTACTGGTTCGGCCCTGGAATGGGAATGTACCGGAACTGCTGGAAGCGGTTCAGTCGTTCTGCTCGAGAGAGGCCGCACGGTCGGAAACTGCACTGCTGGGAAGCATGAGCGAGTCAGTTTCAGCGCACTGGTTACAGGAACAGATCGATCGGATGCACGAGAACCTGCTGGAGCGGTGGAATTTCGAGGACTCTCTCCAGAGCGGTGGAACGGCAGATGAGCAGGAGACTCTCAGATGAGCCTGATGGATCTGAAAATTCTGGTGGCAGATGATGATCCCGGAGCGCGGGAATTGATCTGCGCGATCTTGAATGCCGAAGGATGGCCATCTCCGACCACTGTCGAGGACGGTGAAGTCGCATTGGAGCAGATCGGAGATGGGCACTGGGACATCCTGGTGACCGATCTGGACATGCCCCGGATGCGCGGAGACGAGTTGGTGGTGCAAGCCCTCGAAATCGATCCGGATCTGAGCATCGTGGTCACGACCGGTGACGGTACGGTGGGTAATGCGGTGGATCTGATCAAGAAGGGAGCCACCGATTTCATACCGAAGCCGTATGACGTCGATGATTTCCTCGCTTCGATGGAAAGAGCCAAGACCAGGGCTTTCGGCATCCACGAGGTGAAGGGTATGCGACAGACAGTGGAAGCTCTGCTGGTAGCACTGGAGAGCAAGGATCGATACCTCAATGGTCATTCCGCCAGGGTCAGGGACATGGCCGTCAAACTGGGCGAGATCGCCGGTCTCGATCGTGGCCAGGTGAGAACGCTTTCTCATGCGGCCCTGCTTCACGACATTGGAAAGATCGGCGTTCACGAAGATGTGCTCAACAAAAATGGGCCTCTGACCAACGAAGAATACGATCTCATCAAGAAACACCCGGGAATATCGGCTGACATCATCGCGCCGATTCCATTCCTTCAGGCCAGCTTGGCGGGTGTTCTTCATCACCATGAAAAATGGGATGGCAGCGGATATCCAGATGGTCTCGCAGGGGAACAGATTCCCCTGATGGCCAGGATCATCGCTGTCGTCGATGCCTTCGATGCGATGACGAGTGATCGCTCCTACCGGGGAGCGATGACTGTCGATGAAGCCGTGGAGAGGATCCGCGGGGGATCCGGTAGCCATTTTGATCCTCGAATCGCAAATCTATTTGATCAACACAAGGATGAAATTCTCGAGAGTGAGGGAGTGACCCAATGAATTCACCACTAGCAGAGTCGGGTATGACCCAGAAATCAGTTCTCCACCTTCCTGTCTTCAACGAGTCGGGTGGGAAAGACATCTTCGTGGCAGGAAATGATCCCAGAACCCTACGGGTATTGAGAACTCTTTCTGCCGTGGCTCCGACAGATTCCACCATCTTGGTGGGAGGAGAAAGCGGCACCGGTAAGGACTTGATCGCACGACTGGTCCACCAGACCAGTGCTCGTCGCGACGGCCCATGGGTGGCGGTGGACTGCGGTGCCATCCCCGGTTCACTGATTGAAAGTGAACTGTTCGGAGCGATGAAGGGCTCATACACAGGGATCGACCGAGATAAGATCGGGCTGATTGAGAGTGCTTCCGGCGGAACCCTGTTCCTCGATGAGATCGGCGAATTGCCGATGGAATCTCAAGCGAAGTTATTGCGAGTGCTTCAATCGGGAAGGATTCGTGCCGTCGGTTCCAATGAGGACAAGGCAGTGGATGTTCGCATCATCGCTGCGACCCATCGAAACCTTCGTGACGAGGTGGCCGCTGGTCGTTTCCGCCTCGATCTCTTCTACCGAGTTCATGTGGTTCATGTCGAACTGGCCCCGCTTCGCGAGCGGGAGGCTGAACTGCCTCACATCGTTGAGTCGGTGCTGAATCGACTTCGAGGCCGTGGGATCTCGGTGCCGTCGCTGACCTCCAGTGCGGTCGAAGTATTGATCCAGCACAGTTGGCCTGGAAATATTCGTGAGCTGGAAAATGTCCTCGAGCGTTCCGTTCTTTTGAGCGGTGGCGAAGAAGTGAATGGTGAGATGATCCGGGAGCAGATCGCTGCAGCACCGATCCAGGTGATCCCGGCGGCGGAGCAGGTCGGACTGAGTGGGTCCGGATACCCGGTCGACATGACTCTCAAGGAGGTCGAGGACTTTCACATCGAAAAGGTTCTCAACTACCACGGAGGAAATAAGACTCGTGCAGCGAAAGACCTGGGAGTCAATGTGAAGACGATTTACAACAGGACGGTAGCCTGCAAGAAGTCCACTGATCCGCAGTAGGTCTGATCAGCAGTGAATCTGGCCCGTAGGGAGGTGTGGTTTCCCTACAGCGGTGGATCGATGACGAGCGCGATGGGGGAGCCCCTGCGCTCGATCTCGATCACCACAGGATTCCCTGCGGTCAGACGGGTGAGACTATTTCCGTGTGCATCGAGGCAATCTCCGATGGCATTGAAGTCGAGTTTGATTCCGTTCACCGAGCGCAAGATGTCGTTTTCTCTCAAGCCGACTCTTTCGAGCAAACTGCCCCGCTGGATACCAAAGATCTTCAATGAGCCATCCTCTTGAACCTCGCTCGAAGCATTTTGCAATTCGCGGCGACATTCGTTGAGGTTGCCCATCCGATCGAGGAGGGGTTTGTTGATCTTGTAGACCTCGGATTGGGGGCGGCGTCTCGAACCGGATCCTTCCGAGGTGGCCTTGGTGAGGATCTCGGTCAGCTCCTGTCGTTGCTCTGCGGTGATCTCGGTCATGTATTGTTGCTCGGAGATCTTCTCTGAATGCATCGAGATGGATGGGACGGTACTGGGGAGTCCCACCAGCGCTCCCCAGATGAGGGCGGCCAGGATCAGCAGGATGAACACTCCTGACAGTAACTTCTCGAACAGATTCATCCGGGTGTCCTCCTGCTCTGGGCTGGTGGTGACTCGACCCGATCGTCGATCCGGGTACCACACGATCTCCATCATACCGGATCGAGGCTTTTTCTACATCGTCACTGCTCGAGGGAGATGGGATTTACCGGTAGGGGGCTCGCTCTTGGCGGGAATACCGGGGCATTCGGTGGGAGCAATGCTGCGGGAGCCCCGATGGGGCAGATCCACAGCTGTCCTGCATGGCCGGGGCCCTCTCCCTGCAACAACCCCAGGTGAGGTATGCACAGTGTCACGGTCAAGGACGCCTCGACCACGGCTCCCGGAGCCTCGCCGTTGCTGGCCACCAGCCCCGATGGCAGGTCGATCGAGAGCACCGGCAACGATTGTCGGTTGATCCACTCGATGGCACGATCGATCGGATGGCGCGGGGCACGTTCGGTGCCACTCCCTAGCAAGGCATCGATGATCAGATCGGATGGTGTCGCCGGATCGGCGTCGGGGATCGATTCGATCGGTGTCATCCCGAGAGCCATGCAGATCCGGTGATTGGTCTGGCGATCGGCATGGCTCGAGTCGGGAGCCAGGTCATGGATGGTGACATCCCAGCCCGCTCCGTGAAGGTGTCGAGCGACGGCGAATCCATCTCCGCCATTGCCGCCCGGTCCACAGAGAATCGTCACTCTCCAGGAAGGGCCGGTCGAGGTTGCGGATCCCAGCAGATCGATGGCTCGCTCCGCGATTCCAATCGACGCGTGCTCCATCAGGATCAGGCCTGGAATGCTGAACTCCTCCAGTGCTTTCCGGTCGATCTCTCGGATCTTCTCTCGAGTGCAATCTTCAGGTTGAAACATCGGCTCCCTTCACCGATCACGGGGAGTGCGGGCGATGCCCAGACGAAGGTGAATCGGAGTGTAACGAAAGTAGGATTCAAAAGTCAGCACTCCGAGAGCGGTCTGGGCGACCCTTCCGCCGGCCGCTCCGATCCAGTTTGGATCCGGATCCCATGATCCTGCGGCATCTGATCCGGCGGCATCGGTGGGGTTGTGCTGAAGCGGTAAGACCATCCGTTGTAACTGCTGGTTCCACCGTTCCCAGGGTTCTCCACCCACATGAAACAGCGCCAGTGTTGCGGTGTACCAGTAGTACATCGATTGAGGGTGTTGGTCCCACTTTTTCCGTAGCTCCGGTCGAGGAGGATGGTCGGCGATGCGGCGAGCACACTCGAGGCTACTTTGAGAAACGGGAGAGTGGCCCAGCGCCAGCATCGAGAGCAAGCCCACAGCATCGATTCCGATTCCCTGGCGACCTCTGCCGCGACCCCGATCCGAGTAGGTCGCTCTGCCCTGCGGGTCGATGGCTCGTTGGAGGTATCTCTCGATCGAGGCGATGGTCTCCCGGCTCGGCAGGATTCCCGCCTCGATGCCGGCATGGATCGCCAGCATTTGCCAGCCGGTGATGGACAGATCATTTCTCAGAGAGATCGACGGAGTGTAGTCCCAACCGCCTCCCGCTTGTTGACTGGCCCCGAGGAAGGAGAGTGCCAGTCGAGCCGCCCCATCGATGGCGGGATCGGAGGTCCACTGGGCAGCCTCGCACAGGGCAAAAGTGGCGATGCCGTGGTCATACAGGTTCCTCGTTCCACTGCTGGGGTCGGTGCGGATACAACCGGTCGGATCCTGGTGCTGCAATAACCATTGAAGGGCTCGATGCGTCGCATCATCCAGCGGGTCGTGATTTTGTCGGGGTAGGTGGCCATCTCCTAGCAGTGCCAGCAAGGAGAGAGCGGTGATCCCTGCCCGATGTTCCCGATAGCCGGCCCCCGAGCAGGGACTTACCCGATCGGTACAGTGCTTGTGGAATTGATCGGGAGACCAGCTGCCATCGTTGTCCTGGTGACGCAGAAGCCAATCCAGTCCTGCTTTCACCGCTCTTTCTGTCGCACCATTTCCACCCTGTTGAGCCAGCGCTCGCTGGCGAGGGGTGCCACTTCTACGACTTCCCTCGGCTCCCTGGGGCATGCCGAATTCACTCGCAGGAGGCTCTGCCAACGCTTCCGAGTCGGAGGATGGGGTCTGTTCCTCGACCGGTTCCGCTTCGGTGATCGGCTGTGGATCGGGTTCCTCCACCGGGGTGGGCAGCGGGTCGATCACCGGCTTGGTCTTCTTTGGTTCCAGTGTGACCACCACGCTCCACGTCTTGGGAGGTTCAGGAGCCTTGGGGATCAGCAGCGGCACCAGCAGCAGCAGTAGCAGCAGGTGAAGCACCACCGAGGCCACCACCGAGGTAAAGGGATCGGAGGGAGAGTGAGCGATTTCCCGGTCGAGCGGACCGACCCGATCGGCTGGAATATGCGCTTTACCCGGCCCGGAAGCGGCGCTCTTCGGCGTACCGGAGAGGGCAGGGCGAGAGCGTGACGGAGACTTTTTGGGGGGTCTCCGGCGAGGGCTCTGGGCCGCCATTTTTGCGGCTGGAGGTCTCTGTCGCACAGTGGGGCGACCACCAGAATCGTCCTGAGAGGGAGTATTGCGCTTTTTAAGCACCGCTGAGGGGGGGGCAGATCGCTTCCTCAGGAACCCGAACAGTCTACGGATCCCCTCCAGTTCCTTTCCAAAGACTCGGCGAAGGAATCGTCTCACCGTACTCCTCTCTGGCTTTTTGCCTCCCCTGGATCTGCCGGGAGGGGGAACCCCCATCCTGGGGGTGCATCGCTCGGAATGCCACCCTCTGAAATATTGACTCCTTGCGTATCCGGTATACGATGCCTCTCTGTCTCCTCCGGGAGGTGGTCAGTAGGAGGTGCGTCCAAATCGGTAGGTGTCAGGTACGTCATTGGACCGTGCCACTTGTGGCACATCCCCGGTACGAATCGTTAACCTTCCTTGACGGCAAATGGTTCCGCAGATCTTCGGATCCTGCGCAAACCCCGTCTCTTCCCTCAGGGGAAGGGTCGCCGTTGGTATGGCCGAAGATTTGCGTAAGATTTAAAGGAAATGGAACGAAATGAGTCCGGTGCTTCCCTCGAGGGTTCACATCGGGCTGGTCTCGTTCGTCATGAAATGAAGCAGCCCCGTCCTGGTTCCAGAGTGCCCACCTGGACCGCACGGGGGAAAGGAGATCCAGCGTGCTCAACGCGGACATGTCGACACGTACATCAAGAATTTTTCTGCTGATGATTTTCGCACTCTCGGTGTTCATCGGTGGCTGCGATACCGGTCACCGCTTTGGAGCGGGTTTCGGTGATCCACCGGTCACGGCTCCACCCGATCCACCCGAGCCACCCGACTGTATCTCACCCAGTCTCAACAATGTGGCCCCCGATCCAGTCCAGGGTACCGGCGGTTCGACGTTGACTCTCGAAGGGGTGAATTTTGATCCTGTGCTGCAACAGAACCGGGTTCTGTTTCGCAGCTTCAGTAACCAGACCATCCTCGAGGGCTACGTGACTAACGTCAATGTCGACACGACCGATCCGAACGCCTGCGGTGCGCCTTCTTTTCTCCAGGTCGTCGTTCCGAGTGGTGTTCGCAGCGGTACCGTCGAACTGTTCGTCAACGGAATCTATTCCGGTGCCGATGTGTTTACCGGAGCCCCGGAACTGGTTGGATTTGCGGTGGGCGATGATGGAAATACCATCTTCCAGAACGCTGGCGGTACGATTGTTCCGGACAATGTGGTGGTGCTTTACGGCTACAACCTGAGTTCGGTCACCAGTGCCAATGTCGATGATGGAACCACCAGCCAGCCATCGCCCAGCGTCCAGACCGGTACCGGCGCGGTCAACTACACTCTTCCTTCCGACATGGAAGCGGTTCGAGTCGAGTTGCCAACGGGAATCATCCCATCCGGAGATACATCTGCACTGTCGATCTCGGTCACGGCATCCACTGCAGGATTGCCTCTCAATAGTTCCGTGATCCAGGTGCCGCTGGCGACGGTTCTGGCACCGGGGGAATTCTCTGCGGTCCCGCCCTACACCGTTGCAGGTCTGATTCCGGGGGGAGTACGGGCGGGAGTGATCCCACTTCAGTTCGTAGTCCTCTGTTCACCGGTCCGAGGACGATTCGATGCGATTCCAGAGTTCGAGGATCCGATCAACTCTGGCAACTGGACCCAGTGTTCAGAACTCGAGGGAACCTGGGATGGACAGGGCTTTGTCCCGAGTGGATTTGAATTCACCGAGACCACTCCGTATGCCGTGGCTCCCGGGCAGAGGTTCACCTTTCAGTGGGATAGCCGTCTCGATATTCCCCCAGGGTTGACCGTCGTCCGGATCAGGTTGCAACTTTCAGATCCGGTTCCCAGCACTGCATTACAAGATGCTGCAGGTATCTGGACTTCCGGTTCGCTGGTCATCAACAACTCTGCGAGTGGCTCTGCCGAAGGAGCCCTGGTCGAGAGTTTCGATACCCTCACCAACTATGATCCGCTGGCGGGCTCTGCGATCTGGGGGGGTGGCCTGCTCGAGTTCAATGCGCTCTCTCCCGAGCCAAACTCGGCTTACTCGGTCGGGGCGGGCACCGTAGATGTGACTCTTCAAGCGGATCGAACCTACGAGATGAATAGCCTCAACGGTTCAATTTACGATGTGACGGAAGATCCGCCGATCGAGATCCTTGTCGGGGGAACCCCTGGCGAGTTTCAGATGCGCACCTTCAATCTGGAGGAGAATGCGATCGTCCAACTGACCGGTCCCATCGATGCGCCGGTGGTGATTCGCTGCTCCGGCACCGGGAATCCGGATGACCTGGTATTCCTGATGTCGGGAACCCTCGACCTCTCCGGCCAAGATGGTCTGGA
>JABHOG010000138.1 GCA_018694835.1 Planctomycetota bacterium | reverse complement strand
TCCATCCGGATGGATCTGGTACTCGGCACCCAGCGATTGAAGGATCTCCAGCGAAAGGCGGATATCGCGTAGCTCCGTCGGAATATTGCTCAGATGTATCGGTCCATCCGAGAGCAAGGTCGAGAAGAGCACCGGAAGGGCACCATTTTTCGAGCCTGAGATTCTGACGGAACCGTTGAGTTTGCGGCCTCCGTGAATGACAAATTTGTCCAAGATGGTGCCTTTCCGGCAGCGACGGCATGATCCCGATTGTGCTGCATGGGATCAGGGTGTCAACGCCGCATCGAACAAGAGTGGTTCCCGATCATCCTGCCGGGTCCATCTCGACATGAACCGCTCGCGAGATCCCGGCCAGGTCCATCCGGGAAGACGACCGCCTTCCACACTCGCTGGCATGACGCTGGATGGCGGGCACCTGTCCCTCACCACACTCCATCAGGAGCGACCCGGTCGCAGTGGAGTACTCGGGAAAGTGGTCGATCAGGGCCCGATGAAATCCGATTCCGTCCCCATCGAGGTTGTCGATGAGGGCTACTTTGGGTTGATACCTGGCCACATCGGCGCTCAGTAGTGGATCCCCCTCGACGATGTATGGCGGATTCGAGATGATCAGATCGTGGCGGCCAGCGATCGGCTCCAGCAAGTGGCCCTGCACCAGCTCAATCCGGTCGAGCAACTGATGACGCTGCAGGTTACGCTTTGCCACCTCGAGCGCCGGAACCGACAGATCGACAGCGATGGCGGTCAGATCGGGGCGTTGATGCGCCAGCGCGATCATCAGCGCTGCGGAGCCGACACCCACCTCGACGATGCGGGGATTGCGCTTTCCCTTCAGCAACTCCAGCGCCCATTCCACCAGCAATTCCGTCTCGGGACGTGGTACCAGTACCGCTGAATTGACCTCCAACGTATAGCCGAAAAATTCCCACTCCCCGAGGATGTAGGCGAGCGGCTCGCCGCGGGCCCGTCGATCGGTCAGTTCCATGAACTGCTGGGCCTGATCCGCCGTCAACAAGCAATCCACACGAAGCTTCGAGTCTCGATGGTCGAGATTCAGCACATGGGCGAGGATCCAACGTGCGTCGAGCTGCGGGGCATCGGAGTGCGGTAAGCGTAGACTGGCCTGTCGCAATAGATCGAGGGAAGAGACGGTGCCCCCCATCTCAGAGCCCCTGAACCCGCTCTTCGCGGTCATGGGCTTCCAGCTGATCGAGTAGCTCATCGATCTCCCCGGTCAGAAACCGATCGAGATTATAAAGGGTGCAGTTGATGCGATGGTCGCTGATGCGATTCTGCGGGAAGTTATAGGTCCGGATTCGATCGCTGCGATCCCCGCTGCCGATCAGGGAACGACGCAGGGCGTCCTCCTCCTGCTGCTTCTGGCGATCCTGCGCCTCCTTCAGGCGAGTCTTGAGCAGGCGCATCGCCTTGTCACGATTGCGGTGTTGCGACTTCTCATCCTGCATCGAGACCACAACTCCAGTCGGGATGTGGGTGATCCTGACCGCACTGGAGGTCTTGTTGACCGATTGCCCGCCGGGACCCGATGCGCAGAAGGTATCGATGCGAAGATCACTCTCCTCGATCTGAATCTCCTCCTCCTGCGCCTCTTGCATCACCGCTACGGTGATCGCCGAGGTGTGAATTCGGCCCTGTGCTTCGGTGGTGGGAACTCGTTGCACCCGATGCCCGCCCGACTCGAAGCAGAGTCGCTCGAAGGCACCCTTTCCTCGAACGGCAAAGGTGATGTCCTTGTATCCCCCGAGAGCCGTTTCGCTCTCACTGAGGATCTCGATCTTCCAGCGCTTCTTCTCGGCGTAGAGTGTGTACATCTTGAAGACATCCGTGGCAAAGAGCGCCGCCTCATCGCCGCCAGCGCCGGCTCGGATCTCGAGGACGCAATCATCTCCCCCCTCGACCTGTTGATCGAGGATCGCCATGCGGATCGCCCGGGCGCTCGCCTTGGTCGCTTGTTGCAACTCGCCGAGTTCCATCTCGGCCAGTTCTTTCAACTCCAGATCAGAGCCGCTGGCGATGATTTCATTGGCCTCT
>JABHOG010000023.1 GCA_018694835.1 Planctomycetota bacterium | reverse complement strand
GCGAGAGTTCAAGAACCAGTTACTCGATGACATGGATCTTGAAAAAGAACGAGGGATCACCATCAAGGCAAAGAGTGTCAGGATGGAATACACCGCCGACGATGGTCTCACCTACCAGTTAAACCTGATCGACACCCCCGGTCATGTCGACTTCGGATACGAGGTCTCCCGCAGCCTGGCTGCGTGTGAGGGTGCATTACTAATCGTCGATGCTGCTCAGGGAGTGGAGGCGCAAACGGTCGCTAATGCATTCCTGGCCATCGAAGGTAACCTGGAAATCATCCCTGTGATGAACAAGATCGACCTCCAAACTTCGCGGCCCGATGAGATCGATGAAGAATTGACACAGACCTTCGGATTCAAGAAGGGAGAGGCGATCCGCTGTTCAGCGAAGACTGGTGTCGGAATCGATGAGTTACTGGAAGCGATCACCACTTTTGTACCTCCACCGAAAGGCGAGAGAGCGGCCCCCCTCCAGGCGCTCATCTTCGACTCCCACTACGACGAATATCGGGGAGTAATCGTCTATGTATGCGTCAAGCAGGGAGTTCTGAGAAAAGGAGAAGACGTCATCCTGATGTCCTCGGGACGCAAGTACCTGGTCGATGATGTGGGAGTCTTCACCCCTGGAATGACCCCTACAGGAATCCTCGAGGCTGGTGAGGTCGGATACTTCTTTGCCAGCATCAAGACGATCCACGATGTCAGGATCGGCGACACGGTGACCACCAGACTCAGTGGATCCACCGAAAGCCTGGCAGGTTTCAAGAATCCCAGTCCGATGGTCTATTGCGGCACGTACCCTGCTGAGAGTGGAGACTACGAAGATCTCCGCACCGCTCTCGACAAATTGTGGCTGAATGACCCCTCATTCACCTTCTTACCCGAATCATCCGATGCCCTGGGGTTCGGATTCCGCTGCGGATTCCTCGGTTTGCTTCACATGGAAATTGTACAAGAGCGCCTCGAGCGAGAATCTGGTATCTCGGTGGTCCAGACCGCCCCCACCGTCACCTACGAGATCCTCCAAAAAGATCAGAAGACCCTTCTCATCGACAGTCCCAGCCAGTTACCCGACGTGATGCTCGTCGAAGAAATCCGAGAACCGATCGTCGATGCTCACATCATCGTTCCCACCGAGTTCATCGGAGCAGTGATGAAGTTGATGGACGAAAAACGTGGCGAGTGGAAGAAAACCGATTACCTGTCCCCTACCAGGGTCCAGATGAGCTACGAAGCGCCGCTCGCAGAAATCATCTCTGACTTCTACGACAAATTGAAATCATCGACCCGCGGATACGGGACTCTCGACTACACCTTCAATCGTTATCGCAAGGATAACCTCGTGAGGCTCAACATCCTGGTCAACGGAGAATCTGTAGATGCTCTCAGCGTCATCATCCACAAGGATATCGCCGAGAGAAAAGGTCGCCTCTTACTCAAGAAACTGAAAAATGTGATTCCTCGACACATGTTCCAGGTCGCTCTCCAGGCTTCCATCGGAGGCAAGATCATCGCCCGTGAAACGATACGAGCATTGATGAAGAATGTTACGGCGAAGTGCTACGGCGGCGACATCTCGAGGAAAAGAAAACTGCTTGAGAAGCAGAAGGAGGGGAAGAAGCGCATGAAGCAGGTGGGCAGCGTTGCGATCCCTCAAGATGCATTCATGGCGATCCTGCGGCTCGATGAGGAGGACAAGAAAAAGTGAAATGGCGAGCGCTGCGAGAAAACATTGAAGCGCTAACCGTGGCCATACTACTGGCACTGGTGATCCGCCACTTCTTCGTCGAGTCCTACGAAATTCCAACCGGCTCGATGGCCCCTGGCCTCAACGGTCTTCACGTATCGCCCGAATGCCCCAACTGTGGAACCAAAAACCATGTGGGTATCAGTAGCGATAGTCTCACCAACAAGATTCAACTGAGAAGTTACCTGGAAATCTATGATGGCCTCTGCCCTGAGAAAGGGATCCCCATCAAGGTGGCCACCTCAGGAAAACCCAACATCACATGTCCTGCATGTAAACAGACACATCCAGCGGCAGAGTCCCTGCGAAGAGCGAGCGCTACCTCATTACAAACCTGGTGTCGCGAGTGCACCTACATCTTTCCGGTAGTCGTGGAGTATTCCGACATCCTGGGTGGCAACAAGATCTTGGTCGATAAATTCGCCTATGATTGGCAGGAGCCCAAGCGCTGGGATGTTGTGGTCTTCAAGTTCAACCGTGAACGAAATTACATCAAGAGGTTGGCTGGCTTGCCGGGCGAGACGATCCGAATTGTCGACGGAGATGTGTGGATCGATGGAAAACTCGCAGCCAAGCCCAATGAGACCCAGCGCCACTTCTGGACGCTGATCCACGACAGTAGCGTCGAGGAAGAAGGACTGATCGATCCCCCCTGGACTACTTCTTCTGGCTGGAAGCCGGAGGATGGCGGTTGGGGATTTAACCAGATCAAAAATGAAGGTGAACTTCGATACACTCGAGCCATCGACAATCGCTACAACTACAACGCCATGAATTCGAACAGGCGAGTC
>JABHOG010000137.1 GCA_018694835.1 Planctomycetota bacterium | reverse complement strand
TCGAGCGATGTGACGATGCCGCCATGCTGGCGATCCCAACCGTGCTCGAGCCAGAAGGGGAGCGTTTCTCCGACCAGGTCGGAGCGATACCTTTGCAGGAGAGGTGTCAGATCATCCAGCGTCATTGCGGACATCCCTCAGCGTCGCCAGTGTCAAGCCGGCCAGGTCGCGATCCTGGCCACCGGTCACCAGGCTAACCAGATAGCCGACCACGAAGCAGGTGCACGAACCGATGGCAGCATACAGCAGGAAATTGATGTCGGTGCCAAACGCCACAGCGATGGTCGCGGACGCCCCCGAAACCAGCCCCACCAGTGCACCGATGGCGTTACAACGGCGCGTGAACACCGCCAGCAAGAACACCCCGAGCAGCCCTCCACCAAAGAGCCCCAACCCCCTCTGGAAGAAATCGAACAGGTACTTGATCTCGTAGGTCGCCAGCACCATGGCAGCTCCGGTACCGATGACACCCAGCACCAGGGTCAACCGCCGAGCCAGCTTCAGGAAATCCTGTTGCCTGCCCTTGGCCGAGAAGCGACCGACAAAATCATTCACCACCGCAGCACTGATGCTGTTCATCGAACTGTCGAGGGAGCTCATCGCCGCGGCAAAGATCCCCGCCACCACCACACCGGCGACCCCCGATGGCAGGTGCGTGACCACGAACCACGGCACCAGCTGATCGCTCGCCGCCGGCAGCATCGCCTGCTCCAGCGGGTGCGATGTGTAGTAGACATACAGCGCAGTGCCGAGTCCGTAGAAGAGGATTCCCGTCGGAATCGTGATGATCAGATTGAGCCACAACCCCTTGGCCGCTTGCTTCTCATCGGGGGTGGTGAGGTAGCGCTGGATCACCGTTTGATCGCTGGTGTAGGGCACCAGGTTGGTGAAGAGGAAGCCAACCATCAACACCCAGGCGACCATGTCAGAGCTACTCCAGCGCCAGTCGAAGATGTGAAATTTGTCGGACACCTGAGCCGCCTCGATCATCGCAGACAATCCGCCCACATCTTGAATCGTCACGATCAGGCACAGCAGCGCGCCACCGATCAACACGAAAACCTGCAACACATCGGTCCAGATCACCGCCGAGATGCCACCGAGCACGGTGTAGATCGTCGCCAGCAGCCCCATCAGGGCGATGCACAGGTAGGTGTCCATCGCCGTCACCGCCGACAGCGCGATCGCCGGCAGCAGCAGCACGATTCCCATCCGTCCCAGCTGGAACAGGATGAAGATGGCGCTGGCGAGCACCCGTACCGCCACCGAAAAGCGCGCTTCCAGGTACTCGTAGGCAGTCGTCACATCGAGGCGCCGAAACAGCGGCAGGAAGCAGTAGATCACCAGCAGCATCACCGGTAGCAACATCACCGAGCCGACAAAACGACGCCAATCGGAGCCGTAGGATGTCGCCGGGATCGCCATGAAGGTGATGGCAGAGAGTTGCGTGCCGAATACCGACAGTCCCGCCGCCCACCAGGGGATCTTTCGTCCCGCCAGGAAGAAGTCATCCGTAGTGGAGCTCCTGCGAGAGAAGTAGATGCCGATCGCCACCATCAAGAGGAGGTACAGACCGAGGACTGCATAATCGAGGGCTTCGAAGTGGGCCACTGCTGCGGTGGATTCGAGTGACAGCGCCTGTACCTTCGGCGTCCGGATGCCCGGCTGCGTCTCCCCGGAGGGGATGACGATCTGCCCCTGCCAGTGCACCGCCTCGGTGGTCACCACTGCCACAGGCATGCGGCCCACATCGCTCCAGCGATCGGTGACGGTGTCGTACGACAGCACCCTGGGCAAGAACTGTGGCCTCACGGCTGCGGGCAGTACCTTGCCGTTGTCGTCGAGGATGTAGCGGTCGGTAGAACCGCTGAAGGTCACGATCGTGCGAGTTCCCACCGACTCTGCACAGGAGGCAGAGATGGGCCAGCGTTCGTTGGCGAACTTCTCCTCACCCGCCAGATGCCGCGGATCATCGAGCTTTGGTAGCGAAGCCACCTCACTCCATAGCCGCTCCAATGGCGAATATCGGTAGCTGTCGGTGTAGGCATGGAAGCGTGGATCACCCTGATCGGTCTCGCTGGTGCTCGTTCCCGAAAAGAGGAACAGACACGCTTCGCCGCCGGGCCCCTGTTGCACTGCGGTGCTCATCTTGAAGCGCACCGGACCCGGATGTTCCGGTAGCGATTGCCAACCGGTGTCGATCGCACCCAGGTTCAGTTGCCAAAAACCCCCGGTCAGTTGCAGATCGCTCTTTTGGTGCTTGCCCTGGCACAGATAAACGATATCGCCGATCGACTCGGCCGATCCAAAGGCACTCGCCGCTGGAAGATCGGGTAACGACTCGAAGAGGACCTGTTTCGAGTCTGCATCCCAGCGCATCAGGAACGCCGTCGAGTAGACCTGATCGGCATCGGAACCACCCACGACGACGATTCCTCGCGCTGTCGAGGTACACGATGCGTAGGCGATCGGGCGTGGCAATTTCTGACCGGTGAGCCACTGTTCGGCCCCGGGCAACAGCACGAAAACTTCATCGTGCCACACCTTGGGGCCACCCTCGGTCAACGGTGTCGGGAAGTTGGCACCACCGGCGACGATCAGTGCCCCATCGTGGGTTCCCACCAGCGGTCCACCGAGGCCGATCGCTGCCGGAACATCGGGCAGCAGTGAAAAACTCAAGCCGATCGAAGCCGGTTCCTGTGCCGTCACCGGGATGACGAGCAGGAGCTGCAGCAGGATCGAGAACAGCAGCCTACGAATCTGCATCGGCCAGTCCCTTCTCCAGCGCCGCCAGGGAAGTTGCAGAAAGTGATTTCCACGGCAATCGCGGCGGGCCGCAGTCGACTCCGAGGATCCCCATCGCCGCCTTGAGAGCGTTGTGCCCGCCATGGCGGAGGATCTCCTCGACCCGTGCGGTCGCCACCGCTTGATACTGTTTCGCCTCATCGATCTTTCCCGACTTGAAGGCCTCGATGACACGGAGATAGTGGGGGGCCATGAAGTTATAGGTGCTGCCAACCGCTCCATCGACCCCCGCCATCAGCCCAGACAGCAACAGTTCATCACAACCGAACAGGATGTTGTATCGCCCCGATTCGTATTCGACGCACGCCTTGAGATCCTCGAACTGTGGCGCGCTGAACTTGATGCCGGCCAGCGTTGGCAACGAATCCGCACGCTCCAGCAATTCGATCATCGACAGATCGACTCCGGTGACGGGGGGGATATGGTAGTAGTAGAGGGGAGTTTCCGGTGCTTCCTCTGCGATGTGCTGAAGACAATCGATCAACACCTCGACGGATGTCAGGGGAAAATACGACGGCGGTACAACAGCGATCGCATCCGCCCCCATCTGTTCGGCATGAACCGCCAGAGTGCGCGCATCGCTGAGGCTGTTGTGACCCACATGAACCACCACCGGAACCCGGCCCGCAGCAGCCTGGTGATAAGCAGAAGCCACTTGCATCCGCTCCTCGGTGGTCAACGACGGAGATTCTCCGGTGCTCCCGCACAGAAACAGACCCTCAACACCCTGTCCCAGCACGAAATCACAAGCAGCGGGTATCTTGCCCAGATCGATGTCGCCAGCGTGCTTCAGCGGGGTGAAGGTCGCGGCGACCAGGCCGGTCAGTAGCGGAGTTGCTACCGCCATCACTTCTGTTCCCGTTTTTCAGGTAACAACAGTTCCAGGATGGCAGGTTTGTTGACAAGATAGGCTTCTATTTCTTCCCCGGTCGGGACACCGCGCATCTGGAGAGCCCCGTCCTCCGCTTCGCCCACAAGGTCGGAGAGATCGATGTCGATTTGTTTCACTTCTTTGGATCCGTCCAGTTGATGATCGATGAAGAAAACGGTGTCGCTGGTAACCGCGTAGCTCTTGACGGGAACACCGATCAGAATACGGGCAAAGAAGGCATCATATGACTCGAACCGATGGTCTAAATTCATCTCTATGTTTCTCTTGTCCCCGGAGGACTGAACACTGACCGTGATGGTGCGTTTTACTTCACGCGCATATCGAGAACGAAACCAGAGTGTCCCACCGCCTCCTCTGACACTAGACCCCCCCGAAACAACCCACACATTAGAATGCTCCCCGGGCTTCAGCTGTTTTCCGTTCACATGGTCAATCACCAGAACTGATAGTCCATCCGGCCAGCCGTAGTAATGGTAGGAAACTCTCACACTCCCTTGAAGAGCCGATGGCAACGGTTCCACGCGCCCCTCCCGATGCCGGAGGCGAGCGGCTGCGGGATTCGAGATGATGGCCAACGATGTGAGCGCCAGCAACAATAAAGCCATGATCGTGAGCGCGATCATGTTTTTCTTCTGCACGGACTCGATCCCTTCTTCACGCTTCGACGATCCACACCGATAGTTCCGGTGGCGCGGGTGGATTGTTTCAGATCATCCCTGACCGCGAAACGGGCTTCTTCACCGGTGCTTCTTTTCTTTCTCGTCAACAGTCAACAACTCCTCGATGAGTGGACTGTCGATGGCGGGGACACCTATCTCTTGATATTGTTCCAGCACTTCGCTCACCAGGCCGGAGACGTCGGTTTCAATTATTTTCACTTCGTGGGTTCCATCCAGTTGATGTTCGATGAGAAAGACGGTGTCACGGGTGACTTCGTAATGGACACCCTTAACGAACATCGTGGCAAAATTGGCGTCGTTTGAAATAAACTGATGAGCAATCTGTACATCTACATCGCGCAATTCACGGGAAGATTGGATGGCGACTCCGAAATCCTGCTGGACTTTGGTCATGTAGGAAACCCGCTCCCATCCTGCAAATAATCCTCGGTCAGTGATGGAAAAACTCGCTCCTGGTTGAGAGACACTCCTCCAAACATGGGCACTCTCGCCGGGCTTCAACTGTTTCCCGCTCAACTGATCGATCACCATGACCGAAATTCCATCGGGCCAGCCGTAGTAATGGCAGTAAACTCCCACACTCCCCTGAAGAGACGCTGGCAACGGTTCCACGCGGTCCGCCAGATGCGTGAGGAGAGGGGCTGCGGGATTCGAGATGATGGCCAGCGACGTGAGCACCAGCAACAGTAAAGCCATGATCACGAGCGCAATCACGTTTTTTTTCTGCACGAACTCGATCCCTTCTTCATGGGCAATGCGCTGCAGGTCGATGGCACGATTGCTCTTCATCGGCGTGAAGGTTGCTGCCACAAGGTCGGTCGGCAGCGGTGTTGCTGTCCCAGTCATCGGCGATACCGCTCCTTGCACCGATCATGACGGCCCGCCTCCGGAGTCGGAAAACCACTCCACCCCACACATTGAACAGAACCTCATCGATCCTCTGTCCGGATGCGGCCAGCGCCGCCGTCCCAGCCAAACGTTGCAAGCAGGACAACGGTTTTCTGTGAGATTTTGTCCTGCAAGAAACAATACACCGAAAAGAAGCGTTCCAGTACAGAGATACTGCACGATTTCAGTGGTGGAACTCTCACTAGAAGGATCGCGGATGACAAAGATGATCATCACGAACACTGCAAGAAAACAAACCGAGATGACGCGCCAACGAGCTCGAAAATTTACCCGGCACTTCTCGGCGAACTGATGTTTTTGATCCTCGTTCAGATGTGCCATCACACCTCCACTGTCGGCACCCACGGCATGGATGGCACAGGTGGGAAGTCCCACGGCCAGCCGGCCAGTGAACCAGGATCCGTCACTTCTGTTCCTGCTTGTCGACACCCAACAGCTCGAGGATGAAAGAACTCTCGAGAAGATAGGCCTTGATGTCATCTCGGTGCGGCACCCCACGGATCCCGGACGGCACATCCTCAAAATCTCCAGCGACACCGACCAGATCGGTAAGGTCCGTTTCGATTCGATTCACCGTGAAGGACCCATCTAGCTGATGATCTACAAACACGATGGTGTCGCTGGAGAGTTCGAGAGTGCCGCCTTCGATATCCAGGCGTCCAAAGAAGGGCTTCTGAGAATTAAACTCGTGACTGAAATGAACTTCTATCTCGGCTATTTTATCGCCCTCTACATCTCGTCTTCCCTCGGAGGATCGAATTCCGATCGTGATGAGCTTATCTTCACTGTGCCGATAATGAGGACGTCCCCAGGGGACTGCTCCTGATCGCTTATTTGTAGAGCTAGAACCTCCAGCCCTCCAGCGACCCCATTCCTCCTCGCCCTGCTTGCGCTGTTTCAGGCTCACATGATCGACCACCAGCAGCGACATTCCATCCGGCCAGCCGTAGTAATGGAAGTAGAGATCAAGATCATCCACAACACCATCTTCA
This sequence comes from Planctomycetota bacterium, assembly GCA_018694835.1. Lineage (GTDB taxonomy): Bacteria > Planctomycetota > UBA8108 > UBA1146 > UBA1146 > QNYK01. The sequence goes on along the minus strand of JABHOG010000137.1, from coordinate 7,562 downwards.
TGGACCATCCGCGGGGGTTGCCCGATCACGGCGATGGCAAGGGTGACGAGCACCAGCAAGATCATCACCATGGAAATAATCGCGATCATGTTTTTCTTGTTCATTGCTCCTGAATCCCGTTTACGCCTAAACCTTGGGCACGATGTCCGTCTCCAGCCCCGGCACCACAGCACGGATGTCGCTGGTGGGGGGGCCCGCTTTCATCCTGCCAGTGAACCCGGCTCCATCACTTCTGTTCCTGATATCCAGGCACCAGCAATTCCTGGATGACCGAATTCTGCACGAGAAAGGCTTCGATTCCGCCCGTGGTCGGAACACCGCGCATCCAAGGAGATCGGTCCTCCGATTCGCCCACCAGCTCGGTGAGATCGAAGTCAATTTTTTTCACCTCGTGGGTTCCGTCCAGTTGATGATCGATGAAGAAAACGGTGTCGCTGGTGACCTCGTAGTCGATGCCTTCGACAACCATCTGGGCGAAGATGGAATCCGATGACTCGAAGCGATGTTCTAAACTGATCTTTACATCACGCCTGTCCCCAGAGGAACGAACGCCGACCGAGATGACGGTGTTAACTTCACGCACAAATCGAGCGCGAAACCAGAGTGAACCCCCACCGCTTCCGCTGAGGTTGCCCGTCCCCGAAGATCCCCATACAAGGGAATCCTCGCCGGGCTTTAGCTGCTTCCCGCTCACATGGTCGATCACCAGGACCGAAAGGCCATCCGGCCAGCCGTAATAATGGTAGTAAACTCCTACACTCCCCTGAAGAGCCGCTGGCAACGGATCCACACGGCCCGCCAGATGCTTGAAGGAAGGAGGCTCGGGATTCAAGATGATGGCCATCGGCACGAGCACCAGCAACAGTAAAGCCATGATCACGAGAGCGATCACGTTTTTCATCTGCATCGCCTCGATCTCCCTTTCACGCCTCAACCTTCGGCACAATATCTGTCTGCAGCTCCGGCACCACAGCGCGGATGTCACGGATGGGGAGTCCCAGTTCGCCTCGGATGATGTTGACCCCCTGGGCGATGGCGGTTGCCTTGAAGAAGGCAATGTCACGATTGCAACCCTGGCGACCGAAGCCGCAATCACTCGAGATGATCAGCTGCTCGGGAGCGATGTACTTCAAGGCATGACGGATGCGCTCGGCGACTTGCTCGGGGCTGTCGACCTGTAAGTGTCGATGGCTAACCACGCCGATGCAGACCTTCTTCGGCAGGTTGCCCTTGCCGGCACCGAACATCTCGATCTCGCGGAAACTGCGATCGGTCATCTCGACGGTCCAGACATCGCCCTTGCACTCGTTCATGTACAGGTCAAATGATTCCTCGTAACTGTCGTTGTCGATCACTCGCTGCATGTTGGGGTTACCCCAGCAGGTGTGGATCCACAGTTCGATGTCTTCGAGACCTTCCACCTCGCGGTTGAATGCCTTGAGCATGAACTGGACCTCGTCACTGTCCTTACCGTAGGTATTGGCCCAGAAGTGCAGCGTCGGTTCTTCGATCTGGATGCACTGACAACCGGCATCTTTGAGCCGATGCAGTTCGGTGTTCATCGCCACCGCCATGTCCCAGATCAGTTCCTGGTTATCGCTGTAGTGGGGGGTGTGAATGTCGAGGAACAACCCCATCACCTGCGAACAACAGGTGCCAAAGCGCACCGGCTTGTCGGTCTTGGCCTGAGCGATGCGCCAGATCTTGTCGTAATCGAGCGGACGATGTTCGATCTTGCCAACCACTCGCGGCCAGCGCCATCCGGTGTAGATCTCGTTGAGCAAGGTCCCCGGCGGATAGCGCAACCACGGCGAGCGAGTCTCTTCCGATTGAAGATGATCTCCATCGAAACCGGCCCAGCGCTGCAGCGGATAATGATGCCAGGAGCGACCCGCCATGTCGTTGTCGCAGTGCAGGTCACCGTGAGTGAGGATGTCGAGACCGGCACGATCTTCATCGGAGATGATGGTGGCGAGGGCATCCTGGTACTTCTCACGAAAGTTGGTGTCCATCATGCAAGTGTCGAGAGGCCGACCCCACATGCTGTCATCAAACCACTGGGGCCGAGGCCACGAGCCGGTGACGGTACAGGGCAGCTGGATATCCTTGGTGACGGTGAACATGGGGCCTCCTCACGATGTGACGGGATCTGCACTTCACAGTGACGGTACACCGCAAGCCCCGAGGGGGTCAATGACACAGGTGACCAAGGTGAGGGAACTACTTTCGTTTCCTGATCACAACGGTACCGGCGAGCTTGTCGTGCCACCCCTGTTTCCTCGGATCCAGGCCGACCCACAAGATCCCCAGGCCTAAAGGAATGAGGGCGATAAAATAGCCGAGATAGCGGCCAATCATCTGCCCGCCGCTGGGGGCTTCTCCGGAGGTCGCATCGACAATCACCGCCGAAAAAACCATCTTTCCCGGTGTCGCTTGCCTGGCGATCCAGAACACGACAACGGCGAGCGCCGGCAATACCCATGAGATCAAAAAGTTGATCGTTCCGCCGAAACCTCCCGTAGTTTTTTCCACTTCCTCCAAGGCCTCGAGCAATTCCATCAGTTCTCCCACACTGGTGACACCGAGTAAGTCGCCCCAGAGTTCAATCGACGACCAGCCGAAGGTGAAGATCGTGACGGGAAGAATAATCAGCAGGAGCAGCAGGGAATCGATCAATGCGGCAACGGTCCGAAGCCAGAAACCGACGTATTGTGGTGCGAGATCCTGCGTCATGGTTTCTCCTGTTCCGGGGGCCCTGATCTACTACTCGAAGGTCCTGCTGTAGCATGATGCCCTGCAAGATGGCCCATCAGCCAGTGATTTAGATGGGCAAGGGGCCACAGGAAGACCACAAATCCGCTAGCGGTGACACCGTAGAATGTCGCAAGGATGGCCTGGTAAACGACCTCGATGATGCCTCTCGGTGCCCCCCCCCAGCAATCCCTGTATGGCATCGGTGATACCCCAGGCCAGGCCAAAGAGGACTGCGGACAGATAGAGGGTCAACAACGACATCACCACCCTGCCAGGCCAGCGCCAGCGATGGACCCGGTCGATAGACCCATCCAGCGCTGACCCCGATCAGGGGTGCCGTCACGAGACCTCCCGATAACCCAGCGGGCCCGAAGCCTCCTGCGATGAAAGAGGCGATGACCGCCCAGCCCGGATACCGCACACAGCAGTACGTAGCGTTTCATCGTGCACTCCTTCGGCAGTTACCGATCAGAGTCGGAGTTCCGCTTGCCAAAGAGCAGCGCCAGCGCCCCCAGTAACGACAACAGGCCCAGCACTGTATAACCGGATCGCCAACGGAACTGCTCGGAGGGATCCGAAGCTTCTGCTGACGCAAGAAAGCCATAAACACAGAAGAGGGCCAATCCCACCAGTGGAAGCGCGAACACGATTTTCATCGGATGCCTCTCTTAGCCAGTGATGGCCACCGAACCGCTCACCTTCAGTAACCACACCCCGAGCGCTGTCGCCAGAATGCCGAGAGACCTCATCCAGTGGGACTTATCACAGAACCAGAGGGTGATCTCACGGGCCCATTTCGTCCACCAACAGAATACAAGACACTCCACTGCGGTCGCCCAGGCAAGCAGACGCACCAATCCTGCTGCGTCAGTTCCGATCGATGCATCCCGGGTAAGGACCAGCACAGCGAGGATGAGAAACAACAAGCAGAATGATCTCAGCAGTGTGTCTTCCTTCATCGCACCCTGCAGCCAGCGCCCGGCAGCCAGCGGCTTCACCAGCAACGGGATTCCGATCATGATCTCGTAGACACCCACGATGATGCAGAAGGTCTCAAGATCCATATTTTCATCCTGACGAAGGTGGGTCAATCTGAACGGTTCCTCGCAGCCAGCTGTGACAACGCCCCACTAGTGTAACTCGCTCTCGATTGACGATGCAGGTCAGTGCTCCCGTCTCCCGAGACAGTTGCTGCGCTTCCAGGTGAGTCTTGTCGAGTCGCTTTCCCCACAAAGGCGCCAGTGCTGCATGGGCTGAACCGGTCACAGGATCCTCGACCACACCGATTCCATCGCCGCCAAACCAACGACTGACAAAATCGACAGCGCCATCTCCTGCCGCAGTGATCGCGATGCCACGGAATGGAAGAGTTTGAAGGAATAGATGGTCCGGTGACAGTTCAGACACGGTCCGTGATTCACCGACCGTGATGATCAGGTCGCGGGAGAGATGCACCGCCTGAACATCGGATTCTCCGATGCCCAGTGCAGCGAGCAATCCTGCAGGCATCTGGTGTTGCCGTGGACTGTCGATGGGGAGATCGAGAGAGAGCCGACCATCCACAGCCACATCGAAGATCAATTCTCCGGCCAGGGTTTCGAAAATGATGGGGCCACTGGCGAGAGACTCCTCGAGCAGGTGATGGCCCGCAGCCAGGGTCGCGTGACCACAGAGGTCGACCTCCACTCCCGGAGTGAACCAGCGCAGTTGCCAGCGACCTTTGCCTGAATCGAGCAGGTATGCCGTTTCCGAATCCCCATTACGCAGCGCAAGCGCCTGCAAGACCTCGTCGGAGAGCATCTTCTGGAGCCGCACCACAGATGCGATGTTACCAGAGTATGGTCGTTCCCCGACAAACGCAGAAATTCGAGCGATCGGCAATTGCTCCACCGGAGACCTCCCTGTCGACTGGTTCAACTCAGTCTTGATGATTTTCGATGGTCTCACTTGCTACAGGATCGTGATCGAGGATTTCAAGCGCAGATTGGCGCTGCTTCGGGTCAGTGGTGATGAGATCGATCAGCGCCACGGTTACATCCTTGTGGGGGACTCCTGAATGCTGTGCCAGTTCATCCTCGTTCCATTTCGAGATCAGGATGAATGCTCCAGATTCTTTCAGAAGGACTGCAAGTAATCCTGAATAGTGGGCCAGTATTTCATCGACTGAAGCCGTTCCAAAACCCTGTGAATGCAATATCTTCTGTCGCTGTTGCATCATCAGTTGGATTCGATCCAGCGTGGCGGCGTCTCCCGCAGCGGTCGCCTGATCGTACTCATTACGAACTTCTTTCATCGACTCGGCGAAGATTTCGCTTCCGACAAATGCGATGGCCACTGCCCGTGAATCATAGATGGCGACCACCGGTCGCTGAGCGTCTCTCGCGCTATTCGAACTTCCTGAGCATCCCCAATCGAATGCGGGAGAAAGCAGTAAAACCACCAACCCCAACCAGGGCATCCGACTGACTACCATCCCGCCTCCTTGTTACTGGTCACCCTGCTCGATGGCTCCGAAATAGAGCCAGTCCGTCTGTGTCTGATCAATCAGCAAGTTCACATGAGTGACAGGTTTCACCTGCACCCGGTCCATCACCTGCTCCATCGCAGTTGCCAGCTGCAAACTTTCCTCGTAGGACCAGATCCCCAGTACTCCACCCGGAGCCAGGTGCTGGCGTGCATGGAACAGTCCTTCCTCACCGTAAAATCGTTGGTCCACCGAACCAAGGCGATCATCGGGGGAGTGGTCGATATCGATGAGAATCAGATCGTATTGCTCAGCGGGAGGCTGCCACAGTTTCTTGTATGCATCGCCTACCTGAACTGAAAAACGATCGTCACTATTGAGCGATTCAGAAAGGGGAACCAGCCCTTCTTCGAGCCACACCACCACCTGGCCCAACAATTCCATCACCTCGACAGATCTCACTGAATCATGATCGAGAGCCGCCTGGGCGGTGTAACCCAATCCGAGCCCTCCGATCATCAGAGACAGGTTCGCCCCGCCATGGAACTCGAGCCCCATCCGAGCAAGAGCCTGCTCAGAATCGGTGTGATAACTAGACATCAAGAACTCGTGATTGAGGGTGATCTCCGTCACCATCGTTCCCGGGTCAGACAGCAGCTCGCGACGGCGCAAGCAGAGAATCCCCAGCGGGGTTTCTTCATATGCCAGGATCTGAAGTGATGAAGCCAAACCGTCTCCTCTCGATGGCCAGCATCGATGAGAAGCGGGGCTGGGGCAAGGGCACGCTGCCACGCCCCCCCCGACTCATCGGGTCAGATGGGGCGTGAAGCGGCCTCAGGGACAGCTGTTGTAGATGGCACAATCCAGTGCATCGACGGTCGGATCTCCTCCACAGGTGAAGGGTCCTGGCGCGGGAGGCAAGGCTGCACCGCTGAAGATGCTGCCGAGCACTGTTATCGCATCCGCCACGTCGATCACGCCGTCGTCATTGGCGTCACCGGCGTCCAGGCAGTCGATGGGATTTGCCGAAAAGAGATATCCCAGTGAGCGAATCGCATCGGCAATATCGAAAACTCCATCGCCGTTGGCATCTCCGCGCTTGAAGAGGGTCTCTTCGCACTCATCGGGGATCGAGTTCCCGTTGGAATCCGCCGCTCCGGCGGCCAGGTCGCAACTGTCGAGAACCCCGTTTCCGTTACAATCTTCTGCTCCTGCAGCAAGGTCACAACCGTCCGGAACTCCGTTCCCATCGCAATCGATGCTGTCGTCTGAACCAGGGCACAGATCCTCCTGATCACAAACACCATCGCCATCGGAATCGTCGAGCGGATCCGCTGGGCAAGGGTCGAGATCACCACAAACCCCATCCCCATCGGCATCGTTATCAGCGTCGAGTGGACAAGCATCGCAGAAGTCGGGGATCCCATCTGCATCGGTATCGATGGAATCGTCGCCACCCGGACAGATATCCGCCGAATCACAGCTGCCATCGCCATCCGAGTCGTTGAGTGGGTCCACAGGACAAGGATCAATATCTCCACAGAGACCATCACCGTCCTGGTCGTTGTCGGCATCGAGAGGACACGGATCTACGTCACCACACAGGCCATCGCCATCGAGGTCGTTGTCGCTATCAAGAGGGCATGGATCCACATCGCCGCACAGCCCGTCTCCATCGACATCATTGTCGGCATCGAGTGGGCAGGCATCGACGTCGCCGCAGATACCATCTCCATCGAGGTCGTTGTCGGCGTCTAATGGACAAGCATCCACATCTCCACACAGACCGTCTGCATCGGCATCGTTTTCAGCATCTAGAGGACAACTGTCGCAGAAGTCGGGAGTTCCATCCTGGTCGCTATCGATATTATCGTCGCCGCCAGGGCAGGTGTCCTCCGAATCACAGCTGCCATCACCGTCGCTGTCGCCAGCCGCATCGAGGGGGCAACTGTCGCAGAAGTCTGGGATGCCATCGAGATCGGTGTCGACATTGTCGTCACCTCCGGGGCAAGTGTCGACATCGCCACACACGCCATCGCCGTCGGCATCGTTGGCAGAGTCAAACGGACAGGTGTCCACATCTGCGCACAGGCCATCTCCATCGGCATCGTTATCAGCATCGAGGGGGCAGGCGTCCATGTTGGCACATAACCCATCACCGTCGACATCATCGGCCGCGTCGAGCGGGCAGCTGTCGCAGAAGTCGGGAGTCCCATCCAGGTCGCTATCGATATTATCGTCGCCGCCTGGGCAGGTGTCCTCCGAATCACAGCTTCCATCGCCGTCACTGTCGCCAGCCGCATCGAGAGGGCAACTGTCGCAGAAGTCTGGGGTGCCATCCTGG
>JABHOG010000136.1 GCA_018694835.1 Planctomycetota bacterium | reverse complement strand
CCACCAGGCTATGAGCGGGCTGCTCGCTCCACGGATTGATCGCGCCCACCAGTTCCAGCATCTCATTGATCCAGGAATAGCGGCCCGGAACGAAGACGGGGCGAGGCCACCACTCGACCAGGATCGGGATCGGCGGCCGATCTCTACCCTCGACAGGCTGAAGTCCACGTTCCATCCAGCCACACAGTGCTTCTCCGCGAGCGCGAACCTCGAGCAACTCGGCAATCTCGCGCACATCTCGGAAGACATCGGCGAGTGATCTCGGATCGGGAGCCACATGTGGAAGTCCTTGCTGTTGCAGTTGCTCCACCACTTTTTCGTGGCCGGGAACCGTCAGCGATGCCAACACGATGTCGGGCTCGGTGCCGGCCAGAGCTTCGACATCGATGGTGAGATCGGGTCCAACCCTCTCGACCCGTCGGCAAACCGACTCGGGATGATCGGAGTGATCATCGATGGCCACCAGTTGGTCTGCCAACCCGAGGGCGCAGACGATCTCGGTGTTGGAGCAGGTCAGAGAGGCGATTCGCATGAAGTAAGATTAACCGCCAGCGTGAAGCAAGTCAGGTGCGTGCGGGGCTCCCTTGGCTCCTCGGCAGCAATAGCCCCAACAATCCGGCATGGGCCTCCAACAGCGTCTTGCCCGAGGCACTGGTCACGGCGGTCGGATCCGGATCGGCCAGATAGGCGATGGCCCGCACCGATCCATCCGATCGCAGCGGAATCACCGCCAGGCTCTGGATGCCAGAAGAGTACAGTTCCTCCATCGCCTGAACCCTCGGGTCATCGACGATCCTGGCGGCAAGAATCGACTTACCGCTCTCCCAGACATCCTCGACTGCAGCGAGGGCAAGTCGCTCGTGGTGGCCCTTGAGTGGCGCCCCAGCCGCATCCGCGGCACAGATCACCCGTACTTCATCTCCTCGACGAACCAGGATCCAACCCTGACTGGAACCGGTTGACCGGACCAAACAGGCGAGAGCCTTCGGGATCAAGACTCGTGGTAACGCCACTGTTGCAGCCTCCGTCAGTATCGAGGCCACCCGTAACATCTCCTCTGAATGAGTATTGACCTGGGGATCCACGGTGGCGGCACTATTGTCGACAAGAGTTGCCGCTGTGGCGGTCTCCAGGGCTGGAATCTCGCGAGCCACACCTTCTCCGTCAGCGCCATCGCCGAGTTGATTGTGGGTCAGATAATGCTCTCTCAGTGGATGAGGCAATCTCTCGGCGAATGCCTGATGGAGTTCATCCGCTTCTGCATAACAGCGGCGAGACTCATCCAGATTCCGCAGTTCGATGTGGATTTCCGCCTGCTGGATCAACGCCTCGGTACGCAGGTGACGATCACCACAGGTCTGCCCGGTTCGCTCCGCCGAGATCAGCAACTCGAGAGACTCGGTCGGATCGGCTCCCGTGGCACGACGCCAGCGAGCCTGCAACAGTGCCGCTTTCCCCTCGAATCCAGGATGAGGATTCTCGCCGAGGATGACCTGGATCCGCTCCAGTTCCTCCTCGACTCGATCGATTTCTTTCACATCGAGGTGCAGTTCCGCCAACTCGACCAGGCACTCCAGCAATCCGATCCCGGTTCCTGCCCGAGCGTGCACACCCAGTGCTCGGAGCAGATCTCCCTCGGCTCCGCCATGCTCTCGCTGGATCCTGCGGATCCGGCCACGGGCAAGATGATTACGGACCCCGAGAAACCTCATCCGGTTTTGCTGACTGATTTCGAGCGACGCTTCGATCTTCTTCAGTGAGGAGTCCAGGTCGCCGCAGATCAGGAACACGGATCCTTCTCGATGAAGAGAGATCGCCTGACCCGACAGATCGCCCAGTTCTTCGGCCATCGTGAGTGCTTGTTGTGCCAGTTCGAGAGCTTCCATCGGCTCCCCCGATACCAGATGGGTCTCCGACAATGCGTTGAGCGAATTCACCATTGCCGGGACATCACCGAGGTCCTCACGAATTTCCAGGGCTCGGCGATGGAAGTCTTTCGCCTGGTCCATCTCATTTCGATACAGCGAAGCATTGCCGATAGAACTGAAGAAGATCGCATGGTCAGCGGTCCGCTCCGAATCTCCTGCAAGGGAGAGTCCTTCTCCGCTGATCTTCATCGCTCGGTCATAATCTCCGATGCAAACGTTCAACCAGGCCAGTTGGCTGAGCACGCAAATCTGCTCTCGATCTTTTTCTTCACCTTCGAGACGAGAGACTACCTCTGAAGCCTCACGAACCAGCCGAAGTGCTCCAGGATAATCGCCACGGATCTCCTCGATCTTGCCCAACTTCCGTAACGCACGGACTCGACATAGATCCAGTTCCACGGACTGGTCTTCCTGCTCGATACGGGCTTCCTGGATGATCATCAGTGATGACTGAGCGAGATCCAGTTCTCCAACCACGGTTGCGGCATCGCCGATTCGCTCGTGGATAGCGAGCCAGTCGGAGATTCTTTCATCTTGGTTTTCGATCTGCTGCAACGCATCTCGGTAATGTTCGAGAGCCTTGGAGTGCGCGTGCATCTCCTTCATCGCATCCCCAGCAGCCAGCAGATGCTCCAGCGCCCGCTCCGGATGATCGGACAACTGGTAATGATGGGAGAGTTCTTCACGAACCGGGTCGAGGTCCTGCTGATGATGCTCCTCGATCGCATCCGCGAGCATTCCGTGTAACCGCCGCGATTCCGCAGGAGGAATGTCTCGGCTGACGATCTCTCGCAATTTTGGTTGGAGAATCGAGTAGACCGGACGCCCACTGTCTAGACTTCTTCCGACCATTCCTCGCGCTTCCAGTTCCCGGATCTGCTGGCGAAGTTCACTCCCTAGCCCATCGATCGACTCGATCAGACCAAGTGGTACCGGACGGCCATGCAAGGCCAGCAGTCGGAGGATGCTTCTCGACGCATCTCCGATCACCTTCACCCGACGATTCAGGACCTGGTGAATGCCTGCGGGGAGCTCGACCCTGGCGAGATCTCCCCCACCCCGGATGGTCCAGGCATCACCCTGTCTCTGGATGATTCCCTCCTCCTGCAAGACCTTGAGCATCTCGACGATGAAGAGCGGATTTCCCCCGGTCCGCTCCTCCAGTCGATCCAGGAATGTCGAAGGAATCTCATCCGCTTGCAGAACGTGATGGATCAACTCAGTGATCTGAGTCCTGCCAAATCTCTTCAATTTCAATTCGCTCATCGATGAAGAGGCACCGACCATCTCCAGGAATTCCTCCGTGGCGGCCGAGCGTTTCTCGTCATCACGAATCGTCGCGATGATGAGGATTCTTGCCTGGCTTCCTTCTCTCTGCAGTTTCTGCTGGAGACGTGAAAGCAGGGCGATGCTCGGATCATCCGCCCAGTGAAGATTGTTGAGGACCAGCACGCAGGGCTTGATGGCGGAGGATTCCTCGAGAAATGAAGCGATTTGATCCATGAATCGCACTCGCTCACGATCGGGGCGATCACCAGTATCTCCTTGCGAAGGCACCTGGGAATCTCTCAGCCTCGGGCAGATTTTTCTCAGTGAGTCCTCGTACTTGCGGAAGATTTCGGACTCGAACCCAATCGAGATCGCCTGCTGCTCGATGATCGAGCGGAATGGGTGGTAGGCATCCTGGACCGATTCGTGACAGTTCCCGCAGAATAGTGGGACTTCTCGTAATTTCAGCAGATGACCGAACTCGTCGATGAGCCTCGATTTTCCGATTCCGATCTCACCCGAGACCATTACCAGTGGCCTTTCCAGGTTGACGGAGTGTTCCTTGCCCCCCTCGCGCAACGAGATTCCGAGGTTGCGCTCGGCACTCTCACGCAGGTGCTCCAGTTCGAGACGCCGCCCCACCAGACGGTTGCTGTGGAGATAGGACAACTGGGTCTCAGCAGTTTCCACCTGCCAGTGGCGACCGGCTCCGGCACTGAGTGCGTGAATGATCTCACGGGCACTGGAAAAGCGATTCTCGGGATCCTTCTCGAGCAATCGGATCACGATCTCGATGATGTACTCCGATTCTCCCTTCAGATCCGCACGCATCTGCTCGCGCCAGTTCCCCCCAGATCGACCCTGAGAGGATCCATCGGCGGAAACAAAGGGGAGACGTCCAGTCAAGATCTGATGAAGGGTGACTCCGAAGGAGTAGAGGTCCGCACGGCGATCGGGAGTGCCACCTTCAATGATCTCCGGAGCGACATAATGGAGAGTACCCTTGATGGCGAAATCGAAAGTCCCGGTGATTTTTTCAGCAAGACCGAAATCAATCAGTTTCACTCGAGGAGGGCCGAGACAACGATCGGTAGAAGCCGGATGATCCTCGACCTGAACCACCTTCGAAGTGTCCACTTCACCGATCTCTCTCGACCGAGTGACCAGGATATTGTCCGGCTTGATGTCAAAGTGGACATAGCCTTGAACGTGGGTGTACTCCAACGCTCTGCAGATCTGCACGACTACATCGAGAAATTCCTGCTCCTCGAAGGCCGTGCACGCTCCCAGCAAATCATCTCCACGGATGAATTCACTGACGATGAACCAGTCATGGCTATCGGTGATGCGGCCGAAGTCGTGAACGCGAGCCAGGTTTGGATGGCGAAGCCGGGTCAACGCCTCGTACTCGACCTTGGACCACTCCTCGGAATCTTCCAGGTGGTCAGAACGCAACACCTTGAGGGCGACCTTGCGACGGACCTGGAGGATGTCCTCGCAGAGGAAGACGGTACCCATCGCCCCGGCACCCAGTTGACGGATGACCCGGTACCTGCCGTTGATACATTCACCAGCGGTGAAAGAACCCATGATGACCCCGGGAACGGGGCTCCAGGGCACCATCGGCGGCGCCTACCGTTCCTGATGAAGAATACGACGAAATCGCAGATCGGGCCGCCGCTATCCGCGGGTTCGACCGAGGCGGTTCAGGGAGGGCATCACGCCGCTCCTCTGGATCGACCTGAAACTGCTTCCATGGGGCCATATGGGGCGGATGAGCCCTCAGCGAATCTGCCGGAAAGGGTCTTCCTGATCCAGTTCAGTGCGTAACTTGTCGACCTTCGAGATCCACTGCAGCGTCGCATCACGGATCTCCTCTGGAATCTTCTTCTGCTTTGCTGCCGCATCGATGATGGCCGACAACTCATTTTCTGCAGGGCTGAGAACTCCCTTGGCGACCTCTTGCCAGAAGTTCTTCTCGTGCGAGTCTTCCGTCAGTCTCGATCTCCGTATGTAGTCTTTGGCCCGGTCATCGACCCAGAACTGCACCTTGGTCAGGATGAGTTGCGCTTCTTCAGTGGTCATGGAAGGTCGATAGAGTTTGACCTGTCTCCACTGCTCCGCCTGTTCAGGATTGTCACCAGATGTACCACCAAACGGCATTCCGATCAGGCCGAGTAGTACCAATGTCACCACCGGAATACCGATCAATGCGGTGATTCCCAGGGTCACATCGCCGAAATCAATCTCATTTGAATCGGGATCGACAGGCGCCTTGGGAGTCGCTCGTGGAGGGGAGGGGGGTCGTTTGGCCAACCGTTTACTCATCAATATCCCAGTCGCCACCGAGTGGAGCCACATGGATCAGATCATTGGTCAAAGTCTGTAGCTCGCCAAAATCGCTGTTGTATCCGGAGAACTCCTGGGGAAGAGTCCCATCCGGCTTCCGCACGTCTTGTAGCATCGCTCTGAGTTGATCGAATGTGGCGCCGGTGTAATCGTTTGCCGCCAGCCACTTTCTTGAAAATCGCTGAGTGTCCTCATCGCTTCGCAATCGCACCACTTCCCGCACCATCGTCTTGCACTTGAGGATCCTGCGCTTGATCGCATTGTATTCTTCGTTGGTGTTGGTCTCGACCACCACTGTCTTCGGTTCCGTCGGACGATTGACCAACGAGTACACGAAAAACACCCCCGTCCCGACCAGCAAGACCAGGGTCACGATCACAACGATCGGATTGGCCCCCTTCTTTCGCGGGGGTCTGTACTGGCCCCTGGAATCCGCGTCCTGTGGAACGTCTCCAGAGGGTCGGGGTCCACGATTTCCTGAACCCGCTCGAGGCGGGCGTCTACGGGCGCTGACCATCTTCATCTCCTCCCGGAAGTCGATGCATCTCTCCAAAAGGGTCCCCGTTTGCATCGCTCCGAACCTGGATGGTAGCCAGCACCTCCCACAGCGTCAACGCACACCCGGTGGAGAAGAAGCGCACAATACCCAGCTCCCGGCACTCGATTCCATCCGAGGTGAGTCAGAATCTGCCTCCTCTACCCCCCTGGGAAGAACCAGACGAACATCTCCCTCCGCCAGGATCGATTCACTTCCTTCGAACTGAACCTGCCCCTCGAGCACCACCAGGATCGAGCAGCGCTGAGGGTCTGCAGGCCAGTGGCCAGCGAACTGACCCCTCAACTCATCGAGCCAAAACGGTCCCTCTGGAATGGGGCGCCACCAACCGGTGGCGTCCTCATCTCTTCCGATCGGAACCTCTGGCGAACCGGCGGGGGGAGTGGTCCACCGCACCTGATCGAGGTGTAACTGGCGAGGCTTCCCATCGAGGCCGACCCGGCCTCCGTCATCCACCCTCCATGTCACATCGGAGGATTGCTGGATCTCTGCCAGCAGGATGCCGGCGCCGATCGAGTGAATCGTACCGGCAGGCAAGTAGATGATATCTCCACGCTTCACCGGAACCTCATTCAATGCACTGGCGATCTCCTCACCAGCCCTGACTCGAGCCACCAGCCTCTCGACATCCCACCCCTCTCGCAATCCGACTTGCAAGCGTGCGCCCGGGAGTGCCTCGAGGATGATCCATGCTTCACTCTTCCCCCGGGGCCCGAGTCCCAGGGAAATGGCCAGTTCATCGTCTGGATGGACCTGAACCGACAGATCCTGTGCGGCATCGATGAACTTGAACAGAAGAGGGAGTCTTGCAGGACCGTGCGGCAGTTCTTCTGCTCCGAGGATTCGCCGAGGAGACTGCTCGATCAGGCTTCGCAGGGTTCTACCCGCCTCGGGTCCTCGAGCCACCACCGAATGATAAGTCTGCTGCTGTTCCCCGACATCGGCGATCTCCCAGCTCTCACCGACCGGTTCTTCCATCGCAAGTTGGGGACGCAGATGTTCGAGCAAGCGGCGCCCACCCCAGGGCCTTCTCACGCCGATGGGGTGAAACTCCAGAAGAGTAGCAGCAGCACTCAATGACCCGATTCCCTGGTCAGGCCTTGCGCCTCGGTGAACATCTCTCGCGCTTCTTCAAGGGATCTCTCGGTAGCCCGATCACCACGCAACATCGAGGCGAGTTCCTGGATTCTTGACTCTCCGGTGACCTCCTCGATTCGAGTACTGGTCACTTGCCCGCGAGACTCCTTGATCACCCGGTGATGACGCGTTCCGTGACAGGCCACCTGAGGAAGGTGGGTCACGCAAAGCACCTGGTGGTCGTTCCCGATTTGATGGAGTTTCTCACCGATGGCCGCGCCCAGGCGCCCGCCGACTCCGGCGTCGATCTCATCGAATACCAGGGTTCCAGTGCGAGTGGATCCCGCCAGTACTCTTTGCAGGGCGAGCATCAACCTCGACAGTTCGCCGCCACTGGCGACATCTCCGATCGATCGCAGGGATTCCCCCGGATTGGCGCAGAACAGGATCTCGAAATGATCCGCTCCGCGCTCATCCATTCCATTCCAACCCACTGCGGGCTCCAGAGTCTTCAGTTGCCCTTCGAGGCGCGCCTTGTCGAGTCCCAGGTCGGTCAATTCGGCGGTCGATTGCTCGACCATCTGGACCACCACTGCGAGCCTGGCGATGTGGAGCCGATGGGCCCCCTCGGAGAGTTGTGAGATGCATCGCTGGAGACCCTCGCGAAGTTGAGGAAGCTCATCATCGGCTCCTCCGAGAATCGCCAGTTCCTCCCGACATTCATCTCGATAGTCGATCAGGTCATCTCCATTGCGCTGATATCGATTCTCGAGCGTGACCAGTTGGTCGACCCGCTGGCGCTTCTGATCGAGGAGTTGCGGATCCAGATCGAGGCTCGACTCCACATCTGTGAGACCACGCACAGCCTCCGTCAGCAAAATCAACGATTCGGAACAACCTTCGACCAGCGCCTCGATCCCCGGGTGAAGCGCAGTCATCCCCTGAAGATCTCGGCGAGTTCCTGCCAACTGATCGAGGATGCTGCCCTCCTGTTGCTCGAATTGCTGCCGCACAGTCTCGATCGATGCCAGCAACTGATCTCGATCCTCCAGCAGTTCCAGTTCCTGTTCGAGATTTTCACGTTCGTCACCGGTGATGTTGGCCTGGTCCAGTTCCTCGAGGATGTGTTCGAGAAACAACCGTCGATCGCTACGCTCGCGGACTCCCTCCTCGATGCGGTGGATCTTGACCTCCAACTCGCGCGCTTCATGCCAGCTTCTTGCGTGCTCCTCGCGCAATTCTAGCAGTCCACCAAATCGGTCGAGCAGATCGAGTTGTGCGCCGGGTTGGAGCAATGTCAGGGCATGGCCCTGGCCGATCACCTCGATCAGCAGGGGTGCGATGCGCCTCAAGATGGTGGTGGTATTCTCACGGCCATCGATACGACAGCGACTTCGCCCCTCACGACGAACCTCGCGCTCGATGACCAGTTCTCCATCCTCGATGGGCGAACCGAGCAGTTCCGAGATCTTCATCGCCGTGGGTCCATCGAAATGAAAGATTCCCCGGACCCGTGCGCGTTCAGCGGTCCTTCTGACCAGATCGGTACGGGTTCGCTCTCCTCGAAGAATCGCCATCGAAGCTAGCAGCATCGATTTCCCGACCCCGGTTTCCCCGGTCAGGACCTGAAGACCTGGACCCATCTCCAGTTCAGCGTGTTCAATCAATCCCAGGTTTTCGATGGAGAGGTGGACCAGCACCGTCGGACTCCGATCTTCAGTGAGCCTGGGACCCGGGGGCAACCTTGCCGTCGGGTCCAATCAGTCGTACCACGCCGGCATCCTCGACCGCCAGCAACATTCCTCGAGACTCCACACCTCGAATCGTCGCCGGCTGCAGATTCCAGACCACCATGATGGTGCGCCCGAGCAACTCATCACGGGTGTAGTGAGTTCGCACTCCAGCGACGATCTGCCGCTTCTCGTCGCCCCCATCGATGGTCAGAAGCCACAGGCGATCCGCCTTGGGATGAGGCTCCACCTCCAACACCTTTGCGGTACGTAACTGCACCCGGGCAAAATCATCGATACTGATCAGATCCGTCTCCGCTGTCGTGTCCGTCTCGGTTTCTTCGTTCATGAAGTCGCTCCTTCTGTGGCTCATGGGTCGATAGAGACCACCGTTCTAAGCCGCGGCCCGGCGCTGTGCAATCCTGCCGGGATGAGAAGAAGCCCCCGGACATCGCTGTCCGGGGGCTTCTTCTCTGATCCACTCGATCCGTTACGCCTTAAAGGCTCTCTTCCAGCAAACGATCGAGGAGTTGCTGAATCCTCGCCTCGTCTTCTGAATTGAAGCCCTGGTCTGCAATCCGCTCGACATCACTGCCAGCCTGGACCGTCTGGGGTCCCATCTCGCTGAGCTGGCCCATCCATCTGGCGTGATCCCTGACCGATTCAGGCACGGGTTTGAAATCATCTTCAAGAGATTCAGGCCCTCCAGAGCCATCCACCTGACCGGGACCGTCGATGGCTCCCGCTCCGTCGGTATCGGGAGTCTCTGCAGGCCGCTGAGGACCCTCGACTCCACCCACTCCACCGATTCCGTCCACTCCACTGGTAGTCATAGGAAAACCCCTCTTCCCTTCGAGGCTACTTCGTCACTCCAGGAACAGAATCCCTCAAAATCCCGCTCCTGGGAAGACCCCAAATAAATGGTCTCCTGATAATAAGATCGGATTTACTGGAGGGGATCTTGAGGCTTTTATTGAAAAAAGTACAAATTCATCGCCCTGCAGCGATTCGCCGACAGGGTCCCACAGTACCAATTCAACGCGATATCACTGTATCTCGCCTCTGTGACTATTCTTCGGCATCCTGGGTACGACCCCTTGAGTCCTAATTTCTGCAATTCGTAGATCGATCCACCTCGAGATCGAATCCACAGGGTGAGATTCCTCAGCAGGACCGTATTCAAAGGGGACAGTGGCTCGATCGGGTCGATAAACCGTCCTTGCCAGCGATTTCCTGGGCCACTGTGGAAATCTGCTGGTGGCTCTCAAGATGGGAGAAATGGGCCGGGAATCAGGCTCGTAGGTCGTATCGAGGCGCTTCGGTGGATTCGCGACCCGCGGAGGGATGGTCTGCAGTGAACTGCCGACCTCTTTTTCATGCTCCGTAACGAATCCTGACGAACCCTGAAAAACCCTGCTGGTGAGAAGATCCGTATCGGTTGGCTGACTTCGGGCCCCACTGCTCTCGTCACCCCACTGGACCTCAAAAAAACGAGGCCCCCCCCGGACCGTCCGGGGGAGGCACCTGAATCGGTGCCTCCGGTACGCACACGCGGGACCCGCGTATCGCGCGACGCACCTTCAGAGGGGAAGCACCTGAAAGGTCTTCGGTGAGGGAATGCTGACGATCGGTCGGCAATCACTCCAGAAGACCCGTTAGAGGACGACTTTTCCATTCAAGGTCAGCACATGAGCATCTTTCAGTTCGAGAATGCTGCTGTTGTCCTTCTTCTTCTTGTCCTTCTTCTTGTTGTTGTTCTTCTTCTTGTTGTTGTTCTTCTTGATGTTGTTCTTGATGTCCTTCTGATTCTTCCTCGGGGTCTTCTTCGCGTTGGCCTTCATTCCCTCCGAGTCGATCAAAATCAATTGCTCGCGGATGAGATCCTCGAGCGAACCATCCAGATCCCCCAGATCGCCATTCCATTCAAAGACATGCTCGCCTGGTGCCCAGGTCTCGTCGTTATCTCCATCTTTGCCGACGATGGTGTGTATCTCGATCGCGGCAGTTCCTTCGTGTGGGAGGGCTCCAACCTTCTTCAGGATGCTCTGAATGTCGACGGGAAACTCATCCCCTTCCAGCTGGATATCGATCTGTCTCCGGGAGGAATGCTCATTCCCCCGGCGCTCTGCCGATCCATCGTCCTCGTGTGGGGCCTCATCGCCGGTCCAGCGAAAAACGCGATCGCCAATCTGACCGCCGTGCTCACTTTCCTCGACTCGGTGAACATCGATCTCGGCAGTAGAGCCGTGCTCTCCGCCCATTTGCAAGATGCGATGGAGACCTCTTGGCATCTCTCCCTCCGAATCTTCGGAGCGAATCATGATCACCTTGGCGTTTTCGTGCCCTTCAAGATCGACCCCCTCGAGGCCTTGCAAGTGCATGCGGATCTCTGCGGGAACTTCGTCGAGGCCCCCTTCGAATCGCATGATACGGCCCTTCATTCGGGGCTCATCGAAGTTGAACTCTGCATGACCCCGGCCGTCATGGCCGCGGTCTCCATCGTCGCCCCAGCCGTCATGGCCGCGGTCTCCATCGTCGCCCCAGCCGTCATGGCCGCGGTCTCCATCGTCGCCCCGGCCGTCATGGCCGCGGTCTCCATCGTCGCCGCAGCACTGGCCTCCACCGCAGCACTGGCCTCCACCGCTGCGCTGGCCTCCACCGCTGCGCTGGCCTCCATCATGACGCTGAGATCGGGCGGAAGAGTCGCCTTCGCCGCAGCACTCGTTCCACTGCTGGAAGGTCGCCATCTGGGCTCGTCGGGGCATTCTAGAACCGCCCATCATCTGCATGCCACGCCCCGGCATTCCAGTGCGACCCATCATCATCTCGCCGCGTCCGGACATTCCAGTGCGACCCATCATCATCTCGCCGTGACCGGGCATTCCAGTGCGGCCCATCATCATCTCGCCGCGTCCGGACATTCCAGTG
>JABHOG010000135.1 GCA_018694835.1 Planctomycetota bacterium | reverse complement strand
CCACAGGCGAGACCACAGGCCAGACCACAGGCGAGACCACAGGCGAGACCACAGGCGAGACCACAGGCCAGACCACAGGCGAGACCACAGGCGAGACCACAGGCGAGACCACAGGCGAGACCACAGGTCAGACCGCAAACCCCTCGACCACAGGCGAGACCACAGGTCAGACCGCAAACCCCTCGACCACAGGCCAGACCGCAGGTCAGACCGCAAACCCCGCGACCGGTAGTGCGTCCTTCCTCCCGAAGGGGAGGAACCTCCACCGCCACTCCGACGGTGGTCGCTCCCCGCCCTCGCTCCGCATCCTCGGTGCCACCAGCAAGGAGAGTGGTGCAGCCTGGACGTGGTGGCCGATCCTCCGGAGGAACTTCAGCAACCGCCTCATCCGGCACCTCGACACGCACCGTTTCGCGCACTTCTGTGCGCCCTACCCTGCGGATTCCGAGGGAGCCGATTCCCGCCGCCATGCCGCGATCCAAGCCACTGCCTGCAATGCGTAGCAGCGAGCGAAATAGCTCTCGTCGAGATTTGCTGGGCACCGTCACGCTACGGGATTCACGCCGTAGAATCACCACCGATCGCATGGGCACCAGTACTCTCATCGAGAAGCCCTCAAGCCTGCGCAAGCCGATGGGGGTGACGCGCGACCTGATCCGTCGAATCGGCCAGCCGACTGGCATCCGAAAACCGCTGTCGGCAACGGTCAGTAGGTCTCGACGCGTCTCGTTGAGTCGGGGTAGGAGAGTGACCCTCACCCCGGTGTCGACGATGCCGCTACCTCCGGTGACCCATAGCGGTGGTGGAACGTCGCTTCCAGGCGGCACCACCGTCTACCACTGGCCTCATCATTCCTTGCCGTGGTACTGCTTGCCCACTTCCTCGTACTACTACGGTAGTTACCTCGGATCCTGGACGACACCTGTCTGGCATCACCCATGGGCGATCGGCTGCAGGAGCCCGTGGTACCTGGGATATTCTGACCCCTGGTGCCATAGCTGGGCACTTCCCTGGTACTCCTGTTCCAGTGCTAGTTTCGTCTGGTGGCATCATGGTCGCTGGAGTTCTCGCAACGATTCCAGCACCTGGGTTTCCACCACTTGGATTGATTCGGGTGACGATGTCCAGGATGGGGGATACGACTCGCAGTCCCTTCGAGAAGTTTACCTGGCACAACTCTGCGATGGTTGGCATCAGTTGACTACCGGAGACGCGGCTTCCGCACTACCGCTGATCGACGCGGCACTGGCAGGGTTGTCCGATTCGGCATTGCCCTGGCTGCTACGATCGATCGGCCGCCTTGGTGTCGAAGATTTTGACGGGGCTGCAGAGGATCTTGGAATCGCCATCGAACTCGATCCGTCACTGCTGGCGATGCGCTGGGACGAAGTCGATTTTCTCGGAGATGCTGGAGATGCCATCCGCGCACAACTGTGGGCCAGATTGGAAGAGGATCCCGCTGAAGTCTCCTGTGCATTACTGATCGGTGCTCTGGCGCTATTCAGTGAAGAGGTGGCGGATGCCCCAGCTCGCGGTGTGGTCTCTGAACTGCTTCTCGATGGCCATGGAAACGCCACCACGGTGGCGGTTCACGGCGCACTACGTGGGGAAGCTCCGGTGGAGCCTTCGCCAGCGGCGCAATGGTGGACCGATCCTGATTGTTCCCGATTGCGAGAAGTGCTGCCCTAGATAGCACCATCCGTCTACTCGGAAGTCACTCAACGCTTGGGCGGAAAGATCTCAGGAGCCGTGGTATCATTCTTCCCCGTGAAGGGGGGGGCAGTGACGGAGCACTCCGAGAATCAGTTCGACCCGGGAAACTTGCTCGAAGCGGCACGCCAGCAGGCCACTCATGCTCGGGCTCCCTACTCTCGATTTCATGTCGGTGCAGTTCTTTGGAGTGATGGCCGAATCTTCGGCGGATGTAACGTCGAAAATGCCAGCTACGGCCTCACCATCTGTGCCGAACGCGGTGCGGTGATGAACTGGGCTGCTGCCGGGTCACCCGGAACTCCTCTCGCCATCGCCATCGCCGCATGCTCGACAGATTCAGGACAGTGGGTCGAGGCAATGCCTTGCGGCGCCTGCAGACAGGTCCTCAACGAGTTGCCGGGTGCGAATCAACTTGTGGTCTGGATCTGGGACGGAGAGGGTGGGAAATCGACGACTCTCAGGGAGTTGCTACCGCACTCCTTCGGTCCATCCGATCTCGGGATAGAAGAGGGGTAGGGCCTTGGAAACTGCATACGAGGATCTGGGCGAAGGGTGTCGGGGCATCGAGCACGAGTACGGAGAAGCGGTACGGATCCTTGCTGACCCGTATTCGATGAGTTTGCTCACCGAGATGTGCACTCCAGGTACAGGCCAGCCTCGGTTCAATGACCTGCTCGATATCCTGTACCGGATCCTACTCCAGCGAGCGATCGCTCATGAATTACCTCGCTCCCTGATCGAGTGCGACACCAACATGAAGCAGTACACCCCGCTGGGAGTATTTCGTGGGCAAGTCATCGATCGAGCGACCCGTGCGGTGACGGTGAACGTCGCTCGAGCGGGAACCGTGCCTTCCCATATATGCCAGCAGGTGCTCCATCAGGTTCTCGATCCGCAAGGGGTGCGGCAGGATCATGTGATCATGGAGCGAACCGTCGATGACTCCGGCGCAGTGACGGGAGCCGCTCTGCACGGCAGCAAGATCGGTGGAGATGTCGATGGCCGATATCTTTTCTTTGCTGATCCGATGGGAGCGACAGGATCCTCGTTGCTACAAGTGATCCAGCATTACCGGGAAAATGTCGGCGGTACTCCGGAACGGATTGTCGCCGCTCATCTCATCGTTACTCCGGAGTACATCCGTCGGATGACTGCAGAGGTTCCTGGAATCAAAATCTGGACATTACGCCTCGATCGAGGGGCGAGCCCCGACGAAGTTCTGGGTATGATTCCGGGGAGAGACTCACGAGAGAGTGGGCTCAATGAGGTCGACTACATCGTTCCTGGTGCTGGTGGCGTTGGGGAGATCATCAACAACTCGTGGATCTGATTCCGTTTTATGTGGGTCTGATTCCGTTTCCGAAGAAATCGATGGATGCTGACATGAAGTACAAAATGAACCCGGAACCGCCGTTACCTCCTCACTACATGGAAGTCTTGATCGAGGAGGAGGAACTGAGGATCCGAGTCCAGGATCTGGCACGAGAGGTGACGGAAAACCTGGGAGAGCGCGATCCGATCATTGTCTGTGTCCTCAAGGGTGCATTCGTGTTTGTCGCTGACCTGGTCAGGAAGTTGGACTTCCCCTTCAGCATCGATTTTCTACGAGCGTCCTCTTACGGCAATTCCGTGGTCACCAGCGGTGAGGTGAAACTCGATCTCGATCTGCAGCAATCGATCTCGAATCGACATGTACTGGTGGTCGAGGATATCGTCGATACTGGACTGACGGTGCAGTACCTGAAGGCCAGCCTCGATGCTCGGGGGCCCGCTTCCATCTCGATCTGTTCGCTGCTCCACAAGCCCGCCAATAACGTGAAACTGGCCCCGGTCGATTATTGTGGATTCGAGATCCCCAACGACTTCGTGGTGGGCTATGGCCTCGACTGGCAGGGCTACTATCGCAACTTGCCCTTCATCGCACAGGTCCATCAGACCTGATCGTGAGTCGATGGATCTAGCGAATCGATGGGGTCACATCCAGGAGCAGTGAATTGGGCACCGAGTTGCCGAATCTGGGGAACTGATCAAAGGTCCAGATCACCTCCTTACTGGCTGGGTCGATCTCGATGATCAGCGGCTGTCCCGGGCCAGCATGACAATTCCCGATGACATAGTGACCATTGGGGAGCACCTCCAGGGTCGTGACCCAGGAGAGACAGATTTTTGGGAGGTCGTACTGGTCCAGTCGCCAGACGATTTGATGGTCGGCACTGACCTCGATCACGCCGTGTCCATTGCCAGTGGTGATCAGGGTATTGCCATTCTCGAGGCGCAAGGCACAGAAGCACTGATCTCCGAAGGACTCGGGGCCGTGGCCGCCGACGGGCTTTCGATCAAACATCGGAACATCGTATTCCCATACAATTTTTCCGGTGCCCTGCTGATACTCTCGGACCACTCCATCTCTCTCATGGCAGACCAGGTATCGATCCGCTGAGATCTTTCTCACCAGTCGAGTATCGGAATGAGGATGGGGTCGATCGACATTGAGCGGGGTCTTCGACACCAATCTTCCCTGGCGATCGACTTCGATGATTCTCGCCGGACCACTTTCGGCGATCATCAGATGACCATTCTTGAGCGGTTGAAAGGCATGAACCTCGACGGCACGTCCTTCATTGCCGTTGGCATGCGCCGAGTCATAACTCCAAACCACTTGTTGACTCTCGAAGTCGATCTCGACCACCTCGGATGAGCCTCGCTGGACCAGGATGTTGCCGGATGGAAGACGATGGATGTCATGTATAGGACCCCACGGCATCGACCATTCCAACTGTCCATGGCGATCGACCACTGCGAGTATTCCGTTTCCCTGGGTCAGAACTCGATGGCCCTGGGGCTGTGCTTGCGAACCGACAGACCACCCGGGTGCACCGCAGGAGGAAAGCCAGCAGCAGGGAAGTGCCATGGCGAGAAGGAAGGCGAAGGTGACAGTTCTGCGGTCCGGGATTCGATGCGACCGTGATGGGTTTGTAATCATGCGCTAAAGTAGCCAGATCTGGCTGGCGATTGAACCGGGTACCGTGCACTGAACTTCAGGAGAGCAGGTGCCATCGTTCTAGCCGCCGGTAGAGGGTGGTCTTGGGGATCCCCAGAATCCTTGCAGCTTGCGCTTTGTTGCCATCGGTTTCGGTCAATACATCCCTCACGATGCCCCCGAGCACCACCTCTTCCAGTTTTCGAAGATCGGTGCCCAGTTCCGCTCTCAAGCGGCGAGCGATGGGGTGAGGAATCGATGCTCGGTGCAGCGAAGGGGATAGGTCCTCGACCAGAATCCTCGGTTTACCCGCTGCCGAGACCCTTTCCATTTCATTTCTCAGTTCCCGGATGTTTCCTTTCCAGGGCGCTCCAATCAAGACGGTCAAGGCATCGGCGGAAAAGCTGGGAACTGGGCAGCTATTTTTCTTGCAGAAAGAACGCAAGAAGTTCTGACACAGCAGCGGGATATCCTGGCGTCGTTGCCGCAACGGTGGGATTTCCACTCGTAGGACATCGATCCTGTAGCGCAGGTCTTCGCGAAAGCGTCCCGCCTGGATCTCCTGTTCGAGATCGCGATGGGTCGCAGCCAGTAAGCGGAAATCGACCTTTCGAGTGCGAGTACTACCCACCCTACGAATCTCTCGCTCCTGCAAGACCCTCAGCAACTTCGATTGGAGTGCCGCTTCCATCTCGCCGATTTCGTCGAGCAACAGGGTGCCGCCCTCGGCGCTTTCGATCAATCCGGCCCGCTCAGAAGTGGCTCCGGTGAAGGCTCCGCGATCGTGACCGAACAGTTCACCATCGAGTAGATTGGGGGATATGGCGGCGCAGTTTTCGCAGATGAAAGGGCCTGAGTTCCTGGGGCTCAGGCGATGGATTGCCCGACCCACCAACTCCTTGCCAGTGCCGCTCTCTCCGTGAATCAGAACCGTCGAGTCGCTCGAGATGACCTTTTCGATCTGTTGTAGCAATCGAATCAGAGGTCTTGAACTCCCGAGGAACTCGGGAAACCTGCTCTGTAATCGGTGAATCTCTGCAGGGTTCAACGGCGGACCTTGGTGGGGCATTGCACTGGTAACATGATTTCTCTCCATCATTCCTCCTCGACGACAGGATTGCATGGAGTTGCGTAAAGTCAATATTATTGTGGGCCGCTTCAGGACGCTTTGGAAGGGCATTTGGCGTGTGATGTTGACAGTATTGGAATTGGGGGATAAGTTTCTTCAGTTGCGCAACGATTCCCTGGTAGCTCAATTGGCAGAGTAGGTGGCTGTTAACCACTTGGTTGTTGGTTCGAGTCCAACCCGGGGAGCCATCAGCGCCTCCGTCGGTCACGGCGGGGGCGCTGTCCTTTTATCTGCCTTCTCCCTCTGAGTCAGAGAAACTCCTATCCTGTCCCGGGTCGGGTGTGATGTCCGCCTCATCTTGTGATGCTCTCGAGGTGCGCCGAGGCCGTTGGATCGACGCATTTTCCGCAATACGATGCCCTGCGCGAGGAGGTCAAGGATGGATGCCCAGCGATCGGCCCAACTGGTCCGGGATCGTAATTTCGGTGCTCACCTGAGTCGACATCAACTGGAACCACTGGTGCGCGACTCGATCTCCACCTTGCAGGTGAACCTGGGAAAGTTATGCAACCAGGCGTGTTTGCACTGCCATGTCGAAGCGGGGCCCCTTCGAACCGAGATGATGACCCGGGAGGTGGCAGAGGCGGTGATGACTCTGCTGGAGCGAACTCCATCCATCGAGGTGGTGGATTTGACCGGCGGTGCTCCCGAGTTGAATCCTCATTTTCGCTGGCTGGTGCAAGGGGCTCGGGAACTGGGACGATCGGTGATCGACCGTTGCAATCTCACGGTGTTGTTCGAGCCAGGAATGGAAGATCTTGCCGAGTTTCTGGCGAGCCACAAGGTTCGCATGGTGGCGAGTTTGCCCTGCTACACCGAAGAGATTGTCGATGCTCAACGAGGTGGGGGAGCCTTCAGTCGAAGCATCCGGGCGATTCGTTGGTTGAATACCCTGGGGTATGGAGATGGACAGGGCGGACTGCAGTTGGATCTGGTCTACAACCCCCTCGGAGCGAGTCTGCCACCGCCACAAGAGTCCCTCGAACAGGATTACAAGAAGCACCTGAAGGAGCAGTTCGGACTGCGATTTGATCGGTTGCTCGCCATGACCAACTTGCCGGTGAAACGATTTTCTGAAAGTCTCCATCGAAGTGGCGAATTGCCCGAATACCTCGATCTGCTCGAAACCAATTTCAATCCTTCGACGGTCGCTGGTTTGATGTGTCGAGATACCATCAGCGTGGGGTGGGACGGTGCCCTGTACGACTGTGACTTCAACCAGATGCTGGAACTTGGAATGACATCAGGAAATTCCACTCCGATCTTCATCCAGGATCTGATTCATCTGGATGAACTCATCGGGCAACCGATCTTGACCGGTGGACATTGTCTCGGGTGTTGTGCGGGAAGTGGATCCAGTTGCGGGGGAACTCTCCTCGATAGAAACGCCTCTACTGGGGAGGGGATCGATGCATGATGAGGTTACGCCGTCGATTCAGGCGGTGATCTTCGCCAAGGTTCCTCGGCCGGGAGAAGTCAAGACGCGCTTGGCTCGGACCATCGGCGCGGACCAGGCAGCTAAACTCGCGGAGGCATTTTTGCTCGATACCTACCAGTCGCTGGCCACCGTTCCCTGGACCCAGCCGGTGGTGGCGACCACTGGACCACTCGAGGGTGAGTTGTCCTCGATGGAGCAGTGGATTCAGGGTGATGGAGATCTCGGTGATCGCATCGAACGGATGGTCCATCGTGCCCTGGCCACCACCGATCAGGTCATCGTGCTGGGAGCCGATACTCCAGGCCTCCCTCTCGCATTACTGGAACAGGCGCGGGTCGCATTGCATGACGCAGACGCCGTGGTGGGCCCCGTCTGTGACGGAGGCTTCTATCTGCTGGGACTGCGACATTGTCCCGTAGGACTGCTAGAAGGGCTGCCCTGGAGCCAACCAAGTACCCGGATGGCACTATTGGAACGATTAGAGCAGTTTCAACTCGAGACTCACTCCATCGAGTCCTGGTTCGATGTCGACCATCTTGAGGATCTCGAACGCCTGATTCGAGCGATCGAGAGGGAACAGATCAGTGCTCCTGCGACCGCCGCCTTTCTGGCCCAGATGTACCGGTAACGGCGGTGGAAACAGTCGCAGGATCTTGGATGAAGGCTCAACTCCTGCGATACTATCAATCATGAGTTCACTCGATCCAGGATCGAATTCCTGAACCGGATCGTCCGTTGAATCCCCGTTTATAGTTGGTGGTGGTCGAGTTGAGGAGATGGAATTGAACTCAAGGTTGCATGAATCCGACTTTCACAGCCATCCGAGCGCACAGCACAGGTTGTGGTTCTCCCTGGGAGTGGCGATTCTGATTCTGTTTCCCAGTTGTGCCGCTCGAGATCATGACATCGCTGAACTGGAAGGAAATCGCATCCAGGGCGAGAAGATGGCCGAAGTCGATCGCTTTCGACGGGAGCAGTTAATCGATCCAGCATCTGCAGTGACCACTCAAGATGCCAGAGTGGTGCCCATCGAGGTGCCGGACATTCTTGACCTGGACTCCGCCATCCGCATCGCAACCCGCCATAGCCGATCGTTTCAATCGCAAAGAGAGTCATTTTTCCTCAGCGCATTGTCACTTGGGTTGACCAGGAGGGACTTCCTCCGTCCAGTCTTCAGTTCAACGGCGTCCTTTTCCGCCTCCGATGGAAGTGATCAGAACTATCAAGATGTGGCGGCCTTGTCCCTCGGTGGCAGCCAGATGCTGTTCCTGGGTGGAACACTCTCCTTCGCTACCAATGCGTCCTTGCTCAATTCGGATGACCCCCTGGCCGACAGCCAGACCTCCAATGTTTCGACGTCCTTATCGCTGACTCAACCGTTGCTTCGGGGTGCTGGGCACGATATTGCCTTCGAATCGTTGAACCAGGCGGAACGAAACCTGCTCTACAGAGCGAGGGACTTCGAATTGTTTCGGCAAGAATTTGTCATCCAGGTCACAGAGAAGTATTTCGGACTCATCAGCCAGCAGAAAAAGCTCGCCAACACTCGTGAGAATATCGAGGGACAGTTGTTTGCCTGGGAGCAAGCGAAAGCACTGTTTCGTCTCGGTCGCGGAAATAGCCTGGATGTGTTCCGTGCAGAGCAAGCACTGCTGGAAGCGCAGTCCAGTG
>JABHOG010000134.1 GCA_018694835.1 Planctomycetota bacterium | reverse complement strand
CGAAGAAAGATCGATCCCCCCGGAACCGATCCACTCGGTCGCGTCCTCGCTGCGACTCGTTCGGTTCCAGCGAACTCCTTCGACCGTCGCCGCCAGCAAGGGCACGCCCTTCGACCAGCGACCCCCATCGAAGTTCAGCAGATGACCGTGATCATGATCGGTAGAATCCCATGGTATCGTACCCCCATGAATTCCTCCGCCTCTCCTGCCACTTCCTCTCCTGCCACTTCGTTGCAGCGTCCTCCGCAGCGTCCTCCGCGGTGGCCTCTGGCAGTGATCCTCCTGCTCCTCGGCGGCTCGGTGGCACACCCTGTCGCCGCAGCAGACATCGATTTCAACGACACGATCCGGCCGATCCTCTCCGACCGCTGCTTCCCCTGCCACGGTCCCGATGCCGCGGCAAGAAAGGCCCGATTGCGACTCGATCGAAGGGAAGATGCGCTGGCACCACGGCCCGACGGTGCCGCCATCGTGCCGGGTGATCCAGCCGCCAGTCTGATCCTCGAGCGGTTGCATCTCGATGATCCGCAGGACCGCATGCCTCCCCCCTCCTCGAAACTGGAAATCAGCAGCGAGGAGATCGCCTCGATCGAACGATGGATCGCCGAAGGAGCCCACTACCAGCAACACTGGTCCTTCCTCCCCCCGGTCGCAGCGGCGATCCCCGAGGTGCAGGACCCGCAGTGGCCTGCGGGAACCATCGACCATTTCATCCTGGCGAAGCTCGAATCAAAGGGGCTCCGGCCGGCGGCTGCGGCGCAACGGGAGACGCTGGCACGACGTGCGGCCTTCATCCTGACAGGAGTGGCAGCGGATCTGGCTGCTCTCGACCGCCACCTCGCCGACCGATCGACCGACGCCTGGTCCCACTGGATCGATTTCCTGCTGGCGTCCCCCGCCTTCGGCGAACAGATGGCGAGTCATTGGCTCGATGTGGCCCGCTATGCCGACAGTCACGGTTACCAGTCCGATGTTCACCGCTCGACCTGGCCGTGGCGAGACTGGGTCATCAAGGCATTCAACGACAACCTGCCCCATGATCAGTTCATCACCTGGCAAGTTGCCGGGGATCTGCTGGAAGATGCAACCCAGGAGCAGATCCTTGCGACCACCTTCCAGCGGCTTCACCGCCAGACCAACGAGGGAGGAAGCGTCGAGGAGGAGTTTCGCGCCGAGTATGTTGCCGATCGCACCCAGACCTTTGCCAGCGCATTTCTCGGTCTGACCCTCGAGTGTGCCCGCTGTCACGACCACAAGTTCGACCCCTTGAAGCAGCAGGAGTTCTACTCCCTCTCGGCGTTCTTCGACAACATCGATGAGAGTGGCCTGTACTCCCACTTCACCTCGGCTGTACCGACCCCGGCGCTGGCGCTGGTCGATGAAAAGGCACGCAGCCAGATCGATGAACTCTCGCGAAAGGTCGAAGAGTCAGAAACTCATCTGAAGCAGCTCGAACGCTCGAGACGCGAAGAGTTCGCCAGCTGGCAACAGGGCCAGCAGGGCTCCGACCCTTCCCCCAGCATCACCGATGTGGTCGCTGCCTATTGCTTCGACGAAATCGTCGAAGGCAAGTGTGAGAACCAGATCAATCCAGAGCTACCCGCCACTGCTCACGCCGCCCTCTCCCTGATGGATGGGATACAGGGGAAAGCGATTCGACTGACCGGAGATGATGCACTCGGTTTCGGAGCGATCGGTGCCTACAGCCGTAGTGATCCCTTCAGCATCTCGCTGTGGATAAGACCGGAGGAGACGACGGAGCGTGCGGTGATCCTCCATCGCTCGCGAGCGTGGACCGATGCTGCCAGCCAGGGGTATCAGTTGCTGCTGGAGCAAGGACGCCTGTCTGCTGCACTGATTCACTTCTGGCCCGGAGATGCCATCGCGGTCTCCAGTCGCGAACAGATCGAGCCGGGGCGCTGGACCCATATCGTCTTCTCCTACGACGGGTCGAGCCGAGCCGCCGGAATCGACCTCTACATCGATGGCCAACTCGCCCCGAAGGAGCTCGTACGAGATCATCTGCGCTCTCCCATCACCGGAGGCGGTCCCTACTTCGCCATCGGAGAACGATTTCGCGACCGAGGTTTCAAGGATGGTGGCGTCGACCAGATGCAACTGGTGGGACGCTCCATCAGCGCCGCCGAGGTGCGCAAATTGTATCTCGCCGGGAAAGATCCG
The DNA here is from genome assembly GCA_018694835.1 of Planctomycetota bacterium. Classification (GTDB taxonomy): domain Bacteria; phylum Planctomycetota; class UBA8108; order UBA1146; family UBA1146; genus QNYK01. The sequence continues at coordinate 5,242 of JABHOG010000134.1, read as the reverse complement.
GACGCGGTGCCTCAATTCGAAGAAGAGGAGTTGTATCGCTGGTGGTTGCTGGCGATGGACGAGGTGACCCGCACCGCTCGGGACCAGCTGGCTAGCGCACGGAAAGCTCTCCACCACTTCACCGATCGACACCCGAAGATCATGGTGATGGAGGAGATGGCCACCGCCCGTCCCACCTACCTGCTCGAGCGTGGCCGTTACGATTCACCGGGAATCGAGGTGTCACCAGATGTGCCGGCGATCCTGCCTCCGCTCCCCGATGGAGCCGCCCGAAACCGACTGACGCTGGCTCGCTGGCTCGTCTCGGAGGGGCACCCGTTGACGGCAAGAGTCGCGGTCAATCGACTGTGGCAGATCGCCTTCGGGCAGGGGATCGTTCCCACCTCTGGTGACTTCGGTAGCCAGGGTACAAGACCCTCGCACCCACAACTTCTCGATCACCTCGCGACAGAATTCATCGGTGAGGGCTGGAACCTCAAGGCGACTCTCAAGAAGATGCTGCTCTCTGCCACCTGGCGACAATCTTCTGCCGTCGATCCCCGATCGAAGTCCATCGATCCCGATAACCGCCTGCTGGCACGGGGACCATCGCTTCGCATGTCCGCCGAGATGATCCGCGATCAGATGTTGCAGTCGAGTGGATTGCTGGTGACCACCATCGGCGGACCACCGGTACTTCCCTACCAGCCACCCGGACTGTGGCAGGAGAAGAGTGGTCATACCTACACCCCATCGAAGGGGGATGGATTGTACCGCAGGAGCCTGTACACCTTCTGGAAGCGTACCTCTCCTCCACCCACGATGATGATCTTCGATGCTTCCAAGCGTGATGTGTGCGTGACCTTTCGACATCGCACCAGTACTCCGATGCAGTCGCTGGTATTGATGAACGATCCCCAGTTCGTCGAGGCCGCAAGGATGCTCGCACGAAGGGTGATGCTGGATGACCGGAAGGAACCGACCGGAACCATCGAACTCGCTTTCCGGCGACTCACGGGGCGACGACCCTCTGCACCCGAGTTGGAGATCCTGCAGCAACTCCACCAGCAACTGTTGTTCGAGTTCCAGGAGGATCCGCAAGTCGCAACAGTTTGGCTGCAGGTGGGTGGCAGTCCGCTCGATCCCTCCATCGATCCGATCGAGTGGGCCGCTCTGACAGCGGTCTGCTCTTCTCTGATGAACCTGGATGAAACCACGAGGTTGAGATGAACCGCCAGCAAGAACCACTACCAAACCGCAGGGATTTCATCTCCGCTGCTGCGGGTCTCGCCGCAGGGGGAACCCTGTGGGGTTGGCTCCCCTCCAGTGGCCACTCGATGGAGGTGCCACTTCAGCGAACTACGCCGAGAGCCCGCCGCGTCATCTGGTTATTCCAGAGTGGCGGACCATCCCAGATCGACCTGTTTGATCCGAAACCACTTCTTCAGCAACGTCACGGCGAGCAACTTCCCGCGTCAATTCGAATGGGTCAGCGACTCACTGCCATGTCGGGAAATCAATCCTCCTTACCGCTGGTGGCGAGCCCCTTCCAGTTCGCTGCTCATGGTGAATGCGGATCGCAGTTCAGCGAGTTACTGCCGCACACCGCAGCGATCGCTGACAAGTTGTGCATCGTCCGCTCGCTGCACACCCAGGCGATCAATCACGACCCAGCCATCACCTTCGTCCAAACCGGGTCCGAGATCGCCGGAAGACCTTCGATCGGAGCCTGGCTCTCCTACGGTCTGGGCGCAGGAAATCCAAACCTTCCGGCGAGCATCGCCATGGTGACCCAGAACAAGGGTGGACAGCCGCTCTATTCACGACTGTGGGGAGCGGGCTTCCTGCCTTCGGAACATCAAGGGATCCAGTTCCGTTCCGGCAAGGACCCGGTGCTCTTCCTCAAGGACCCCGACGGACTGTCGAGATCGATGCGGCGAAAGATGCTCGATGCATTGCTTCGACTGCACGATCTTCAGGATCCGCAATCGCGCCCGCAAAGCGCTGCAGCCAATGACCGCAACGAACTCGCCTGGCGGATGCAGACCTCGGTGCCAGAGGTCGCCGACCTCTCCGATGAGCCCGACGAGATTTTCGAGATGTACGGTAAGGACTCCAGGACTCCAGGCACCTACGCTGCCAACTGCATCCTCGCCAGACGCCTCGCCGAGCGTGGTGTTCGATTCACCCAGTTGTTCCATCAGGGCTGGGATCAGCATGGCAATCTTCCAGGGGCGATTCGAACCCAGTGCCGGGAGACGGATCAAGCATCCGCTGCGCTGGTACTCGACCTGGAACGACGGGGGCTGCTCGATGACACCCTGGTCATCTGGGGTGGCGAGTTCGGGCGCACCAGTTATTGCCAGGGCAAACTGACTCCACAGGGATTTGGCCGCGATCACCACCCCCGCTGCTTTTCGATGTGGATGGCCGGTGGCGGTGTGAAGGCGGGACTCACCTACGGATCGACAGACGACATCGGGTACAACATCACCGAGAATCCGATGGATGTTCACGACCTGCAGGCCACCATCCTCCACCTGCTGGGGCTCGACCACGAGAAGCTGACCTACAAGCACCTGGGGAGGCGATTCCGACTCACCGATGTCCATGGCCAGGTGATCGAACCGCTGCTGGCGTGAGAATCCCGTTCACCGTCAAGTGACTCTCCTGCACCCCTGGTGCTGGTCTAACAAATTGCCTTTCAAGTGGGCTTGTAATCCCTACCCCAACAAGGCCCAATAGACCCAGGCCCAATAGAATGAGAGCCCCATGACCCAGACTGAACTGACTGAGACCAAGACCGATGATGGCCCCATCCTGTGGGTCAACACATTGTTTCTGAGTCTGAGCCCCTTCATCGCTGCAGCACTGATTCCAATCTACCTGTGGAACCAGGGCAGTCACTGGGCGCTATGGGTAGCAGCGATAGTGTTGTGGTGGGTCGCCGGACTCGGGATCACCATCGGTTACCACCGCCTCTTCGCCCACCGTTCCTACAAGGGGTCAAAGGTGTGGCGCTTCATGGCGCTGATCGCAGGTGCCACGGCACTGCAGAACTCAGCGATGGTCTGGTCTGCTTCCCATCGTCGCCATCATCAGCACACCGATCACCACGGAGATCCCTACGATGCGACCCGCGGATTCTGGTGGGCGCACATGCGCTGGATCTTTCACGACAACGAACTCGTGGATGATCTGAGTAATGTCCCCGACCTTCAGGCAGATCCTCTGGTTCGCTGGCAACAGAATTACTACTGGCTCATCGCTCTCTCCCTCAACATCGGTGTTCCGCTGGGACTGGGACTACTGATCGATCGACCGTGGGGAATGCTGCTCTTTGCCGGACTGGCTCGCATCGTCTTCACCCATCAGGCGACCTTCTGTATCAACAGTCTGTGCCACATCCTGGGCACCCAGCCATGGTCCAAGAACAACACTTCGCGCGATTCATGGATCTGTGCACTGATCACCTTTGGCGAGGGCTACCACAACTTCCACCACGCATTTCCCGCCGATTATCGCAATGGACTGCGGTGGTATCAATTTGACCCGGCAAAGTGGCTCATCTGTGCCGCCAGCCTGATCGGCCTGACCTCGAATCTGAAGAGAACCGAGGCTCCCGTCCGCTGGCGGAAGCGTCTCGAACGACAGACAGAGAAGTATGAAACCTCCGCATCTCTTTTCATTCCCGAGGTGAGTGCTGATTGGCGACTCCGGGTCGATTCTGCTCGCCAGCAGGTGGACCAACATCTGAGCCAGTGGGCACAAGATCTGCGTAACTACCGGCGCGCATGTCGAGATGGAGAAGTCACAAAAGCGATGCTTCATTCGCTGCGCGAGACTCGACGCGCCTGGAGGCACGCCTGGAAGAATTACCTCGCTCTTGAGCAAACGATGCCACTTCCTGCCTGAGAGCCGGTAGATCCACCACCGCTGTCGTCTACCATGACGATATGAATAAATACACGCCGCCCAACATCGTGCTGCTGGCACTATTCTTGTGTCCGCTGCTGGTCTCTTGCGACGCCTTCCCCGTGCGCGAGCCCGCTGGCCCGGTCTCGACCCCCCTCTTCAATGGAGAGAACCTGGACGGCTGGTACGCCGATATCCCCGATGCCGACGGTGGCGCTGAGGTACCCCCATCCTTCGTCGCAGAGGATGGCATGCTGATCAGCAAGGGAAGTCCCCAGGGGCACCTGATCACCGAGGGTTCCTACAGCAACTACCAGCTGGTGGTCGAATATCGCTGGCTCGAGGAACCTGGCAACTGCGGAATCCTGGTCCATGCCTCGACTCCGCGGCGTCTCTACAAGATGTTTCCCCAGTCGATCGAGTGTCAGCTGTTTGTCGGCAATGCAGGAGATTTCTGGTGTATCGGTGAAAATATCGAAGTCGATAACATGACCCAACGTCGAGGAAATCCCGACCAATGGGGAGTGGAGGAGGATCAGCGACGCCGGATCCTCAATCTCACCGACGATTCGGAGAAGCCCGCAGGCGAATGGAATCAGATGGTGATTCAGTGCCGCGATGACACGGTGGTGGTCTTCGTCAACGGAGATCTGGTCAACTTCGGCTACAACTGCAGCGCCAGCAGTGGCCAGATCGCCATCCAGGCGGAAGGGGCCCCGGTCCAGTTCCGTCGAGTAGAACTCTCTGACCTTCCCACTGACATCACAGAAGGATGATCAATTTTCGTTCGACGCTCTCGTTGTTGCTGCTCTTCCACTTCTTCGGTGCGCCCTCGATCCTGGCGCAGGATCATCCGACCAAAGCATCCCCCTTCGATGCGATCCGCTGGTTCGAACAACAAGTACAAGTCCAGGTCGAAGGAAAGTGGTACATCCCTATCGCCATCGACGGTGTCCAGGTCGAGCAGATCCTCGAGAAGTGCCGCCAGCAATGGCCCGGCCAGCTTCAGAAACGATTCGCCGAGGATTTGATGGAAGCGATGGCACTGCTGGGCCATGAACCGACGAGTACCGTCACACTGCGTCTGAAAGCGAGCCCGGCAGCGAAAGATGTGGTGCTCGAAGGGATCTCCAATACCCTCGGCAAGCGACAACGACTGCTCAGAGACAATGCGACTCGGAATTCCACTCCGCTGCGACTGCCTCCCTCATGGCTCTCGAAGAAACAGGTCGAGGAAGAGATCGCCGCCTTCGCTGCTGCACTCCGGGATCAGTTCGCCTACCTGCACCTCAAGGGGATCGATCTCGATGCTGCCATCGAGAAGGAGGTGAGGAATTATTACTCCAGG
>JABHOG010000133.1 GCA_018694835.1 Planctomycetota bacterium | reverse complement strand
TCGGAATCGATGGTCAAGGTACCTCCGACGCCGACGTAGATGTCGCCGTTGGCGTGGACTTTACCGGCAAATGTCATGCTGGGGCCAGGGAGCAGTTCCAGGTCATCATCATAAAAGATGGCGAAGTCGAAGAGCGGATTCCTTTGTACTTCGATGGTTCTGCGAAGATGGCTCATGGCAGAGTCCATCTCGACTCCCGAGGTAGAGTTTGCTCCGGGGTAGAGTTGAACGACCCGCGTGTAGAGGGTCTGTGTAGGACCACCAGTATCGGTGGAATCGTAGAGCACCTCGATCGGTCTCCATCCATCATCCTCGATCTCAGTCGGGTAGACCTGGGGTGTGAGATCGGTGGCATTCCAGTTGTAGCTGACTCCACCGACCAGCACCGTTCCGGTGGCGGTCGTCGAGAACTCGAAGGGATCATCGAAGTTGGCTGTTCGGACCAAGATATCCTTCTGTGCCGCATCGAGGATCGATTCGGCCAGGGTTCTGGCCTTCAACTTGTCGAGCTGGAAGCGTGAATCCTTGCTCCGGGTCAAGGTGGTGGCGACCGTTGCCGAGGAGATCAGGCCGATCACCAGGATCATGAATGCGGTGACCAGCAACGCGGATCCTCGCTGGGAATCGCCAAGGGACTGGTCCGGTGTCGATTTGGTTCTCGATGTGGGTGCCAGGATGATTGGATCCATGGGTGACCTTCCAGTGTGGGGCAGTGGACCGGTGGGGGAGATCGATGGTGTTGTATTCGAGATCACTGGGAATCCTCGATGAAATTGCGCCGCTTGACTCGGCTTCTGACGGAGTAGGGGACATGGTCACTTTCGCGCTGAAGATTCAAATTGACGACGATGGAAAGCCCCTGGATTTCGAAGAAGAGTCCGGGCAATCGGTCGGTGCCGGCTTCGTTCAACTGATAGGTACCGATGCGAGTGGCCAGGGTCGAACTGGATGAATTGCCCAGCGAATCGAAAATCGTACAGCTGACATCTCCGAAGTGATAATCATCACTGGCTGGATCGCTCGAGAGGCGTTGCCATTCGATCGAGCACTGAACCACCGACAATGGAATACCAGAACTGTCCTCGAAGTGGTATTGCCCCAGCGCTAGATCATATTCTCTGCGCCAGGTTTCAGGGGCGATTCGATCCCATTGATCGGTGGTTACATCATAGGAGTAGCCGAGCAGATCGATCTCCAGCGACTCCCCCGACGGAGACAGGACCGGGGTCGACCAGCCCTGCCTCAGCAGCGACTCGACCCTCATGAAACTGCGGTGGGCGTCGAACTGAGCCGCGGAATCGGCGTCTGCGTCGCTACCGAAGCGTGCGAAGGAGGTGGCGAGAGCCAGGCTCAATCCGAGCACCACGACGAAGACCGTCGTGGCGATGAGAATCTCGAGCAGGGTCGTGCCCTCCTCTGGTCTCGGGTGTGTGGGGTTCATCGGTCTACTCCTACCGGGTTCGAATGACCCAGAACTGGTGTTGAATTTGTCCCTCATCACGGCCCTCCCAGGTGACCTCTACGAGGATCTCCAGGGGGTCGGCTTCGATGTCGGTGACCGAGACATCGAGGGTGGGGATGGTCAGATCTGCCATCTCGAGCAGGGTCGGAGTCTCATCAAAGACCTGGCGGCCCTTTTTCGGCCAGTTACTCGAGAGCAGGTATCCATCCTGGGAGTTGGTCAGGTCTTCCATAGTGCGGGAGTTCAACTCTTCGATGACTGCTCGGGTGTGTCCTGTCGCCCGAGTCACTTCTCGGGTGTGGTTCTGCTCGTCGAGGATCGGCAGCATCAACATCGCTGCTGCGGTTCCGACGACGGTCAGCAGGGCCAGGGCGATCATCACCTCCAGCAAGGTGTATCCATCCTGCTGGGCATTAATTTCGGGACACGATTCCATCGTGAGACCTCTTCCTTTGGGGGATCACTCGCGGTCCATCGGGGATGATGTGGACATAACGGGTCCCGAGAAGAGTACGACGGAGAACGCCAACGGTGCAAATCGGCCTGCCGGAACCGCCGAGATCTGGCCTGGAGAAGGGAGCAGTTTCCGGAAGGAATGACCGGAACGGTGGCTATCCGCCCAATTCGAGCATCAGCCGTAAGTTGGTCCCTCGATCATCATCGAAGGTCGACATCGACTCCTCTGTTTGGGCCCAGGTCGCCTCGAATAACCACCTCAGCCACGGTTTTGGCCGTGCCGAAAGCCCCGCTCTCAGTACCTGGACGGTCCCGCCAGCGCTGCCAGGATCGAGTAGGCCCAGACTTTCCAGTTGTCCTGCGAGGTGTGCCCTCTCGTAACGAAGAAGCAGTTCAATGTTGGGTCCATCGAAGGGGGAAGGAGCATCAAAAGTGGTGGGTGGAAGGTCTGGTCCGGATCGTGTGGGTAGGGAGTTGTTTCGAGAGATCAGCGCCCTGATTCCAAACTGCCAGCCGGTGAGATCTCCCGAAAGATCGGTAGGGCCGGAAGTGGTTTCGGTTCCATGGAGGCCATGAGTCATCCATTCGTTCTCCAGATGAAGCCACTCGAGTAGCGGCCAGCGCCAGCCGGCTCGAACCCAGCGCGCGCTTTCCACCTCGAGCGGAACGGTTTCCATCAGGGTCAACTCTCCCGGGCTCAGAACCTGGATCCGACCCTCGCAATGGCGCTCGAGGCGACCCGCGATGAACATCGAGAAGTGGCTCCCAGGAGTTTCCACGGCTTCGGGGCCACCGAACAGCAATCGACTGAAGGGCTGAAGGCTGAGTCGCCCGGAGATCCCCTGTCCTCCAAATCTCAGCCCACGAGGATCGACCGAATTTCCCAATCTCGCCTGCAGGTCAGTGATGATGGCATCATCGAGCCAGCGTCCCCCTCCGCGGATGGAATAACTGGAGCCCTCGGAGATCCAATCGATCAGTCCTTGGGAGACGGTGAGTCGATCTTCCTGGAAGAGCCCGCCCTGGAGCCCCATCGAATTGGGGATCCTGCCGCCGGTCAGATGCAATCCACCACGGATATGGCGGTCGATCCAGAACTCGGAGAAGGCCCCGGCCGAGTTCTCATCGTCGAAGTTCAGGCGGAATCGAAAGTGATTTTTTTCGAGGGCGCTGCCCTCGATACGAAGGTCGCTCCTGCGGAGGCTGGTGCCGGATAGGCTCGAGGGATCTTGCTGGGAGTGGATCGTCGAATCGAGGCGAAGGGTCCCCACCAGTTCGAGATGAGGAACATCTCCTGGGCCTACGATGGAGATGCGGCCGCCATGCTGAATGGTGATGAAACCGAGATCGGAATTGTCTTCTTGCTGGAGCTCTTGCGCTTCCTCAAAGGGGTTGGTGCTGAAGGGGTCAAACGGATCCTGGTCGAACGGATCTGCTCCTTGCTGCCCGAGTGCCCACTGCGGAAGGAGCAGAAGAAGGAGCAGCCATCCGAGGAGATGGGAGTCACAAAATCGATGGTGCCAAGGCAAGGGGGGCAGAATCAGATGGGACAAATGCACTGCGGACTGTGCTGCAGCGGAATCGATCTGGATCGGCTTGGTTTCAAACTGTCCGGATGCTGAATTCAAGATGATCGGGTCCCCCAGAGGAGATCATCCCGATCTACTGCTACTGGACAAGAGGAAACTCTACAACTTCTCCAGGCGTACATCGTCGATCATGATCAGACTGTCGGGTCCACCACTGAATACGACTCGTAACGCCTCGACCATGTCCCACTGCACTTCCCCCTTACGAGTGAACTTCTTCAGGTCGAGACGCAGGTCTTGCCAGCGGCCCTGGGGAATCAGTGCGGAGTTGTATCCATCTCTCTGGAACGCACGCCCTGCGCCCCTACGTCCTCCGCCGCGCGGGGCTCGCACCTGGCCTCCATTCGCATCGAACAGGATCAACAACTGTGGTCGGGCTTTGGGGTCTTCGCAGCGAATTGAGATGTTGAGGAATCGATAGTCGGTCAGGCTCAGGCCTTCGTCGATCATCTTCTTGAAAACGGCATCCCCGAGATTGATCCAACTGATTTCAGTACCTGTCTGCCAGTGCATGGCAAACTTGCCGGTCCGAACGTCGCCGTCCTCAGGTGTCCCTCCGACGATCTTGGTCTTGGCCGCTTGAGCGCCCCCACGATTTCCCCGGGGATCGGCATCTTCTTGCTCCTCCGGCTTGTCGCTGGCATCGGACTTGGACTTCTCGAAGTCTTCGAGCAACAAGTAGACTTCTTCGAAAGCGAGTTGGCGAAGCGCGGAGAGTTCCTCACCGTTGAGAGATCCTTCAAATGCGGTTCCGTCGGCATCCTCTTTTATGATGATGGAGAGCGCCGATTTGAACTTCTCCTTGTCGAAGTATTTCTGGGCCTTCTCGAGAACCACACCCGCCTCTGCTTCTTTGGTGCATCGTTCAAGAACAGCTGCTATGGGAGCTTCTGACTTTCGTAGTTTCCCATTGAGGCGTTTGATGATCGATCGAGCGCGAGAGAATTCGCGCTGCTCGAGATATTCATGAAAACGATCGAGATCCGAATTGAGAGCGGCGTCCCCGAGGTCGATCTTGGGAACCGGCCCGATCTTCGAATCGGTAGACTCCTCGGGTGTGGAGGCGGGCTCCTCGACCTGTGGGAGGGGAGAAGTGACGAATCCGCTGATCGGAACCGCCCACAGCAGTGTGACCAGGAGTATCGTGAGCCTCGTCAGCGAGACCAGCCCCGTGGCTGAAGATTTACAATTCATCGTCATCTCCTTACATGTGGTCCACAGCCACCGGTGAAGTGCGGCTCTGTCACCGTTCCAGCGGATCGGAGTTCATACTACGAACCTCTTCGTCAGGGTCAAGAGCTGCTGCTCGCTGCCCTTCTGGTACATACTGACAACCCCGCTGAGGCCTCCCTGGATTCGTTTATTGGAATTTTTTTTGTCTCAGGATTCGAAGTAATTGAGGTGGATCCAGGCGATAATCGACCCGCATCCGCCATGGATAGGGTGCCGGTAAAAATCACCGGAGAAGCACCAGGTACTTGTCATGCTGAAATGAGGAAGATCGATGGTTCGTGAAGTCGTGATCATTGGGTCGGGACCGGCAGGATACACTGCGGCCGTCTACTCGGGGCGTGCTCAGCTGGCACCACTGGTATTTGCGGGATCGCTCAGTGGAGGGCAGTTGATGCTGACCACCGATGTCGAGAACTATCCTGGATTCCCCGAGGGAATCATGGGGCCCGAACTGATGGAGAATTTCAGGAACCAAGCGGAACGCTTTGGTGCAGAGGTGGTGTACGAGGACGTGGTAGAGGTCGACTTCTCCAGTCATCCGTACCGGGTCAAGAGCGCTTCTCAGGAGGTCGAGGCGAAGACCGTCATCATCTCCACCGGGGCCAGTGCCAAGTTGCTTGGTCTCGAGGCAGAAAGTCGATTGATGGGACACGGTGTAAGTACCTGTGCGACCTGCGACGGTTTCTTTTTCCGCGGGCAGGAGATTGCCATCGTGGGTGGCGGCGACTCTGCCATGGAGGAGGCTACCTTCCTGACGCGATTTGCCGACAAGGTGACCGTTATTCACCGTCGCGATTCCCTCCGCGCCTCGAAGATCATGCAGCAGAAGGCGATCGATCATCCGAAGATCGAGTTCATGCTCGATTCAGCCGTGACCGAGATTTTCGAGGAAGATGCCAAGGTCTGCGGGATCGAGGTGGAAAACCTGAAGTCTGGTGAGAAGTGCCGTGTCGATCTGACCGGATTATTTGTCGCGATCGGTCATACTCCGAACACTCAACTGTTCGATGGCAAGGTCGAACTGCACGACAATGGCTATATCCGATGCATAGAAGGTTCCCGTACCAGTGTCGATGGTGTTTTTGCCTGTGGTGACGTCCAGGATTTCACCTACCGACAGGCGATCACCGCAGCCGGGAGCGGTTGCATGGCTGCCATCGATGCCGAGCGGTGGATCGAGCACCAGGGGAACTGAGTCGGCAGTGACCCACCCCTCAAGAATTTCGACCTTCGCCGGAGGGTGAGCGGTTCCCATGTACCGTTTTCATGCGGTACCATGCACGATCAGTTCTGACCGCAGTGACGGATAGGAAAGAAAGGTTTCCAGATGAGGATCTTTGACCCACACAGCCACATGATTTCCAGGATCACCGACGACTACGAGAAGATGGCAGTGGCGGGGATCGTCGCTCTCACCGAGCCGTCTTTCTGGCTCGGCGAACCGCGAAAGCATGCGGGTACTTTTTACGACTACTTCGACCACATCACCAATTTCGAGGCTCAGAGGGCAGCAGAGTATGGAATCAAGCACTACTGCACCATCGGAGTGAATCCTCGAGAGGCCAATGACATCGATCTTGCCACAGAGGTTCTGACGCGGATCGAGGAGTGGTTCGAGCGCCCTTCGGTGGTGGCGGTGGGAGAACTGGGATTCGATCTGATCACCGACGATGAGGAGACGATCCTTCGCCGTCAGCTAGAAATGGCCTTCAGCGCAGGACTTCCGGTGATGATCCACACTCCCCATCGAAACAAGCTTGAGGGAACGATGAGAACCATCAAGGTGGTTCAGGATATGGATCTGGATCCCTCGCGGATCCTGATGGATCACAACACCGAAGAGACGATCGAGGTCAGTCACGATAATGGCTTCTGGTGCGGTCATACCGTTTACCCGGTGACCAAGTTGAGCCCCGAACGAGCAGCAGCCATCTTTGAAAAATACGGACCTGATCGAATGATGGTCAACTCTTCCTGTGACTGGGGGCCGTCAGATCCGCTCAGCGTTCCTCGAACCGTCTGGCGCATGCGCCGGGAAGGCTTCTCAGAGGATGTGATCCGTAAAATTGTCTGGGATAATCCCATCGCGTTTTATTCCATCTCGGGACGGGTAGACCTGCAACCGGGTTGGGAGTGAACGGATGAGTTCGATGAAAGAGTTTGATTCAGAAAAAATTCGCGAAGGTGTGAAACTGATTCTCGAGGGAGTCGGTGAAGATCCGACTCGCGAGGGACTCATCAACACCCCGGACAGGGTCGCCCGGATGTACAACGAGATGTTTTCTGGTTTGAAAGAGTCCAGTTCGGCACTTCTCGATACGGTATTTCACGAAGAGTATGATGAGATCGTATTGCTGAAGGATATCGAGTTCTTCTCCGTTTGCGAACATCACCTGATGCCGTTCTCCGGCAAGGCACATGTCGCTTATCTGCCTGGCGGCAAGATTGTCGGCCTGTCCAAACTGGTACGAGCAGTGGAGCACTTCGCCAGAAGACCACAGGTCCAGGAGAGACTGACCGCGCAAATCGCTGATCTGATCACTCATGCCCTTGAGCCCAAGGGAGTGGCAGTGGTCCTCGAAGCGACCCACACTTGCATGACCTTGCGAGGGGTTCGGAAACCGGGCAGCGTGATGACCACCTCAGCCATGAGAGGCGTGATCCGAGAGAACCTGGCGACCAGAAACGAGATTCTGGGACTCATCTTCGGCCGGGTGAGTTAAGTGTCCGGGCGTCCCGACCGACTGTTCGAGGTTGATTGTCCCTGCTGTGATACCCGCTTGACCATCGATCCTCGAGCCAAGCGGATCTTCCATACGGTGACCAAGGGCGAAGACGGTGAGACCAAATCCTTTGAGGATGCCGTCAAGGATGCCACCGGAGGTGCCCAGCGAGCGGCAGACAAGTTCAAGGATGTTCTTGCCTCCGAAGAAGGAAAGCAGGAACGGCTCGACGACATGTTCGATGAGGGCCTCAAGAAGGCCGATGATGATCCGAACAAGAAACCTCCCTCCATCTTCGACTTTGATTAGGGGGAGCACAGATGGTCATCTGGATCATCGACGGCAATAACCTGATTCATTCGGATCCTCGTCTTCGACAGAGGATGGTGGAGAGTGGCCTCGAATCCGCCAGGAAATTACTGGACCACGATCTGAGCAGGCTTCGATCTTCAGATGAGCAGTTTCATGTTGTTTACGATGGCGGGACTTCGACCCGAAATCGGGGCGGGGTCTCCACATCGATCGCACAGCATGGAAATTCGGCAGACGACCGAATCCTTGCCATGGCGAGGAATAAAAGCGGCCAGGGAAAACTGATCGTGGTGACCGATGACCACTCCGATATCGGGGCGCGCCTCGGAGGAGCGGGAATCGAGTGGATGACCTGCTCTGAATTTCGAAGCTCCGTGATGAGACTCGGAACCGGCCGAAGTAAGTCTGCAATGGACGACTCCTCTGATAAGCCACCTCCTCCTCGTAGCAAGAATCAGATCGACCACTGGCTCAAGGAGTTCGGAGTGACCGGAGAAGAAGAATGAGCTTCCGGGAACTGGAACTGAAACTGGCCATCGATAGCGCTCTCGACTACCAGCGATTGTGCGAGGCGCTGCCAGGATTCGAGGAAGAGAAGAAGCAAAGAAACATCTATTTCGACGATCAACGGCAACTGGCTGCACGGAGAATGATGCTGAGACTGCGGATCGAGCCGCCATCGGCATGGCTCACGCTCAAGATCGCGAGCTCACGGCGAGAAGGAGTGTTTGATAGCGAGGAGATCGAGGAGGCGGTGGCGCTAGATCTTGCGCTGGCGTTGGAAGCGGAGCCTCGGGCGATCATGCGCATCGATGCGGCAGTCATCGAAGAATCGAGGACCCGGTGTGAGAGTCCTCTGCAAAACCTTGTGGAATGGGGCCGTGTAGAGAATCGGCGCCGATGCTATCGAGTTTCCTCCGGCCTCCTGGTCGAGATGGACGAAACAAGATTTCCAGATGGAGTGCTACGCTGGGAAGTGGAGGCGGAGGGGGATACACCAACTCTTGCGAGAGAGTTCCTCGATCGGATCGCCATGGAGGTGGGGGTGACGCTCCAGGCCCAGACCCAGACCAAATCTCAGTTCCTGGCGGAGAATTTGCGGACCTGATCTGGGAGCCGTGCGTCTTCTGGTCTGCGTTGTGGTTCAGAGGATGTGGTTCAGAGGATGTGGTTCAAAGGTCGGTGATCGATTTCCACGGTGTATCTTCGTGACCGAGAGCGAGGTTGGCTCCACGGGCTTGCAAGAAGAGCAGGTCTGAAATCCGATTCAGCGCCACCACGGCACTCTTTCCTTCTCCCGTCGACCCAGAAAACTCAACCGTGCGTCGTTCCGCTCGCCGACAGGTGGTCCTGGCCCTGTGGAGTTGTGCTCCGATCGGATCCCCACCGGGGAGAATGAACTCTTTCAGCGGAGGGAGGTCCGCCTCCCATCGATGGATCCAATCGGTCAATCGGTCGACATGTGGCTGGCCAATCCGGGGACTGGGCCCGCCCTCCAGTCCGCAGTTCTGCTGGGCCAGGTCGGCACCCATCGAAAAGAGCATCGACTGGATTTCTCGCAACTGGGGATCAAGCGTTGGGGGAATCGAGGCCTTGGAAGCCGCCAGCATTGAAAGACACACACCGAGATCCGAGTTCAGTTCATCGACGGCTCCGTAAGCTTCGATTCTGGGGTGGCACTTCTGAAGGCGGTCAGATCCGAGGATACCCGTGTCTCCCAGGTCGCCACCACCGGTCGTGATCGAGTTCATGTCGTGAGTCCCTTCTAAAGAACGATCGCTGCGGCGCCGAATCGATCTCCGTCAGATTCCACCACTCCATGCTCCAGCAGATGACCACGCTGGCGTTCTCTTTCGATGGCGTGAGCCGTGGCCAGTATCAATGGCGTGGAGTTCTGGAGGCCGGTTTCGACGACCTGTTCGGAGAGATGATCCAGTTCCGGTTCGAGTAGATACTTCAGTACCCTGGCGTCTTCGCGGATCTGAATCGGCGTTTGCTGCGGCGAGTCTTGATTCTCTCTGGTGAAGAGTGTGCAGGAGGCAAGAAGGAAGCAGCCGTACTCAAACTTCAACTGTCGACCCAACTCTTTACCCACCACGACGGGATCGAAGTCGATCGTTTTTTCTGCTGGAACTTCCACCGGGACGATGCGGCAACCGGGAACCAGTATCTGTGCCAGTAACGGCCCGATCCTGTGCAGTGACGGAAGTGAGTTTTCATCTTCCCCGTTGGGAATGATGTCGACATCTCCAGGCCAGAAGGAAGCGATCCTGGCGGCGAGGCGCTCATCGATGTGCGAATCACCCAGGGTGGTGGTCAGGCTCCCCATCGCACGGATTCTCGGAATCGTTGCCGTTCCAGTGGCGACCAGTACCAGGGTTCTGGGGCGGGAGCGCAGTACAGCAGTATGAAGTGTTCTGGCCAGTAGGCGTGCGCCGTCGAGGCACTCGGTTCCCGGCACGATGGCAGTACAAATCCCCTGGGGGATCATCTCTGGAATGATCCAGTTGGAAACCATCGCTTCGGTCGCCTTGGCGACCTCTTCACGTTCCCGCGTCGGGTCTGTGACTGGGCGCTTCATCCGTTCTTCTCCGAGATGGCGGAGGGAGCGATACGAGACTTCAGTCGGTGATAGCCGGCATTTCTCAGCCCAGGTTGAAATCCGGCCTGGATGATGGTGTCCCGTAATAGTTTCTCGGTTGCCGTGTGATTCGCTCCTGCCACCGAGATGACATTCTCCTCGATCATCACCGATCCCAGATCATTGGCTCCTCGTTGCAGACCCATGCGCCCCTCTTCGAGACCAACGGTGAGCCAGGAGACCTGCAGATTCGCAATGTTATCGAGGAAAATGCGAGATACCGCCAGCCACCGAGAGTATTCCCGTGCCGGAACTCGCTCGCTAATCTTTCGTCCCAGTGGTGTGTTATCCGGCTGGAAGGTCCACGGGATGAAGGAGATGAAACCGCTGGTTTGATCCTGGACCTGTCGAATCCTCTCCAGATGCTCTGCTCGCATCCAGAGTTCTTCACCGAGACCAATCATCATGGTGGCGGTGGTCGGAATTTCGAGTCGATGCGCAGTGGCACTCACCTCGAGCCAGTCGTCGGTGCCACAGGATGATCTTCTACGCTTTCGAATCGCGTCAACGAGAATCTCTCCTCCACCGCCAGGAATCGAATCGAGTCCGGCTTCTTTCAGTTCACGGAGAATCGTTTCGCAGTCGAGACCGGTCACAGATGTGAGGGCGTGAATCTCGGTGGGAGAGAAGCAATGGAGGTAGAAGTCGGGATGCCGATCTTTGATGCTTCGTAGCATGTCGGTGTACCAGGAAAAGGGAAGATCGGGATGGAGGCCTCCCTGCATCAGGGTTCCGCTGCCTCCGAGTTCAATGGTTTCATCGACCTTTTGATGGATCTCATCGAGGCTCAGCAAGTACCCCTCGGGATCTCCTGGCTTGCGGTAGAAGGCACAGAAGGAGCACACAGAGGTGCAAATGTTGCTGTAGTTGATGTTTCGGTCGACGACATAGGTGACCACCGAGTCCGGGTGCCACTTTTCTCGAATCGAGTTGGCAGTCCGGAAGAGGGAGTCTTCATCGGCGTGGAGAGCCAGTGCCAGCGCATCGGCGGCTGAGATTCTCTCGCCCGCCAGTGCAGCGGAGAGGATGACTTCGCAGGACTCTGAACTGTCGCAAGACGCGACCAGGCCTGGATTGGCTGCTGAACCTGAATCGTGACTCAACCGAGATCCCCTTCACTATGGGCCTGATCGTGATGACGCAGCGGCCGCTGGCTGGCATCGTAAGGCCCTACCATCGTTCATGCCACTGTTCATGCCACCGCTCATGCCACCGTTGGTGGTCGCTACTTCGGGTCACATCCTCGGCGGATTGATGCCGGTCTGGCCCTGATATTTCCCACCACGATCGCTGTAGGAAGTCTCGCACTCCTCGTCGCTCTCGAAGAAGAGAACCTGCGCGAGGCCCTCATTGGCGTAAACCTTGGCGGGCAGGGGAGTGGTATTGGAGATCTCGAGGGTCACATGGCCCTCCCACTCCGGCTCGAAGGGGGTGACATTCACGATAATTCCGCAGCGGGCATAGGTCGATTTGCCGAGGCACACCGTGATGGCGTTTCGGGGGATCCGGAAGTACTCGACACTTCGAGCCAGGGCAAAGGAGTTGGGTGGGATGATGCAGCAGTCGGTGGTGAAATCGACAAATGAACGACTGTCAAAGCACTTTGGATCGACCACCGATCCATGAACATTGGTGAACACCTTGAACTCGTTGGAGACTCTCAGGTCATATCCGTAGGAGGAGATTCCGTAGGAAATGACGCGTTCCTGTTCTCCGTTTTCGTTGGTTTTCTCACGCACCTGGGTGGGGGAAAAGGGTTCGATCATGCCGTGCTCTACGGCCATTCTTCGAATCCAGCGGTCTGATTTGACTGACATCGAGCACCTCCAGCTATTTTTCTGCGATTGGTTTCATACCGGAAATAGTGAGCGTCCTGTTACAAGCGAGTTCGAGTGGTGGGCCGATGCTGATCTGGTCAGACAGCAACGGCCCAGCACTCTGTTGGTCTACCTCCTGTGGATTCAAGAGCAGCCGGTTGTGGCTCCACAGGAATCGCATCGGAGGCAAGTACCGTTTCGCACCATTGTGAGAATTCCGCATTCCCGACAGGGATCTCCGGTGTAGCCCTTTGCTCGAGAGACTTCGCGATTGGATAGTGTTGCCGTCGTGGAAGAGGCCTGCTCGGCTCTAGCAGAGGCACTCTTGGGTCCAGTGGTGAGGCTGGATTGGCTGGAACCCTGGAACGAGCCGGAGTTGCTTCCGGAAGAAACGGTAACTTCTTCTTCATCTGTGAACTCGGGAGGAGCTGCGGTACCGATGGCGCTGAAACGGAGATCATCTTCCTGGACCTGAGCCAGATCATTTCGACCCAGGTAGTTGATGGCCAGTTCTCGGAAGATGTAATCGAGAACACTGGTCGACATCTTGATCTTGCGATTGCCGGACACGATCCCGTTTGGTTCGAACCGGGTGAAGGTGAACGCTTCGACAAACTCTTCCAGCGGAACTCCGTGTTGGAGCCCGAGAGAGAGACAGATGGCAAAGTTGTTCATCAGGCTACGGAAGGCTGCACCTTCCTTGTGCATGTCGAGGAAGATCTCTCCGAGAGTGCCGTCGTCGTACTCACCGGTACGAAGATAGACCTTGTGTCCCCCGACGATCGCCTTTTGGGTGTATCCACTGCGGCGATCTGGAAGTCTCCGTCTCCGAGCGAGGTATCGGTAGATGACCTTTTCAACACCTGCTGGCATGGTGTTCGGTACTTCGGGAAGTTCTTCCTCCTCCAACTCTTCTCCCCAGGAGGAGAGTGGTTGAGACAACTTGCTTCCATCTCGATAGAGTGCAACAGCCTTCAACATCGACTTCCAGCCGAGATGATAAGCACTACTGACCTCTTCGATGGTCGCATCCATTGGCATGTTGATGGTCTTGGAAATGGCTCCTGAGATGAAAGGCTGAGCCGCAGCCATCATCAAGATGTGAGCGTCGGAGCGGATGAAGCGCTTGCCGAGGCGACCGCAACGGTTGGCACAATCGAAGATGGGAAGGTGCTGATCCTCGAGGTGAGGAGCACCTTCGATGGTCATCGTGCCACAGACGAACTGGTTGGCGGCGTGGATCTGTGCCGCACTGAAGCCGATCGCCTGCAGTGGATTGATCGCCCACATCTCCAGTTCCTCATCGCTGAGGCCGAGAGTTTTCTGTGCGTAACCTTCACCGAGCAAGTAGTCATTGAAGGCATATTGCAGGTCGAAAGCACTGGCGAGGGAAGTTTCAATCTTGGCGATGGAAGCCTCGTCAAACCCGACCTTACGCAATGCGTCATGGTCAATCTCGGGAGCGCCTCTCAGAGTGCCATGACCGACGGCGTAGTGAATGATGTCCTGGATCTTCGAGTTCGAATAGCCCAGGTTCTGTAGGGCCGGCGGCATGCTCTGGTTGATGATCTTGAAGTACCCGCCACCAGCGAGTTTCTTGAACTTCACCAGGGCAAAGTCCGGTTCGATTCCGGTGGTGTCACAATCCATCACCAGGCCGATGGTTCCAGTCGGGGCGATCACCGTAGATTGGGCATTTCGGTAGCCGTATTTTTGTCCAAAATCGAGGGCTCGGTCCCAGCACTCTCGCGCGGATTCGATCAGTTCGCTCGGACAAATCTTGTCATCGAGGGGCAACGGGAAGACGGAGAGTCCCTCGTAGTCGGTATCGGGTGAATTGAATGCGGCGTTTCTGTGATTGCGCATCACTCGCAGCATTCCGTCGCGGTTGCGATCGAAGGCGGGGAATGGACCCAGTTCCTTGGCCATTTCTGCACTGGTGGCATAGGCCTCGCCGGTGAGGATCGCCGTGATGGCTCCACAAATACTTCGGCCGATCTCGCTGTCGTAGGCGATTCCCATTCGCATCAGAACGGTGCCGAGGTTTGCGTATCCCAGACCCAGAGTTCGGTACTCGTAGGACCTGCGGGCGATCTCTTCGCTGGGGAAAGACGCCATCAACACGCTGATCTCGAGCACGATGGTCCAGATTCGGGTGGCATGGCGGAAGGATTCGATGTCGACATTGCCATCTTTGTCGAGGAATTTTACCAGATTCAACGACGCGAGATTACAGGCAGTGTCATCGAGGAACATGTACTCGGAACAGGGATTGGATGCGTTGATTCGACCGTCCTGAGGGCAGGTGTGCCACTCATTGATGGTCGTATCGAACTGGACTCCAGGATCTGCGCAGGACCAGGCGGAGTGCGCGATGTCGTCCCACAATTGCTTGGCAGAGATGCTCTTGAAGACCTCTCCATCGGTGCGCTGGATCAGGTTCCAGTCTTCATCGTTTTCGAGAGCTTCGAAGAAAGCGTTGGGAACGCGGACGCTGTTATTGGCATTTTGACCGCTGACAGTCTGGTACGCCTTGCTCTCCCAGCCCGTATCGTACTCCTCGAATGCGATGGCGATGATCCCCTGTGATGCCAATTGAAGGATGCGCTGGATCGATGGCTCTGGCACTGCATGTTGTCTGGCATCGCGAAGCGCAGCGGCGAGTTTGTCGTTGCTACTCGGATCGACGTCGGTGACCCGAGATTCTCCCTCTCCCTGATGACAACTGGCCAGCACCTGTTGCAGGTGGCGTGCACAGATTTGTGATCCGGCGACCAGTGCGGCGACCTTTTGCTCCTCGCGCATCTTCCAGGTCACGAAATCTTCGATATCGGGGTGGTCGAGGTCGAGGCAAACCATCTTGGCTGCACGCCGGGTGGTTCCCCCCGACTTGATGGCACCTGCTGCAGCATCACCGATCTTGAGGAATGACATCAGTCCCGAGGATTTTCCTCCGCCGGAGAGTGGTTCTCCTTCACCTCGAAGCGAGGAGAAGTTGGAACCGGTTCCCGATCCGTACTTGAAGAGACGTGCTTCGCGGGTCCAAAGATCCATGATGCCGCCCTCGCCGACCAGGTCGTCCTTGACACTCTGGATGAAGCAGGCGTGAGGTTGCGGCCGTTGATAGGCGCTGGTCGCGGCGGTGACTTCTCCGCTACTCGGGTCGACATACTGGTGACCCTGCGCCGGCCCATCAATTCCGTAGGCCCAGTGCAATCCTGTGTTGAACCACTGTGGAGAATTGGGCGCGCACATCTGAGCTGCGAGCATGTAGCACAGTTCGTCATGGAAGGAGCGTGCATCTTCGGAAGAATCGAAGTAGCCATTCTCGTATCCCCAGTGAGTCCAGCACCCGGCTAATCTTCCGAAGGTTTGTCGGCAGTCGACTTCTCCTCCGAGGACCGGTTTACCCTGGTCATCGAGGATCGGCTCGCCCTGGTCATCGACCTGGGGTACTCCCGCTTTGCGGAAATATTTTTGTGCGAGGACATCCGTAGCGACTTGCGACCAATCTTCAGGAACAGAGATGTCGTCCTGATGAAAGACCACCGTGCCATCCGGATTACGAATCTCGGATTGGCGTTTGGTGATATTGAAACTGGCGTATGGACTTTCTTCATTGGTGGTGTATCTGCGGTCAATTTTCAAAGATGTTCCTCTTTCCCCATGTAACTCTGCTCGAAACTACCGTCACTCTGTTCGAAATCGGTGCATCGGGTCGAATCGATGAACTGGGTTCGAACTGCGATTCTCAGAGCGACTCCTGGTAGCTCCTGATTCTTCTGACAAAACGTTCGCTTCCTGCGACTGTTCTGAGCGCGTCTCAGTGCGACTGTTCCCCTGATTGAATGCCTCTTCTGTTCAACGAATGGCCTTGTCTGGGCGTTCCCATGCGGAGCCATTCATTCCTCGGTCGCACTCTTCGTTCCGGGTCAACAATCCAATTTTTGCAACCGCAGCAAGCGGTCGCCCTGCTCGTGGCCGCCAAACATCGGTCGATCCGCAGAGAATGAGTAGAAGTGGAAAGAGGGAGGTATTCATCTTCCGGATCTCATCTTGCGATGAGAGGAGCCAGACCCTGACCCCACAGACTTGTATCATCGTTGCCGTTGGGCGACGGATGATCGAGGCTGCAGTGCCCGAACCAGTGACTCCAGAACCAGGGAACGTGCGGGTCTCTTTCTTCAGTGACCGTGCACTGAAGAGTTTAACCCTTGCCCGATCCTGCACTCTCCATCCCCAGCTACGGAGGACCAGTCGAGCGCTTCGATCGGGGCTTGTCCTTCTCGGTTCAAAGGATGTCAACTCCACGCTGACATCCGGAAGATCAATTCCACTCTCGTCTACCTGCAGCAGTGTTGAGGAGAAACCCCTCAAACAAGCCCCAGGTTCTCTACCGCAATCCTGCCGAACGATTCGCCGTCCGACGACTTCGCGTGTCTCTCCTCCACCAGTGATGCACCGATGGTCCTTTCGACACGCCCTTGATTCGTAACCACTTCCCTTTCAAAACGGATGATGAAGTGGTTTTCATCCCCAGTTCTCGTCGAGATCATCCTGAGGTTCACCCTCAGGAGTTTTTCGTCGAGAGTTCCCAACCTGTCCATCGACAATCATCGACGATGGGTACCCCTGAAGAAACCAATTCGTGAACCCTGGAGGAGAACTGATGGAGAACTGATTTCTCCTGAACAGGCGCCGGTAATGCACTGGAGGCTGCTCTGAATCTCGTCCCGGATCGTCGAATCGGCTCTCCTCGCTGACACAACTACAGCCCCGAGTTCAGACTCGAGTCGAAACCCGAGATGGTCACTCGTGCGACCGATATTTTTGGCGCGTCTGAGCCCTGATCCCGCTCCTCCCGTGCCGCAGCACGACGATTTTTTGCGGGTGTGGGGCGCACCATATCTAGGGGCGGGGCATCCATCAACGCCCAACTTGTAGGCATCTTGAAGAAAGGCGGGAATCCGCATTAGGAGCCATTTCGGCACAAAATAGTTCAAATTTGGGGG
Source organism: Planctomycetota bacterium (assembly GCA_018694835.1). Taxonomy (GTDB): domain Bacteria; phylum Planctomycetota; class UBA8108; order UBA1146; family UBA1146; genus QNYK01. The sequence continues at coordinate 43,697 of JABHOG010000133.1, read as the reverse complement.
ATAAAAAGGAGTCATCGCGACGCTCAGGCGGGGACCCATGAGCTGCCGGAGGACGCGCTCGAGCGGGGAGACGTGGGAGGGGCAGATTTTGGCAGAAAAATGGGGACCCGACCAGGATCCGGGGGGGGCAGATCAGTACCTCTTGGCGGGGGAGGTGTGGATCCTGGTCGAGTGACGGGGGTGTGGCTCCCGTTCTGGACTACAGGTTGCAGTCCAGTCCATCTGCGGTCGGATCTAAACCTGCAGCGGGGAAGGGAGCCGGGGGGGGATTGGAACCCTGGTAAAGGAAGTCGAACAGGGAGATGGGGTCGGAGAGATTGACGATCCCATCATCGTTCACGTCCGCTGCATCGAGGCAGGTGGGGGAGTTGCCACTGCCGATCAACCACAGCTGTAACTGACTGCCGTCGGTCAGATTGACGCTGCCATCGCGGTTCACATCTCCACGGATGAAGGTGGCCTCCTCGACGGGGGGAGGATCCTCCGTGGCCGGGGCGGCGTCCACGGTGATGGTTCCGGTGACCAGTTCTGGGGCGATGGAGACTCCTGCGCTGACGAAGGAGTTATTGGTGATCGGAGAGGCGTTGGCACTGTAGCCATCTGCCGGTCCATAGACATGTACACCAGGGGCTGCGGTATTTTCGATGTCGGCCACCGCACGAGCGATCTCGTGATCGTTGCCAGCCACCAGCGTCTGACTGTCGAAGGGTGGAACCATGTCGAGGATCGCTGCCAGGATCGAGACGCCATTGGTGTTATCGACGTTGGAGAGTTCAAACTCGATCAGCGACTCGGAAGTGGTACCGGTCGAATCGAGCGAGTCGATCGACATCACCGAGGGATCCCAGGTGAAGACTACCGTCCAGCCCTGAAGGTCCGATTCGCAATCGACGAGTACCGGGAAGGTGATGTTTTGATCGCCCGGAGAAACGATCAGATCCTCGACCTGTATGCGATCGGCAGGGGGCAGGTTGATCGGCTCGGCACGGGAGATTTGCCAGTTGCCAGCGGTGCTTTCGAGGGCGATGTCCAGTGCGCCATCGCCGTCGGCATCTCCGAGGGTGAAGGCACGAACGGGAACGGTGTGGGAGAGGGCCAGCGGCTGTGAGAAGTTTCCGTCAGCCACTCCTGCCGAGAAGTTCAGTGTGGTGCTCCCCGGAACCGGAGTGAGGCAATCGAGTTTGCCGTCGCCGTCCCAGTCGACCAGTTGAACTCCCGGGTGCGCGACGCCATTGAACAGCACTCGGAGGGAGAAACTCATGTCTCCATCGGAGAGCAGCGTCGAAGGTGTGTCGCTCCCTGACGGAATGACCAGTAGATCTCGCAAGCCATCTCCATCGAGGTTTCCGGCGATCACACCGACTGCAGCGGAGTAACCGCTGATGTTTCCGGCAGAGGTGAACTCGCCACCACCGATCCCGCTCAGGAGGAGGATCGATCCATCGGTCTGAGCCACGGCCAGGTCGATCAGGTCGTCGCCGCTCAGGTCCGCCGCAGCGGGAGGACCCACCACTTCGTTGGAATCGAGATGATCCTGCTGTGTCAGTGGGTCAGTGAGGGAACCCCACGCCACTGCCAGGCCATTGGGGCCGGTGGCGATGATATCGATGATGCCGTCTTCGTCGGCATGGGCTGCGTTCAGATCGGTCGATACGGTCGAGAGGAGGATCTCGATCGGGGCTTCCAGCGGTAATGCGATGCTGAACGATCCTCGCAGCAAGTGGATCCGCTCTCCGGTGGCTCCGAGACAGGCGAGGTCGATTCGTCCATCGCCGTCGAAGTCTCCCGCCACGGCTCCTGCCAGCGGTTCGCTGAGGGTCCAGCTGTTGCTGTTGCCGAGGCCGATGGGAGTGGCATCTTGAAGGATTACCGTGCCATCGGCATGAACGCTGGCCCACTCGTCAATTCCATCGGCATCGTTATCGAGGAAGACGATGGTGCCGCCGCCCAGGCCAGTACCGGAATCGAGCAGGGTTCCGGGCCACTGCGATCCGAGGTTGCGAATCGTCAGGCCGAGGATGGTTGGATCGAGCTGGGTATCATCGATCCCGTACAGTCCATCGAGCAGCGAAATGGTGACGCGCTCCCCGGCGAGGAAGTCACGATCGGTGGCAACCTTGAGGGTGTCGATGCCGGTCAAGACATCTTGCAAGGTCACCTGATGCGATCCTGAGCGGGATCCGTCGACCAGCACCGTGGCACTGCCGGCGGAGAAGGGGTTGTAGGGACTGGTGAATTTGGGCTGGAGCAAAGTGCTCGGGGAAGCGGTGACGCTCTCGATCGCAGGAGTCATCGATTGGACGGCAAATCCGCTGCCAGGCGGTACTACGATGCCCCCTTCGATGATGAAGGACCACGAGTAGGGATCGAGTCCCTTGCCCGATTGGGAGCGAATCGAACTGGTCAGTTGCACAGCGATAGTTTCGGCGATCAGCAGCGGCACCAGCGGTGTGAAGATCACCGTACGATTCTCACCCACTCCGGAGATCATACCGGTGAGGACTCCACTGGTGCTCCCGGTGACGATGAAACTCTCGCTGGTGAGGGTTGCGAGGTCCATCCGGTGATCGAAGTTCACCTCGATGGTCGTGACCGTCGAGAAATCATCGATATGAATGACGGCTCCAGCGGAGGGGGTGACCGATTCCACCTGAGTCTTGATGGGGGCACAGCCAGCGAGGCAGGCGACCAATAGCGTCCAGATGTAGGCACGAGTAGATGTATGCATTTATCTTGGGCTCCAATTCAAATCCACAAGAACAGTAGCAAGGAACGGGCCCGAATCGTGAAGGAATCGGGCGGAAGGCCGCAACCTCTTCTCCAGTAACTGGTTAGCAACGAACACGATAGGTGGAAAGGAGCCCGCCGGCGACATAAGATCGGCCGTAAGGGTCCATTGAAGGGATGTGCTGTCATCGGTGTGGACAATTCTCCGACCAATCCAGCCGCCATCGCCGCAGACCGATGCGGCGAATGGAGCGTCGAAGGTGGTGGATCCCACGTGGTGGTGATCGATCACCACGATTCCTTCACCTACAACCTGGTCCAATCTCTTTCGCGGTCTGGAGCGCGCGTCTCGGTGCGGCTGGCGGATCGGTTGAGTCTCGAGCAATTGCGCCAGTTGAACCCCGATCGATTGGTGCTCTCGCCCGGTCCAGGGGCTCCAGAGGGGGCCACACTGGCGGCCAGGGCGATAGAGCATTACCGCGGTCGAATCCCGATTCTGGGGGTCTGTCTCGGCCACCAGGTGATCGCTCGGCAACTGGGAGCATCGGTCGAAGCGACCGGCAGCCCGGTCCATGGCAAGCCGGAACAGGTTTTTCACCATGGCCTGGGTATCTTCGCGGCGCTGCCGAGCCCCTTTCCTGCGGCTCGCTACCATTCCCTGGCAGTGGTCCGGGAGACGCTACCGGAGCAGGTCGAGGTGGTTGCCTGGACCTCGGAGGGGCTGGTGATGGGGATCGGAGTGATCGGTGAGGCGACCTGGGGTGTCCAATTCCATCCGGAGTCCTTTCTCACGCCGCAAGGGAACCTCATGCTGGAACTCTTCAACTCGGGGGTTCGCTGTCAGCCGCAAGGGACGGGAACCGAACCGGTGGTCGGTCAGGAGAGGAGCGAAAGTGGTACTTGCTGATACCCAGGGCTCGCTGGTGTGGCGTGTCGTCGAACGCTTCTACCGTTCACGACGCGTGTTCTTCTCACTCCATGATCGCTACGAACAGGTGGTCCAGGGCTATGTCGAGAAGTTCGATCAACCTCGTCAAGAGATCCGCCTCTCCCCCAGAGAACTGGTCGACCTGTTGTCGAATCAGGACCTCGAGGTGCTCCGGGATGAATATCTGGTCCCGCTCAAGGAAGTCTGTCACCGATTGTTTCGAACTGAGGACAGCACCGATTTCATCGATCGCCTGGTCAATGACATCTTTCATGAGTTGAGCATCCTCAAGGAGGAGCATTACAACGTACTGACCTACGGAACCGATTCTCTCGGAGGATCGGTTTACGGTCGTGATCTACTGACCGAGCAGAAAGCGGTGCTCGACGAGGTACACGACATGTTTCCGCAGAAGGTCCACAGGATTGCACACCTTTACCATGTCGCCACCACAGCACTGGAAGCATTGCTCCATCGCTGGAAATCAGACCCGGTGCTGATTCGTTCGTTGTTCATGCATCGGGATCGTTTTGTTGCGCAGGCCAGTGACGATGGACTCGATCACTTCTATCGCTGGATGTACGGACCCGACCAACAGTGGGAGGGGTACCTGGAAGTGGCCGACTCGTTCCTCGCATCGGGATTTGCATCCCAGGCGATCGAGGCCTACCGAGGTGGCCAGTTGCACCTCGAACAGTCGGCCCTCGAGGAGGACGAGAAATCGTCCATCGGGAAAAGACTGCGGCACGGGTTGTCCCGTGCCGAACTGGTACTGGAGTCCTCCAGCATCGATGACGGTGAGGTGTAACTTGAGTTTCGATGATCTATTCTCCGATCGCATTGCTACTCGCATCCAGGCGATCGAGAGCCGCTTGGTGGTGGGGATCGATCCGCGACTCGATCGCCTTCCTCCCGACATCTCTTCGGATGATCCGGAACAGGCCCTGACCCGATTGGGAATCGGCGTGATCGAGGCGGTCTCATCGGTGGCGGCAGCGGTCAAGCCGCAGATCGCCTTCTTCGAGCGCTGGGGATGGCGCGGCTGGAGAGCACTGGAGGCAGTTTGTCGAAGTGCATCCGAGCAGGGTGTTCCGGTCATTCTCGATGCCAAGCGAGGAGATATCGGTTCGACGGCGGAGGCCTATGCCGAGGCACTGCTAGGGGATGAACCGGGGACCCCGGGTCCCTTTGTCGATGCCTTGACGGTCAATCCGTATCTCGGATCCGATTCGCTGGAGCCGTTCATCGCTCGTGTTCGAGATGGGGGGCGTGGCCTCTTCGTGCTGGCTCGTACTTCGAATCCGGGTGGCGGTGAGTTCCAGAAGAGAGAAAACGACCCCCTTCCCATCTTTGAACAGGTCGCCCGTGCTGCGCAGCGGTGGGGGAAGGGCTCGGAGGGAAGTTGCGGTTTTCACGGCGTCGGACTGGTGGTCGGAGCGACTTATCCGCAAGAAATCGTCCGGGTTCGAGAAGCGGCTCCGGGTTCGTTCCTGTTGATTCCTGGCATCGGTGCGCAAGGGGGGGCGATCGAGTCACTGGCTCCCGCTTTTGACGAACAGGGTCTCGGAGCGCTGGTGAACTCGAGCCGGGGCATCGTTCAGGCGTTCGAGAAGGATCCACAACGACGCTGGCAAGAGATGGTGCAAGAAGCGGCTCAGGAGTCACGAGAGAAGCTCCAGGGGGTGCTCTCCCCCTAGTTGAGGCGACGATGGTATTCTTCCCGGGAACCACGATCGGTTCCTGTCTGAATCCCTCAGCGGATTCACGAGGAGGAACCGTGGAGTGCTCGCCCCGCCAACGCCCAGTCGAATCTCGGTCTCTCTCTGAGACCTCCGTGGTTCCCATATCCAGTGCGATGTCGACGGTGGAGATGGAACCGATTTCACTCGCTTCGCTGACCAGTGAAGTGGCGATTCCTGCACCGCTGTATCTGCGAATCGATTGCGATTCAGTCCTGTGCCGAAAAACGGGGGAGAGCCTTGATGGTGATTTACGGCGTCAACTTTTCGAGGCGGGGCAAGACCTGGTCTGGATACGACGCAGTGATCGCCACTTCTACCATCAGTATCTGCGCAGCGAGGTGCTGAAACGGTATCACGGGGTTGAAGGAACTGGCCCGATCGAGTCATTTTCTACCACCACTCTGGAATCGCTCCCGCAGTGGATGGAAGCGGTCGAAGCGGTTCAGATCGATCGACCGGAAGCGTACGGCAGAAGCTGGCGAATCGCTCACTATGGCATTCAACTCGCCACTGGACTGGGAGTGGCCACCGAGTCATTCCTGCGACCACTCATCTGCGGGCTACTGCTGCACGAAGTGTCGCAAGTCGATGGCCAGGATCTAAACCTGCTGAAGCTGGAAGAGAACGCTGTCAGTATCATCGACGGGTGGCGTGAACGCATCGATGGCAACGGCGCACTCGGGTGGAACTCGAAGCGATTGACGATTCCGCTACGAATCGCAGCGGTCGCCATCGCTTTCGACCATAGAACTTCCGGAGATGGCGGGAGGCCTCGCCAACCCGCATTCGATGTGTTGCGGGAGTTCATCATCTCGGAGCACGGCGCACTCGATCCAACCATCATCGCGGCCTTCATCCGGATCCTCGATCACTAGCACTGATCGAGTAGTTGCAAGTCCTGGCCGATCTCGATCTTTCCGCCGTGGAGCACCTCGCCGTAGATCCCTCCGCGCCAGTCCGGTACCAGTTGTTGCTGGAGTCCATCCTGTTGCTCGTCCATCCGATAGCACGGCACCAGCTCGCCATGGATGAGGATCTCCGCCTCACCGATGCGCAACTTCTGGCCGAGGAATTCGGGGCCGAATTCGATGCCCGAGACCAGCACATTGGCTCGGCGAGTGGTCCAGTGCAGTTCTTCATCGAGAGCAGAACATGCGGCTTGCCACTGGGAGTGGGCGAGGATCGTCACCTGACGGCGGCTGCGGCTACCGTGGTCGTCGACCACTCCAGAGGTGGGGTCCAGTTGCAAGGATGATCGTTCGATCAGGTCACCTCGCCGGGCGGGACGCACCGCCAGCGCCACGATCCGTGCTTGTTCCCTTGTCATGGTCCTCCCCTTCCTGGTGAATCGGAATTCTACCTTGTTCTGACCGGTGCAGGGATGGATCCTTTGCACTTCGGACCCGAAGGCGGATGGAGATGGCGATGAACATCGAGAAACCTGAATCGCAGCAAACCATCGGCCAGGTCGAGGTGATCGGCACCCTTCACTGCGATGTGACGCAAAAAGGAGATCTGCCGCGTCAATCGGGGCTGGGGGCGGGTCCATCGGCCGTGATCGAACTGGACCGAGGTCACCCCGCCTCGATGCTCGATGATCTGCAAGGCTTCGATCGCATCTGGCTGATCAGCTGGCTCGATCGAGCACAGGGCTGGAAACCGAGGGTGCTGCCGCCGCGCGGTGGCTCGAAGAGAGGGGTGCTCGCCACTCGCGCTCCGCACCGTCCCAACCCCATCGGTTTGTCAGCGGTGCGACTCGATCGGATCGAAGGGCATCGCATCTTCATCGAGGATCATGATCTACTCGATGGCACTCCGATCATCGATATCAAACCGTACCTGCCCTACTCCGATGCGCATCCAGGCAGTGCGGCAGGGTGGGCAGAGGAGGGCTGGGCACCTCACGAAGTGGTGGTGGAAAAACTCGCTTCGACCCAGCTGGCGTGGCTGGGACAGAGGAAGGTTCCGCTCGAGGATCGTGCATTACCGACGCTGCGTTTTCGGCCGATGCCGAGCCGTGGGCATCGGGTCAAGGAGATGGCGCAGCGTCCCGGTGTTTACACCTGGTGCTGGCGCACCTGGCGCATCGATTATCGGGTCGATCCCGCAGCCCATCGGGTGTCGATCGAGGCGATCCGCAGTGGCCGCACCGACGATCGCGGAATCCACCAGGCGGACGGACCCGGTGACGGGGTGGAAATCCACGCCGAGTTCAACCAGGCGTTCCAGAACTGATCCTAGCGTCACGCCAGTGTATTCACCCGTGCGCCTTTCGTGGCCACGGGTTTCTTCTCAACCGGTTTCTTCTCAACCGGTTTCTTCTCAACCAAGCAGTTCGTTGATGTCGAGAATGCCGATCTTCTGCGCCAGTACCACCAGCACCAGTGCCGGTGCGACGAAGCGAATCAGTAGCAGCCAACCGCTCACCAGCAGCGGGGACATATCCTCCACCTCCGCTGCCCGTAGCCTGGCGGGCATCACCCAGCCGGCATAGATGGCGATCAGTAATCCCCCCAGTGGCAGCAGCCAGTTGGAGGCGAGATGGTCCATCGTGTCGAAGAAATTCTTGCTGTAGCCGGATTCCCAGCTCTCGAGCAGGAATCCTGAATCCATCGCAAAAGCGGAGGGCAGACCGAAGGCGAGGCAGGCCAGTCCGACCGTCACTGCGGCCTTCTTGCGTGGCCATTCTTGCTCGTCGATGAGGTAGGAACAGACCACCTCCAGTAAGGACACCGCCGAGGTGAGTGCGGCAAACACCAGCAGCACGAAGAAGATGATCGCCAGCAGCAGCCCACCAGCACCCATCTCGGCAAAGGCCAGTGGCATGCTGATGAAGACCAGTCCTGGGCCGGCACTGGGTTCCTGACCATAGGAGAAGATGATGGGAAAGATCATCATGCAGGCGAGTAGAGCGATCACCGTATCGAACAGCGCGATCATCAAAGTAGTTTTGCCCAGTCCCATCTTGGTCTTCTGGTACGAGCCATAGGTGAGCATGCAACCCATCCCCAGAGAGAGGGTGAAGAACGCATGGCCCAGTGCTTCCAGCACACCACTGGGGCGTAACTTCGAGGCATCCGGCTCGAAAACGAATCGGACAGCTTCTTCAAATCCTGGCTGGAAGACTCCATAGACCACCATCACCAGGATCAGCGCGATCAGTAACGGCATCAGCACCTTGCAGGCTCGTTCGATCCCGCGTGAGACCCCTCCGGCGACGATGATGATGGTGATCGCCATGAACAGGGTTGCCCAGAAACTGCTGGTCCAGCCATCGCTGGCAGTGGCCCCGAAGATCTCGCCGACCTTGGCCGCGATGATTTCCCTGCGCTTGGCGGCTTCCGCTTCGTCGGAGACCTCCTGAATATCCATCTGCTGGTAGTGAGTCAGCGCATCGGCGAGAGATCGTTTTTCTACCCGTGCCTTCTCGGCGATCTTGCTCTGTGCCAGCGGGATCGCCTTGGCCAGTTGTGGATCCTCACTGTAACTGCGAGTCGGTTGATTTTTCAGCACTTCTTGCCAGATCGAATGCATCTCCCAGACGGACGGCTTGACCGATCGATGGATGGATTCGATTTCTTGACGGGATTGGTGTTTTGCCCGGATCTCGGCGAGATAGGAACGAAGTTGTTCATCGCTGGAGGTGGAGCGGAAACTCTTCGCCTCGATGGTAGCCACTTTTTCGACCGGTTCGGTGAAGTTGAGCACCGACTTCAGGGCGAAGTCCATCGACCAGCCAGCCACCACGATGTAGTAGGAGAGGATGATGAAACCGGCGACGATTCCGAACCAGCCGACGACGGTCCAGGGAGTGTCCTTGCCCTGTAACTTGCGGAAGGCGCCGACCGGTTGTTTCTGCGCTGCTCGACCGATCATGATCTCGGCGAGCATGATGGGCAGACCGACGAAGGCGATGCAGGCAAGGTAGATCAGGACAAACAGTCCTCCACCATTTTCACCGGTGATGTAGGGGAACTTCCAGATGTTACCGAGGCCGACCGCACTGCCGGCAGCAGCGAGAATGAAGCCCCAACGACTTCCCCAGTGGCCTCGACTCGAAGTCGTATCGTTCTCATCACTCACAGGTTGCCTCCCTCGTCTGGTTTCGGTTGGTGGCGAAGATCCTACATCAAGTCAGGCCTCGGGTCAGGGTGCGGCTGTTTCATCGATGCGTCGCTGAAATTCGGCCTCGTCGATCACTTCGACCTCGAGTTTATTCGCCTTCTCCATCTTGGATCCGGCTTTGTCACCTGCCAGCAGCAGATCGGTACTTTTCGAGATGGAGCTGGTCACCTTGCCGCCGGCGGCGAGGACCAGCGCCTTCGCCTGGTCCCGGCTCAGATTCGGCAATGTACCGGTGATCACGACGGTCAGGCCAGAGAGCGGTCCGACCAGAGCCTCACCCGCGGGTGGGCCGTCCGCCTTCATCTTCAATCCCGCAGTTCGAAGCACCTCGATCTCCTGGCGTACCGAGTCACGTGAGAAGAAATCGGCGACCGAAGCTGCGATGGCGGGACCCACCTCATCGATCTGTTCGAGGGTTTCGCTGCTGGCGGCCATCAGCGTGTCGATGTCTCGTTGCGAGTCGACGATCAACTGGGCGACTCGCTCGCCGACGTGACGAATCCCCAGGGCATGAAGGAGGCGGCAAAAGGATCGTTGCTTGCTTTGATCGAGTGCTGCGATCAGATTTTCTGCCGACTTCTGGGCCATTCGATCCAGTCCAGCCACAGCATCCAGTTCCAGCCGGTAGAGATCGGAAGGAGTGATGACCAGCCCCTCGGTGACCAGTTGATCGATCAACTTCTCTCCCAGGCCATCGATGTCGAGCGCTCTGCGCGATGCGAAGTGTTCGATGCGTCCGCGGATTTGCGCCGGACATTGCAGGTTCTGGCAGTGGGGGATCACTTCACCCTCGGGACACCAGACCTGCTGGGAGCAGGCGGGGCACTTGTCGGGGAAGTGATAATCCTTCTCGGTTCCATCGCGCAGCGATTCGATCGACTTGACCACCTGCGGAATCACATCGCCAGCGCGCTGGACCACCACTTGATCGCCGATCTTCAGCCCCTTGCGCTCGATCTCTTGCGGATTGTGCAGGCCTGCACGGGAGACTGTGACGCCGCCCACTACGACCGGTTCGAGGTGGGCAACCGGGGTCAATGCCCCGGTACGGCCGACCTGTACCTGGATCTCGAGGAGGCGGGTGGTCTCCTGTCGCGGAGGAAACTTGAGAGCGATGGCCCATCGTGGGGATCGAGCTCTCATCCCCAGTTGCTCGCGCAACTCGACCCCCTCGACCTTGATCACCAGGCCGTCGATGTCGAAGGGCAGTTGCTCTCTCGATTCGAGCACCTCCTGGTAGATCTCCAGCAACTGCTCGCTGCTGGCGACGCTGCGGAGGAAGGGGCTGGCGAGGAAACCCCAGCCAGGTAATCGATCGACCAGTTGCTTCTGGGAGGAGAGATCGATCCCCTGCTGGTCGCCGACGCCGTAGATGAAGACGTCGAGTGGCCGTTTGGCCGAGATGCGCGGATCGAGCTGGCGAAGGGATCCGGCGGCGGCGTTACGGGGATTGGCGAACAATCCCTGCTCGGCACTGCGCGATCGATTCATCGCATCAAAATCGGCGTGAAGAAGGATGGCTTCTCCTCGCAACTCGACGCATGCCGGAGGATTCTTGTCGGTCAGTTGCTGAGGAACCGAACGGATGGTGCGTACATTTCCCGTCACCTCCTCGCCGACCAGTCCATCGCCCCGCGTCGCGGCTCTCACCAGTATTCCATCCTCGTAGAGGATCGAGACCGCCACCCCGTCAAACTTGTATTCGACCGTCAAGGGAGGATCGGCGTCTTCATCTTGCAGTTCGAGACCGCGTCGGACCCGGTCTACCCATTGCAGAACAGCATCTGTTCCCATGGCATTTTCCAGCGACAACATCGGCACGCCATGTTGCACCGGTGGGAGGCGATCGGCGATGAAGTCCTCCGGGCCCCACTGGGCTCCGACCTTTTGCGTCGGAGAATCAGCGTGGACCGCATCGGGGTAGCGCTGTTCCAGTGCCTGGAGATCTTGCAGAAGTCGATCGTATTCAGCATCGGAGATCTGCGGGTCGTCGAGGATGTAATAGCGGAAGTTGTGCTGGTGAAGTCGGGCCGAGAGGGCTCGGATTCGCCGGAGATCGTCCTTCTCGCTGCTCATCGAACTCCTGTGGCCAGCGGAATCGATCTCGCGGTACCTTTCGGCACCCGGATCGGTCCCGGTCGGTTATCCTCTGGTCACCGCCCCGCTGTGGGGAGGTCTTCTGGAGGAGAACGCACGAAGATGGCCGGATCAACCCCTAACGACCAGCCGATCACAACCCCGGAGATCCCCGATCATGTATTGAGGGTCCATCGGCGCCTCGTCGAAGCGGGCCACCGCAGCCTGCTGGCAGGTGGAGCGGTCCGTGATCACCTGCTGGGTCTTCCCCCGAAGGATTTCGATCTCGCCACCTCTGCGGTCCCGGAGGTCGTCGATGCTCTCTTCGAGAAGACGGTGCTGGTTGGAGCCCAGTTCGGGGTGGTACGAATCATCGAGCCGGAAGGCGAGGTGGAGGTCGCCACCTTCCGCGCCGACATCGGGATCGCCGATGGCCGTCGACCAGAGACGGTTCGATTCACCGACGAGAAGGAAGATGCGCTGCGGAGAGATTTCACCATCAATGGAATGTTCTGGGACATCGATGCCGAGCAGGTCGTGGATCATGTCGGTGGTCGCAAAGATCTGCAGTTAAAAATCATCCGTGCGATCGGTAAGCCGCGAGAGAGATTTCAAGAAGATCGACTGCGGATGATGCGAGCGATCCGTTTTTCCACCATCCTGCAATTTCCCATCGAACCAGAGACCTGGGATGCGGTGGTGGATGAAGCCAAGTTCATCGATGATGTCAGTGGCGAACGGATCCGCGATGAACTGGAGAGAATCATCATGTCTCCCCATCGGCTCGCTGGATATCAACTGCTCTCCGATAGTGGGTTGATGCAATGCATCTTGCCAGAGATCGAGCAGATGCGGGATGTGATGCAGCCACCTCAGTTTCATCCCGAAGGGGATGTCTTCGTTCACACCGGCCTGGTCCTGTCGCACCTCTCGGAGCCTTCCTTCACCCTGGCGATGGGCGCGTTGCTGCACGATGTGGGCAAGCCGGGCACCTTCGAGGATGCGGAGGATCGGATTCGTTTTCACGGCCACGATGAACTGGGTGCAACCATCTCCGAGAAGATCTGTGATCGACTGCGATTGTCGAGACAGCAGACCGAACGAATCGTCTACCTGGTTCGTAGACATCTGGTGTTCATGAATGTCCCACAGATGCGGATCGCCCGCAGATACCGCGTCTTTGAAGAGGATGGATTCGAGGAACTACTCGAACTGTGCCGTGTCGATTGCCTCGGCAGTCACGCAGACATGAGTCTGTACGAGACATGCCTTGGCATGTGGAACGAATGGAAAGAACGGGCTCCCTCGAGAGATCCACTGTTAAAGGGACGTGACCTGATTCAGATGGGTATGAAGCCGGGCCCAGAGATCGGATCGATGCTCGAGGCTCTGGAAGACGCACGCCGCGAAAGCGAGGTGGTGGATCGAGACGCCGCCATCGCTTGGGTTCAGGCACGACTCGATGGGCGGCAGTGAGTTGCTGCGATACGGCTACATCACCAACGGTCTCGCCGACCATACACTTGAGCAAGGAATCGAATTGCTGGCAGATGCCGGGTACCAGGGCATCGGAATCACCCTCGACCATCATCATCTCGATCCCTTCCAGGTCACCGACTCTCGCCTCGCGGAGATTGGTGAGCGACTCCGAGCCAGGAATTTGGAGCCAGTGATCGAAACTGGCGCACGCTACGCCCTCGATCCGCAACGTAAGCACTGGCCATCGCTGGTCAGTTCGAATGCCGCAAACCGCCAGCGAAGGGTGGAGTACTACCGTCGTGCAATGGAGATTGCCGGGGCCATCGGTGCCAAGACGGTGAGTTTGTGGAGCGGTGTCGCAGAGAAAGGGGTCGATTCGGAGGCGAATCGCAATCACCTGGTCACGGCTCTCGAAGAAGTGCTGGCTGACGCTTGCGCCAGCGGAATCTCGATCGGTTTTGAACCGGAGCCAGGAATGGTGATCGAAAGCCTGGCGGATTGGCGCTGGCTACGAGAGCAGGTGACCGGAACCGCTCTTGGATTGACTCTCGATCTGGGGCATCTGGCCGTGACCGAATCTGCACCCCTCGAAGTCTCGATGGCGACCGTGATCGAAGATGTCATCCATGTTCATGTCGACGACTGCAAGGATGGCGTCCATCAGCACCTGGAGCCCGGGGCCGGGGAGATCGATTTTGGTCCACTGTTGCAGTTGCTGGTGGAGCAAGGCTACAGTGGTCTTGCACTGGTAGAACTCTCACGCGACTCTCATCGCGCACCGGAACTGATCGAGCGGACGATTCGATACCTGCAAGTCGCAGAGGCCGAGGTGAATTCGAGAACAGGAAACAACTCCCGGAAAGGGCCGGTTTGAGTGAACCGAGAAAAAAGGCCAGAAAGCAGATGGGTGACAGCAAGGTGAAGAAGAGCGAAAAAAGTGCTGGCAAAAGAAAAGGGAAGAGCCACGACGACCGGTCGGATGTCATATCCGATCTGACCAGTTCCAACTGGCTTGATATGATCGCGATGGCGATTCGCACTCCGGTCTTCGACCATCAGCGGGCCATCTACACCAATCGAACCCTGAGATTTGGTCAGGTCGACGCGGTTGGTTTCGACTTTGACCATACCCTCGCCGTTTACAACTGTCCTGCACTGGATGCCCTGGCAGAAAAACTGGTGGCCGATCGGCTCGTCAAACACGAGGGCGTTCCGCGCGAGTGGCTGGAAAAGGTGCCCGATGCTGGCTTCGCAAGGAAGGGGCTGATCCTCGACATCGATGAGGGTGTGTTACTGAAGACCGATCGTTATGGCCACGTCCTACGCGCCTTCCGTGGGCGTAGCAAGTTGACGGTGGGGCAGAAACGCGATCTCTACGGTGATCGAGACATCATCCCTCATGTCACCGATGATGATCGCTTCATCCAGGTGGACCATGCCTTCAGTCGTCCTGAGATTCTGCTGTGGTCTGCACTGGTCGATCACACCGAAGCAGGCGAGAGGCGCAAACTTTGGCAACGAATTCGTCATCACACCGACACCATTCATCGGGACGGATCTCTGAAGCAGGTGATCACCGCTACTCCAGAGAAGTATATTCTCCCCGATCCTCGGACCGAGGCATTACTGGTGCACCTGAGAGCGACCGGCAAAAAGGTGTTCTTGCTGACCAACAGTGAGTGGGAATATACCGCTGCCATGATGAACACGGTGCTCGGTCGTGATGAAGATTCGGGTGAAGATTGGCTCGATCTGTTCGATCTGGTGGTGGTGGAAGCTCGAAAGCCCGGCTACTTCCTGCCTTCCCAATCGGAGGACGCAAAAATTGGAGTCGCTGAGAAGATCTTGCTCGGTGGAAACTTGACCGAGATCGAGAAACACATCGGTTGTAGCGGAAACGAAGTGCTCTACGTGGGCGATCACATCTATGCCGATCTCATCTCCTCCAAGAAAAACGTCTACTGGCGTACGATGCTGGTGGTTCCCGAACTGGAAGAGGAGTTAACCGTCCAGTCTGGTATGCCAGGTATCGTCAGTCAGTTGAGAGAAGTGGATGAACGAAGAACCGGGACCGAGCGTGAAGTGATGCACTGGAAGGCGGTCGAGGCATGCCTTCTCAGCATCGAAGATGTGGTCGACTCGGATCGTAAGGGCCTCAAGAAACTGCGACATGAATGCGCGGTCGCACGCAAGCAAGCCACCGACACGCTCAAGGATTTCATTCGCCAGCGAGAAGTGCTTCGATCCAAACTGAGTACCGCAACCAACTCTCACTGGGGAAGTCTCTTTCGGGCAGGTAGCGAGTTGACTCACTACGGTCGGCAACTGGAAGACTACGCCTGCACTTACACCAGTTGTGCGACCAATCTGCTCTTTTATCCACCTGGGCATTACTTCCGCTCTCCGATGGACTATCTTCCTCATGAACTGGAGTCGATGTAAGTCACGCACTACGCGTGTGGAATGAGTTCGAATGAGAACACAAAGAAGTCTGATCCTCACCGTCGCCGTGGCATGTATCTGCGGTTCAGGCTGCAGTGCATTATTCGAGTCCAGCAAACCGGTCATCGATCTGGGTGCGAGTAAGAGGACAGCATCGATCGGGCTCATGAGCTACCAGCAAGGTGGCGTGTCCCCATTCATCACATTTGATGATACGTATGATTCTGGCCTGCGTGGAACCCGGTATTCATCGAACTTTGCTTCATGTGAATTTGGGGTTCCTGGTACTGTCAGCGAGTCCCGCGGTATTCACCGGGAAACCACCGCTGTGGGCCTCGGTTTGACCTACCTGTTCAAGGAACGAATCGGCATCTACGGTGGATGGAGTTATGCGGACAGATCCGATTTCCACTCCTTCTACGACCCCACATTTTCCGCGGATCAGTTCGGGAATTATCACGTTGATTGCGGCTCCAGTTCCAACATGGGGTTGATCTATGGAGCCCACTTATTTCTGAACAAGACCTGGGTGCTGGGGGTCAGGAAGAATGAGGCTCTGGAAGAGACCTTCATCACCATCGGTTTTGATGTGGATCGGATCGAAGTGCCGTGGTTCTTCGGTGATGACTAGGTAGGTTGCTACGGACGATCATCGCCACGCTGAAACCTATCAACTCACCGTCACCGATTTGGCCAGAGATCTCGGCTTATCTACGTCTCGGCCCAGTGCTCGTGCGGTGTAGTAGGCGAACAACTGCGCCTGCATCAACTGCAAGATCGGCACGGTCCATTTGCCCGCTGCCGGGCATTCGATGAGAACTTCCGGGCGTGGTTGAGGTGGCGGGCACCCTTGTGGCTGAAATGCCACCAGCTTGCCACCACGGGCAGAGATCTCAGCCATCGCTCCCAGTGAATGCTGCCGCAATTGCGGGCTGTCGGTTCCTGGCAGGAAGATCACCGTGTGCATCGCATCATCGATCAGCGAGATGGTGCCGTGCTTGAGGGCTCCAGCAGACATTCCCTCGGCGTGACAGTAGGTCACTTCCTTGAACTTGAGCGCCGCTTCCAGTGCCAGCCCGTGCTGGATTCCACGCCCGAGGAAGAACCAGTTTCTCATGACGCTGTGATGCTTCGCCAGGTTTTGGATCGATGAATGATCTCCGTCAGAGATGGCATCGAGTCGCTCCGGTAGCCGATCCAGGTCTTGCTGGATGGATGCGACTTGCTCAGCATCTTGTAGCCCCTTGAGCTGGGCCAGTCGCAAGGCGATTCGCAGCAGGATCACCAGTTGAGAGACGGTGGACTTGGTCGAGAGCACGCAAATCTCAGGTCCAGCTCCCTGATCGATGAAGTGATCCACTTCTCTGGCCATCGAGGAAGAAGAAACATTGAGGATCGCCGACAGAGAGGCACCTCGTTTCCGGGAGATGCGCAGCGCTCTCAGGGTGTCGTAAGTCTCTCCCGATTGACTGATCGAAAGTACGTGGTCTCCCTCTCGAAGGCTCACCATGTGTGGCATCTCATCGGATGACATCGCAGGAACGAACTCATGGGCGAGTCCACTCAACATGTACTGACCCATCAGGGCGACATAGTAACTGGTACCCACTCCAGTGATCACGGTGCGGTCGGAGTTCTGGATCGCCTTGACCATCTGATCGATCGCCTGATCTGGGACCGCCAGAGCGGATCGCACCACGTCACCATTCTCGGAGATCTCTTTCGACATGAAATCTCGGTGTCCATCCAGTTCAGCGGCACGCTGAGGGATGGAAATCGTCTCTGGAGTTCGATGGACCACCTCTCCATCGGAGATGTTTTTGATCTCGCAGGAGTCTCGATCGATGCGCACCATCTCCCCATCATCGAGCCACAGCACCTGATCGGTGAGGCCGGCGAAGGCGAGAGGGTCCGATGAGAAGCAGTGGAAATCGCTGCCGATTCCGACCAGCAGGGGACTCTCCTGACGCAAGGCATACAGCACATCCGGTTCCGACTGGCTGGTGATCCCGATGGCGAATGTCCCTCGTAACTGGCGAGCGCAGGCCAGGATCGACGGTTCCAGAGCGAGGCCATCGCGCAGCCCCTTCTCGATCAGATGTGCGATCACCTCGGAATCGGTCTCCGACAGGAAGGTGTGACCATCCTCGGTCAACTGATCCCTCAACTGCTGGTAATCCTCCAGGATGCCGTTGTGGACGATGGCGAGGTCGCCGAAGGAGTCGGTCAGTGGGTGAGCATTGAGACGGCTCACTCGGCCGTGGGTGGCCCAGCGTACATGCCCCAAGCCGGTGCGACCGGAAACCAGCGAGAACTGCTCCTCTTCGGCGACTTGCTTGACCGGTCCGGTACCCTTGCGAACCTGAAGGTGCCCCTCTTCATCGAAGTAGGACAGACCGCAGGAGTCGTAGCCCCGATATTCCAGCAGTTCAAGAGACCTCAGCAGTTTGCCAGAAATCTCCTCGGTTGAAGCAATGCCAAAGATTCCGCACACGGTTAACTCCTGTCCAGCGAGTCACCTCGGTAGGTGCATCCATTGTTACAGGTTTCATCAACAGATATGCAGATCAAGCCGGGTAGATCAGAGATGAGTTGGTGCCAGATCCAGATGGCGATGTGTTCCGATGTCGGATTCTCCAGGCCATCGATCTCGTTGAGATACCGGTGGTCGAGGGTGTCGATCACCGGTCGAACTGCAGCCTTCAAGTCTGCGAAGTCCATCACCCAACCGGATGGCTCTCCCACGGGCCCTTTGACGGAGACTTCGACCTGGAAGGAATGGCCATGAAGCCTGCGGCACTTGTGATCCTCGGGTACATGTGGAAGGTGATGGGCAGATTCGAATGAGAATCGATGATTCAGTTCGACGATCTCGTTGCGACTGGCGTTCATGTTCGTCGAGCCTCCGGTTCCCAGATGTACTTGTGTTGTTGTAGTTGCATTCGAACCGCCAGTCGATCGGAGAGGATCCAATCCGATAACTCGGCTGGTTCCAGTTCACCGAAGACGGGTGAGAAGAGGATCGGTACCTGCGGGGAGTGCTCTTCGATCACGGCTTTGGCCCACTGGTAATCGGTACGGTCGGCGATGACGATCTTCAACTCGTCGCCATCCTTGAGATGCTCCAGGTTTGACCACAGATTGCGCGATTCCTCGCCACTACCGGGTGCCTTGAGATCCATGATGACGCCGACTCTCGGGTCGAGATCGGCCACCGGGAACGACCCCGATGTTTCCAGCAATACCTCGTCATAACGATCACAGAGGGCCTGCAGTAACTCGGGAGTCTTGGGCTGCGCGAGCGGCTCACCTCCAGTCACCTCGATGAGGCCAATCCCGTAGTCATCGATCTGCTGAAAGATCGAATCGAAACCGAGTTCATCGCCACCCTTGAAGGAGTAGACGGTGTCGCACCAGCGGCAGCGCAGCGGGCAGCCGGCCAGCCGAACAAAGGTGCAAGGAAGTCCTGCCCGGGTGCTCTCTCCCTGGATGGAGCGATAGATCTCGACGATTCTCAGCGTCGTCATTGGTTGACCTCGAGGGAGATCAAGAACTCGCGGATATCGGCTGGAATCTCAACAGGTGTCATTCCTTCGATGGAGCAGCACACCTTGGTGACACTGGCCTCGAAGCAGACTTTTGGATCCCCATCTCCTTGAGACTGCTGGCCGACGAAGTGAAAACAGACCGAACTGCGACCCACATCCGAGGTGGCCACATCGACCTGCACCGGATCGGAATAGATCACCGGCGCGGTGAATTCCGCTTCCAGATCCCGGGTTGGAAATCCCAGACCCTGGTCCTTGGTCCAGCGGTGATAAGGCAGCGGCCCCCGCTGCTGGAAGCACTCTTCGAAAGCCTGGTGACAGATGTGGAGCAACCGCGGGTAGTAGACGATTCCCGCGGCATCGACATCGCCGAAGCGGATCGGAATCTGGACACTGAAGTGCACGAATCCTCGTTTCCGCCGGGGACGATCCCCGGTCCGAGGGACAGGATAAGGCCAAGCCTGTCTCAAGGGACAGGATCCACGAGGAAAACCTCCGACAATCCTCTGTTCAGGGGTTTGCGGAGATCGATCGTATTGCCGGGAACTCCCCTCATCGGTAAGATCGAGGCTGCAGAGGCCTTGGAACCCAATCGACTTGGCCCGAGGAGGGGTACCTTACGGCCCTGAGGTCGATGCTCTGAGATCGAGGTTCGCTGCCGTATTGCGTCATTTCTCACCCACATTGAAGATCCGGGGGGCCCGTGGAACCGATCGCGACCATCGAGCAACTGATCGAGGAGATGGATTCGACCATCGCCACCGAGCAGCGGGAGCGGACTCGACTCAACGAACTGGTACGACTGGTCGAGAGATTCTCCGCCGGAGTCTCCGATGATTTCCTCAGCCAGTTCGAACCGGGGACCCAGCGGTATTCTCGCCATCTACTCCACGCTGATCCGCAGGATCGCTTTTCGATGTTGTGCCTGGTGTGGAAACCGGGGCAGGGGACGCCGATTCATGATCACCCTTCCTGGGGTGTTCTCGGGGTCCTGCGAGGCCGGATGCGATTCACCAATTACGCACCGGATGAGCAGGAAGGCCAGCATTGCCTGGTGCCGGTCGAGACCTTCATCGGAACTGCCGGATCGGTCGGGACCGTCTATCCGCCAGCGATGGATTTGCACCGGATGGACAATTGCTCCGGCGATGAGATGGCGATCACACTCCACGCTTATGGCTGCATGGTGAAAGAGTTTCACATCTACAATGCAGAAACGGGGCAGCGCCGCGAGGCCACCAGTGAGTTCGATTCAATCCTGGAAGGCGCCTACCCGCAGGAGAAATGAGCCTGCACCGGTGAAATCTCTTCAACGCTTCTTGCTTCCGGGTCCCGGGGGGGATCCCATCTCCCTGTTAGTCAGACCCAGGACCGGGAGGCCCATCCGATGCGTTTCGCCATCATCACCTCAGATCCAGGACTTGAGTCGTGCCAGTTACTGGCGGCGGAAGCGACATCCCGCGGTCATCAATGGGTCGATCTGGAACTGCTCCGATTGGCGGTCCGTACCACTCAGCCGACCCTACTTCACGATGGACTGGAAGTGGGCCACCTCGATGCGGTGATCATCCGACTCGGCGCACGGTTTCCGGGACTGGTCGAGGCCGCTGGGCGAGCTCTCGAGCATCAACGAGTGGCGCTTCTCGATGGCGTCGAATCGCTGCTGGCGGCGCAGGACAAGATGACCACCCTTCAAAAATTGTCTGCCGCGGGGCTTCCGGTTCCGCAGTCGGAACTGGTGCGCGATCTCGATCAACTGGAGGCTGCCATCGAGCGAGTGGGCGGAGCTCCAGTGGTGATCAAGCCGTTGTCCGGGTCACAGGGGCGTGGCGTGATTCTTGCGGAGAGGGCATCCACCGCAGTATCGATGATGGAGAGCGTGTTGTTTCAATCGCGCGAGTTCATCGTCCAGCAGTACATCGAGTGCGGTGGTCAGGATACGAGAATCCTGGTCATCGATGGCCAGGTGGTGGCCGCGATGCAGCGGACCGCTCCAGCAGGTGATTTTCGATCGAACCTTCATCGCGGTGGAAGTGCCATCGGCATCGAACCCTCCAATGACATGAAGTCGCTGGCACTGGAAGCGTCTCATCACATGGGGCTTCGCTGTGCGGGTGTCGATCTAATCGAAGAGGATGGGCAATACCTGGTGCTGGAAGTGAACGGGTCTCCTGGACTGCAGGGGATCGCCCGCACCACCGGGGTCGATGTCGCCAGCCATTGGATCGATGCGCTGGAGAGGACGGTTGAGGATTCCACGGTGGATACAGAGGGGAGAAGTCGTGAACAAGTCTGAGATCACTCAACTGCTCGCCGAGTGTGGCGAGATCCTCGAGATTTCCGGGGCCAGCCCCTTTCGAGTTCGAGCCTTTCAACAGGGCTCTCGTGCGCTCGAGAACTGGCAGGGGGACCTGGATCAACTGGTCGAGGAGGATCAAGTCACATCGATCCGTGGAATCGGCAAGGGGCTCTCATCGATCATCCGCGATCTCGCGACTTCCGGAGTCAGCGAGGAGGAGGCTGAGATCCGCGCACTGGTGCCGGAGTCACTACTCGAGTTACTGCGAATCCCCGGTCTTGGCCCCAAAAAAGTGCGCGCGATTCATCAAGAGCTTGGAATCCTGACCATCGCGGAACTGGAAGCCGCTTGCTTCCAGCAACAGATTCGCGAGTTGGCCGGGTTCGCCGAACGAACCGAAAATGTCATCCTCAAGGGAATCAAGAACCTGCGACGCTTTGCCGGTCGAAGCCTGCTGTCGGTCAGTGGACTGGTGGCGACACGCTTCCTCCAGTCCTTGCAAAGATGTCCTGCGGTCGATCAGGTCGAACTGGCGGGCTCCTTGAGACGAAGTCGTGAGACGGTGGGAGACATCGACCTCGTCGCCTCGACCGAGGATTCGCTCTCGGTCCGGCAAGCGTTCCTGGCGACCGAGGGAATCCGGGAGGTGGAGTCGGAAGGGGAGACCAAGAGCAGGGTGCAGTCGGAGGAGGGGATCGGAGTCGATCTGAGAGTCGTCACTCCCGAACAGTTCGCCACGACTTTGCAGCACTTCACCGGCAGCCGCGAGCACAACACCAGCCTGCGCCAACGAGCACGAGATCGCGGCTGGAAGTTGAACGAATACGGCCTCTGGGACGCTGCGGATCAGCCGCTGGAAACCGCAGATGAAGAGTCGATCTATGAGCATCTTGAACTGGCCTCGATCCCACCGGAGCAGCGAGAAGATCTGGGTGAGATCGAACGAGCAGAACAACTCTTCAGCGACGGGGAAGAGTGGCCCGACCTGGTCGAGTTTGAACAGATCCAGGGCACCCTGCACTGCCATTCGACCTGGTCCGATGGCAAGGCGACGCTGCGGGAGATGGTTCAATCTGCCGCCGAGCGAGGCTGGAAGTACTACGGAACCGCAGATCATTCACGGACCGCCGCCTACGCCGGAGGACTCACCATCGATCAGTTGCGTCAGCAGCGTCTAGAGATCGATCAACTGCGCCTGGAGTTTCCTGAACTGACCATCCTTCACGGTATCGAGAGCGACATCCTCACCGATGGCTCGCTCGACTATCCCGATGAAATCCTGGAGGAACTCGATTACGTGGTCGCCAGCGTCCACTCCAGCTTCTCCCTGGCACGACAGCAGCAAACAGATCGCATCGAGCGTGCGCTTCGCAATCGCTACACGACCGTCTGGGGACATCCGACCGGTCGGCTGTTGCTGCAGCGCGACGGCTACGAACTGGACATGGTTCACCTGCTGAAGGTGGCGGCCGAAGAAGGGGTGATCGTCGAGTTGAATGCCAATCCGCGTCGCCTCGATGTCGATTGGCGCTGGGGCCGCACCATCCAGGAACTGGGCATCGACATCGGGATCCATCCCGATGCGCACTCCATCGCAGGACTCGATGATATCGAGCATGGCGTGGGCATCGCCCGGAAGATGGGTCTCTCTTGCCAGCAAGTGACCAATACCTGGGACCTTGACCTGTATATCCAGCGACTGTCGGTTCATCGTGAGCAGGCGGCTGCGCCAGAAAATCGAGTGGGGGAGTCCACCAATGAATGATCGTTCCGAGAAAACACCATCCGAGAGTGCCGTGGAGATGCGTGAACTGGTATTACCCAACGATACCAACAGTCATGGCAATGTGCTTGGTGGCAAGGTGTTGCACCTGATGGATCTGGCCTGTGCGATGGTCGCGATGCGTCACTGTCGGAGACCGGTGGTGACCGCTGCAATGGACAACGTCGAGTTTCTGGCGCCGATCCCCGGCGGCCACTTCATGATTCTCAAGGCGATGGTCAATCACACCGGTCGAACATCGATGGAGATCGGTGTACGGGTCGAGGGGGAGAACCCTCTCACCGGAGATATCATCCACACATCGAGTGCCTATCTGACCTTCGTCGGTCTCGACGAGCGCAAGAAACCGGCGAAAGTGCCTTCACTGATCCCAGGCACCGCTGACGAGAAGCGTCGTTTCGAGGAAGCCGAGAAAAGGGTGGCCCACCGGCGAGAGTGTCGCAGGGATTAGCGATGTCAACGGCTCTGGTGGCGTCACCTCGTAACATGTTCTCCAATTACTATCTCGTCACCAGAGACGAAGAGTCGGTGGCGGAACTGGATCTTGCCTACTTTAGCGACCATTGCGAACTCGAGGTGGATGGAGACAACTACCACATCCGTCGGGATGGCACATTCAAGAAGAGCTTCAGCCTCGAGTAACACGGGGAAGTGATTGCTCGTGCAAAACAGGTGAGTTTATTTCGCAGGACCATCGAGATGGAGTTCTCCGGAAGAAGAGTGCAACTGAAACCGCTCTCCATCATGACTCCGCGTCGCTGCGGCGTGTTTCTCGATGGGCAGCAGCAGGGCCTCATCGAGCCGGTCCACTGGTACAGCCGCAAGAAGACCATCGGGATCTCCGATGAGATTCCCACTGCGTTGCAACTATTCCTGTTCACGTTGCTGACCTTCAACGAAAGAAGATCGGGCCAGTAGGGATTCGCGGCAACAGGATCTTTCTCGGGGTCTGGACCCGAGCAGCGGTCGCGGGCCAGGATTCCAGTTCTGCTCGGGGACAGGCGTTGAAACTGGCCCCTCCCCTCCCTCGTTCCGATTTGCAGAGTCCGCTCTCGGAGCCACTTGCCCGGATCCTCAGTTTCCTGCTCCTGCAAAGATCCAGATCGGTGAAGCAGCCACATGGATGCCAGCCTGGAATGAGATTCGAGGCGCAAAACGAGTGAGTTTGTATACAAATTGTGGTCGTTTGTATTCCTGGAAGTGGGGGGGCTGACTGTGTTTTGCAGTGAAGTTAGATTTTTTTTGGGTGTCATGAAATGAAGTTGAGACAGGAAAGACATCTCTCTTGAAATCCAGATAGATCCAATATTCATGCAGTATTTGGACAAATAACACGATGCCGAACAAGTTCGAACTTTACTGTTAGTCGTTGATTACATGAATAAGTGACCAATGTAGTGCTATATAGTAATAATACAAAAGTAGACAAGAGTAAGAACCATGTCTATGCTGCACTTCCATTAGGGGGGGGCAGGACTGCCTGATGCTCAATTGAACTTGTTGGCCTTCGGGCCCTTATCTGGATTCGAATTGACGGAACGCAACTATTTATGGGACTGCCTGTATGCAGTCCCATTTTTTTTCTGAGGAGCGAACGGTGAGACACAAACTTCAGTATTCCCATTTATTCATCAGTCTGGCCGCCATCTGCGTGGCCTTTTCGATGGTCGTGGGCGATCCCCCGCAATCTGATCCCTCTCACTACGGTCCCCTGGTCATCGGTGACTTGCCTGAAGATCTGGAACATGCCAATCATGGTTCCTTCAAGGGAAGTTCCCCGGAAGCAGTGCTGGCCAATAACGTTCGACAACCAGAGGTACTGGTATCAGGCGGTTACGATATCCCAACAGGAGGAATACCCAGCCCGCTCTTTGACGCTCAGGAATTCGATCAGAAACTGTTACGCTTCGAGGAGTTCGGTGCTGCCCCCCTGGAGGAAACCCCTCTCTTCGCTCTGGATGCGGCTGGAAATGTGATTTTCGAGACGGATGGAGATGGGTTACTGGTGTTGGATGGTGACGGCTTGCCGGTCCCGCTTCCTGCAATCTCCCTTCCTCTCCCTGTCGCAGTCGATGCTCAATCCTGTCCTGATAATCAGGCACTGGTGGATTTCATCGCACAACCGCTGAATCCGATGCCCACTCGGTTATCTAACACTCACGCACAGAACCAATGGAAAACAGAGATCGAGAGTTTTATCGGGCGCACCTGTCCGGAGATGCCCGGTGAAGGAAGACCACCTGGAGAAGGGTGGGCGCACCAGCGATGGGAGGAGTTTGCACCCAAGCACTTCTTTCAGAGCTCGATCACCGGTGCCCGTACTAACGGAGGCACTCGAGATGCACTTCAGGGTCATGACTATGGCTACGGGGAGATGGAAGACGATCTTGGAAACTTGATTCCCGCGCTCGACGGTCAGGGGAATGTGCTCTATCAGACTGACGAAGATGGCGAGCCCATTTACGAGATGGACGAGGACGGCAATTACATCTGTGAGACCGATGAATTTGGAAACCACTTGTACGAGCTCAATGGTCTCGGGCAACCGGTATTTGAAGTCGACCAGGATGGCCTGCTGGTTGTCGATGCAGATGGTTTGCCGATTCCAGTTCCTGTCCTTATTCCAGTACCAGTACTGGCCACAAATGGCAGTGAGTTTGGCCCCGATGGACTTTACTACAACACCACTGGATTGCTCGGTTTTGATGGCCAGGCGATCGGAACCGAGTGTCGGTTCCATCCAGCATTTCCAGCGCAAGTTGAATCCGCACTCTGGACCTTTGATGGCACCTTCCCACCCAAGTTATTGAAAGCTCGTTACGGAGAGCCAGTGGTGATGAGGCTCCACAATGCTCTTCCCATCGATCCGGCCGCAAATCATGGATTTGGCCTTCACACCATCTCCACCCATGAGCACAACGGCCACAATCCCGCCGAGAGCGATGGCTATCTCAACGCGTTTTTCTTCCCCGGTCAGTTCTACGATTATCGCTGGCCGATGGTGGTGGCCGGTCATGACACCATCAATACGGAAGCGACCGATCCGCGATGTGGATCTCCCGATGGTAACGGTGGAATCAACATGATTCCGGGCGATTACCGGGAGATCATGAGCACCCACTGGTTTCATGATCACATGATGGATTACACCGCTCAAAACGTCTACAAGGGCAACGCTGCGATGATGAACTATTACAGTTCATTGGATCGCGGCAATGAAGGTCTTGAGGATGGTGTGAATATCCGGTTGCCCAGTGGCACCGCACTGGACTGGGGAAACCGCGACTACGACATCAATCTGGTACTCGCCGACAAGGCATGGGACGAAGAAGGCCAGCTCTGGTTCAATCCGTTCAACTTCGATGGCTTCATGGGTGACAGGATTCTCACCAACTGGCAGTACAAGCCGTACCTGGATGTGAGGGCGAGAAAGTACCGCTTCAGAATCCTCAATGGATCCGTCTCGCGTTACATGAAGATCGCGCTGGTCAACCAGGATGGAACTCCAGTTCCCTTCCACATGATCGCAAATGACGGCAACATCATGGAGCACGCAGTGGCCTTCGATGGCACGCTTGGAACTGAAGTGGGAGTCTTACCCACCCAGTCGATTGCTGAACGTTATGACATCATCGTTGACTTCAGCAATTTCGCTGAAGGGGACGTCCTGTACTTCGTGAACTTGCTTGAACACAAGGGTGGTAGAAGGCCAGAGAAAGCGATTCCACTGGAAGATGTCATCTCAGGAGCCTATCAAGCGATCGATGATGGCGATCAGTGGAAGGATGGGGATCCTTGTGTTGGCAAGTTCCTCGAGTTCCGCGTAACGAGCTATGAAGGCGAAGATCTGAGTATGAATCCTCAGGACTATGTCGTTGGTGGCAAGAAGATGATCCCACTGAGACAACCGACTCAGGAAGAAATTGACAATGCGATTCACCGTACCTTCACCTTCGGAAGAAGTTCCGGAACCGATGGCGCACCATGGACAGTGAAAACTGATGGTGGTGCAGGTCTGACGGCAGATCCACGTCGATTGAGTGCCGCTCCAAGCCAGGGCCAGCTCGAAATCTGGCACATCGAAAATGGTGGAAATGGCTGGAGCCACCCGATTCACATTCACTTTGAAGAAGGTCTTATTCTCAGTCGCGGTGG
This sequence comes from Planctomycetota bacterium, assembly GCA_018694835.1. Lineage (GTDB taxonomy): Bacteria > Planctomycetota > UBA8108 > UBA1146 > UBA1146 > QNYK01. Next base: position 16,393 of record JABHOG010000133.1, on the reverse strand, counting down.
AGAAGCACCTCCAGAATGGGAAAAATGGGCCAGGAAAGATGTGTATCGAATTGGCCGTATGCCTGATAGCACAAGTAGCGTGGAGATTGCACTCCGATTTCGTGAGTTCGCTGGCAGTTACATGGAACATTGCCACAACACACAACATGAGGACCACGCAATGCTCGCCAGGTGGGACATCGAACATCCGGGACAGGTGTTACTGATGCCGACTCCCTTGCCCACCTGGGAGGGGGTGGAGTACGTCGACACGGTGGCACTCCCCACTTTCCGCACTGGAGATGGATTTGGACCGCAGGTGCTCGGTTTCAGCGGGGTCGGTAGTGAGAATCTTGGTTCTGGTGGTGGAGGAGACATCAGCGGTCATGGGCCGGGTGTTGGTGTCGGAGGAGAACCTGGCGCTGGAAACTCGGACGACGATGAAGACGACGATGACGACGAAGACGACGAAGACGACGAAGAAGACGAAGAAGACGAAGAAGACGAAGAAGACGAAGAAGACGAAGAAGACGAAGAAGACGAAGAAGACGACGAAGACGACGATGACGACGATGACGACGACGACGACGATGATGACGACGAAGATGACGACGACGATGGCGACGATGACGAAGATGAGGAAGACGATGACAACTAAACTAAACTCTCCAGTGCTACTGGGCCGTCTGGCCCGGTGGCTAGGCCTTGTGGCCGTATTTGTGTTATGTGTTGCCCCAATGGTTTTCGGTGATGGGGGTCGATCCGGTGATCCTCGGCTTGCCGGAAATCGTTGGGGGGCACAGTATTTTCCAAACGTGGAGTTGAAGACTCACGAGGGTGAAACGGTGCGGTTCTTTGATGATCTCATCCGGGACAAGGTCGTGGTGATCAACTTCATCTACACCGAGTGTCCGGATGCTTGTCCGATGGAGACTGCGCGTCTGACAGAGGTTTACGAGATTCTTGGAGATCGAGTGGGGAAAGATGTTTTCTTCTATTCGATCAGTATTGACCCTGAGACCGATACACCCGAGGTTCTGGCGGAATATGCAGAACGATTCCAGACCGGTCCTGGTTGGTTATTCCTGACCGGGGTCAGTGAAGAAATCGAGCTATTGCGTCGTAGGCTTGGGCTCTACATCGATGAGGTCAACAAGGATCCTACCGATCATAATCTGAGCATGATCATCGGGAATCAGAAATCTGGACGTTGGATGAAAAGATCTCCCTTCGAGAATCCGTACATACTGGCCAATGAAATCGGGTCCTCGCTTCACAACTTCAAAGTAGAGAATACGAGTCAGAATCTTAACGACTATGCTGGAAACGTCCCTCAACTGCGAAACTTGACTCAGGGAGAGAGCCTATTCCGGACCCGTTGCTCGGTCTGTCACAACATCGGTCAGGGTGATGGCCTGAGACGAACCGGCCCAAATCTGCTGGAAGTCACAGAACGAAGAGAAGATGAGTGGCTCAGACGATGGATCGCAGAGCCGGATGTGATGATTCAGGAGGAAGATCCAACCGCCTTGGCGCTGCTCATTGCATACAAAAATGTGCCGATGCCAAACATGCAACTGAACGATCACGAGATTTCAAGCGTGATCGAATACCTTGCGGCAGAAAGTCGCAGGGTTTCCAAGATCGAATCTGTAGAAGAACTACTGTCCAGACAAGACGCTGAGATTCCCAGCTGTTGTGAGAAGAATGAGAATGTCGTTCTTGATGAGAGTGAAGATACAGCAGTCAACCAAGAAGATGAGGGAACAGTGGCGGTGGTGGATCTCGATTCAAGAGCAGAAGAAGAGAACAACTCGACTGTTGCAAAGAGTACTCCGATGTCGATGCCTTTGATTCTCGGGTGTGCTTTTGGAACCGTGGGAGTCCTCCTTCGTCGACGAAAGTTATGATGATCTAGCTAGAGTTCCCCAGGTACTTTTCCATGGATGGAACTGAAGAGTGAAGAGCCTGGCCGCTTTGGCGGTCAGGCTCTTTTTTTATTGGAGTGGTAGCCGTGGGTCCATTCGACCCTACTCCGGACGCATGGGTATGAATCGGCTGGATCCTGTTCGATGAACTCTCCGCCGGATCAGGGTCTATTCAGGGTCTATTCAGGGGCAGGCGGTGAAACTGGCGCATCCGAGCAGCGGGGTCCCGGGATTGCTGCCACAATCGGGGAATGGGGCAGGAGGTGTAGGCCCCATTCCATTGATGTAATTGAGCAGGAACAAGGCATCGGCGAGATCGATCCCGAGATCACCGTTGGCATCGGCAGCCTCCATGCACTGTGGAATCGTGCCCTGGTTGAACAGATAGGCGAGACTGAAGATCGGATCAGCGATGTTGATGTTGCCGTCGCCATTGCTGTCACCGCGCAGGTAGTCTCCATCGAATATCGGGAAGCAATTCAGTACGGGCGAGTAGGATTGCCCGCCGACGACGATCTCCGTCGCGGCCACCGAGCAACTACCGTTACTACAGGGGGAGATGTCGCAGAAACAGAGTTCGCTGTCGATCGCTGCGGTTCCGGTCAGGTCATAGCGGATCTGAAACATCTGCGGATAGAAACCGATGGGGATCGTTTCGCTGCCGCCAAAGTTGCTGAACACCACGCCGTAGACGATCCCCCCGTATGCATCGATGTAGGGCAGTACCAATCCCGGTCCCATTCCGCCATTGAGTGCCTGCAAGGGGGGACCGCACAGAATGGCATCCGGGGTCAGCAGGTTCGAATCGTGACAGACATCGATGTTGAATCCCTGCATGTCACCACCGGCATTGTCGATGGCCACATCGACCCACAACTGATTCGCCGAAGCGTCGAAGGTGGAGGTCAAAGTGAGGGTGAAGTCACTGCCACTCTGGGCAATGACAGGAGTGGCGAGCCCGATGGCAATGAGGACAATAGTAATTTTCACCGCCGAACGGATCAACTTCGTCTCCTTCATTGTGGCCACCAACGCCCTGGCCACTTTGTTCAGTTCTGTCCACTCACTCTGATCGTCGCATCCAGGAAGTTCCAGAGGCAACTGCCATAGATCTCACAATCGAGCAGGTCATCGGTGGGGTCCAGACCGCACTCGATGAATGGAACAGCGGGTGCTGGCTGGCCACTGGAGAGGTCGCCAAGCAGCGCCCTCGCATCCGCAATTATCTTCCAGTATCCCTTTTAGAGGAAGAGTGCGGAAGCATCGATCTATTGTACTTATATGACAGTCGTGATGTGGGATGGGGGAAGATACAAGATGGGCCATGAGTGCAGAAACAGGAGCGTCTCGACCCCTTTGGCCCCGCGACTTTACTGTTCTCGAGCATCTTCAGGGACAGTTCAAGAAGTTCTCACAGCCGAGAGTGTCACCGGATGGATCGATCCCGCAAGTGGGGAAGGGATTCGATGGGTTCACTCCTCCGCTGAACAGGTAGGCCAGCAGAGTGATGGGGTCACCCAGATTGACCGAGCCATCGTCATTGACATCGTTCGCATCGGCACAGGAACCCTCCGGACCGCCGCTGAACAGTTGTGAGAGCAGGAACATGGCATCGGCGATGTTGATGGAGGTATCTCCATTGATTTCTCCCCGGATGAACAGATCGATGGCGATGGAGATGGGCGCAGAGATGGTCGTCGGGACGATGGAGATTCCGGTGGTCTCGATGACGATGGTATCGGAGTAAAAGGAATCTGGCGAGAATTGGAGATCACAGAACTCGATCAACGTATCGGATCCGTCCGCTCCGAGAACCGTGTATTCGAGCAGGATCAGTTCATGTTCGGTGGAGATCGGCAGTTCATTCTGTCCTGGAAAACTGACGATCACGCCCTGTCGGACTCCCTCGCCGGGGAAAACCACGGTGCTGACAAAATCACAGGGGGCTCCTCCATTGGCAATCGAAGCGGCCTCACCCGTCTCGGCGATGAGGATCTCGATGTTGGAATCATGGCAGACCACCGCACTCCATCCTGCGAGATCTCCTCCGGGGTTGTCCAGCAAGGCTCGGACCGTGAAATTCGATCCGGGCAATACGTTGGCATTGTTTTCAAAGCGCATGATGAAGCCCGGATTTTGTGCGGTGGCGATGGAATTGAAGCCGATCACCAGGGCCAGCAAGATCGAGACAGACGCCATCCGGGAGAGAGATCTCGGAACCATCGGGGTGCCACCTTTCCGGGGTTGCGGCGGCATCCTACATCCGAAGTGGGTCGAGTTACAGTTGGCGGTACCAGACTCGTGGTACCAGGCGGAACGAGACCGAGCAGTTCAGACGATACTCCAGTAGTAGGCGTAACTACCGACCCAGAAGAGCAGGTGCAGCCCGAGGGCTCGTCGTGGATGCATTGCAATCTGCTTTCGAAGGAACCCACCGATGCCTCCAAACAACGCAAGCGTGATCAGCAGTCGTTCTAGCCGAGATGGCACAGTCATCGATGCGAATACGGTGAGATCGATGTGTTCGGGCGCCTCCACTGCAAAGAGCTTGTAGGGGATGCCCGATGTCGAGGCATGCAGCATCGCACTGGCGCCGTTCTCGACCAGATTGGCTCGCACATCCTCCACCATCGAGGCGCGCACAAACGGTACATGGAGCACCATTTGCCTCGCCGATGGTGCATCCTGCTGTGCCCAGAGATAGAGCGGGATCCCTGCGAGCAAGGCGCCGATGACCGCCAGGCCGACCTGCTTCAGCGCAGGACGGAACCCGAAGAGAGCCGTGATGCTGATCACGATGTCGGGAATCAGGAAGAACACCGATGCCTCCATCAAACCCCACATGAATGCGAGGCGAAGACCACCGATGCCGATCAGCCACCGGACCCAGCCTGGGGGTGTTTGCTGTATTTGCTGATTCTCTCGGTTCAATCGGTTCCCCATCCAGAATGCAGGCCATCCCACTACAGGGAAAATACACTCACTCTGCACTGCTGGGCACGATTACGAAGTACGTATGCTCATCGATCAAGGACAATCAGCGCATTCCAGTGCATCCGCCGTCGAATCGATATCGCAGTCGGGGAAGGGGGGTTACTTGTCTTTGCGCGCTTTTCGCCGGGCTCGTTCCTGCTCGATCGCCTGCCACACCTTTGCTTCATTGAGCCACGCTTTGCCGCGACACCCCTTCATGTTCAACTTCTCGAGCGACACCAGCCCACCCAGCGACGCCAACCTGGCATCGGTGAAATTGGGTCACAACAGCAGCAGTCGCAAGCTTTTGATCTGCTCGAGTTTGCCCAGCTCGACAAACTTCTCATCACTGAGGAACGGATCGCCGCGAAACTCCAGTCGTTTCAGTTTCTTGAACTCTCGCAGCAGCCGGATCGATTCGATGGACATCCGGTTGCCCGGATGATCGAGGTGCAAATCGGCTAGATCGGGCACGCGCTTGAGTACCGCCGCCAGGGTTTCGTGATCGCGCAGCACCACCTTGAGCCGCTGGCTGCTCGCATCCAGTTGGAGCGCCTCGGCAACCGTCTCGACCACCACCCGCGGTGGTAGCGGATCATCGGCGAGGCTCGTCGAAGCCATCGAGAGGGTTGCAGCGATGACCGAGCACAGCAGCACGGATTTGACTTTCCATCTGGTGGTGACACCCAGCATGACTGACCTCCCTCGGGAACGAGTCCCTCAGTGACGTGACGCAGGTCAATTCCGGTCGGTTCCCGCAATCTCTAGAGACAGTTCCCCGCACTCTGACATTGGAGCAGGTCATCGGTTGGATCTGTATCACAATCAGTAAATGGAGCCGCTGGAGCGGTATCTCCACTGAACAGGAATCCGAGCAGATGGATGGGATCGGCGATGTCGAGCCGCCCGTCATCGTTGGTGTCGGCGGCATCCTGGCACGACAGCGCAACCGCCCCGAACAGATAATCGAGCGAGGAGATCGCATCGGCGATGTCGAGGGCGCCGTCGCTGTTGACATCTCCACGAACAAAGAGCGTTTCCTCGCAGACATCGAGGATCCCGTTGCCGTTGACGTCACTGGCACCCGTGATCAATTCGCAGCTGTCCAGCTCGCCGTTGCCATCACAATCGAGGGATGGATCCTGCTGCAGGTCACAGGGATCGGGGTTGCCGTTGCCATCACAATCGGGGGCGATGAACAGATTCCGGTGAAGCCCTGCGCCAGAGGTGACGCTGATGACATCGAGATCTCCATCCTGGTCGAGATCTCCCAGCTCGATGTCATGGGTGAACAAGTTAAATAGGATCGCCTGATCATCGGTGACAAAGGTACCGATGGTCCCTCCCTGCAACCCACCCTGGTTGACATGCAAAATCTCGTAGATGGAGTCACTGGCGAAGATCACGTCGAGATCTCCGTCATTGTCGATATCGCCGATGGCGACCGCCCGGTCGGTGTAGCTGCCCGGGAGCAGGGCAGTGGAGATGAACTCGCCCTCGATGCCACCCTGGGCTCCTCCCTGGTTCGACAGCATCAGAGCGCCCCCCCTGACCGGGATCGCATCGATGTCGCCGTCGCCATCGAGGTCCGCCAGTGCCACATCCAGGCTATACGAGGTCTGCAGGATCTGCCCGCTGTCGAGGTAGAGCCCCTCGATGCCATTCTGATCGCCACCCTGGTTGAGATAGATCCCGTCGGGTCCATCAAAGTGGGTGACGAAGGCATCGAGATCGCCATCGCCGTCCAGATCCGCCAGCGCCACCGAACTGCTGCGACGGGAGCCGAGGCTCTGGCCGCTGTCGACGAACTGCCCGGCACTCCCGCCCTGGCCATTCCCCTGATTGATGTAGATCCGATCCGCCTCGAAATAGTCGTGCACGACGAAGGCATCGAGATCGCCATCGCCATCGACATCGCCGAGGGCATTGCCGCGCCCCTGGAAGTTTCCAAGTTCCTGCTCGCCACCGTGGCTGAAGAATCCCTCGACACCTCCCTGAATTCCACCCTGATTGATGTGCACCCGGTGCGGGTAGTCCTCGCCACAGGAGATGAAGGCATCGAGATCACCGTCGCCGTCGAGATCACCCAGCGACACCCGCGGAATGTTGCATGTAGTGATCTGCTGGCCACTGTCGACCAACGTTCCCGCCTGCTGCCCCTGTTGCCCACCCTGGTTGAAGAAGACGCGGGTCATGCAGGAGAGAGAGCAGACGAAGAAGGCATCGAGATCGCCGTCCCCATCCAGATCTCCCAGTGCCACCGAAGATGCGGGGTAATTGCCGGGTAGAAGTTCCACCTCGGCGAATACCCCGGCTCCGGCGCACGGTTCCGGCTGTGCCAGCACCGATCCACTGCTGGCGAAGGCCAACAGCAGCAGCAACCAGTGCCAGGCGCAGCCACTATCGAGTGGAGTTCTCATCGTCAATACCTCGGTCCAGAGTCTCGCGCGACCGGTACCATCGGCACGGCGCAGACCCGCCTCCATTATCCCACGTGAGCCACCCTCACAACAGCATCAAGGACACGCCTCGAAACTGTCGCATTCCAGCGCATCTACCGTCAGATCGATGCCGCAGGCGGGGAAGGGGGGCGGTGGGGCAGGTCCATTGCTGAACATGTAGTCGAGCAGCCCGATCGGATCGGGCAGGCTCAGTGCGCCGTCATCGTCGATGTCGGCGGCATCGTTGCAGGGGATCGTGCCGCCGCTGAAGAGATGGATGAGGATGGCGATCGCATCGACCAGATTGATCGCCCCATCGGCATCGGCATCGCCTCGGACGAAGGGGGTCGTTTCGCACTGGTCCAGGATGCCGTTGCCATTGTCATCGGTTGCCCCGGCGGCAATGTCGCAGCTGTCGAGGATGCCATTGGCGTTGCAATCGGTGCCGCCGGCCGGATTCGGCGCAGCGAGGCAATCGATCAGCGTCACGGTGCCATCGCCGAGCTCGTTCGAATTGAAGGTGCCGAGGCGGATCAGGTAGCTCTCGCCCTGGGTCGCCTCGAAGATCAGTTCTGCAGCGAAGTTGGTGCAGGCGGGGTTGTTACTGCCGGCGGCGGTGGTCCCGCCAGCGGTACTGCCCGTGGCCGCTTCATCGTTACACATGATCACGGCGCTGGGGTCGTCTCTGGCACAATCGCCGTACACTGCCAGCCGGGTATTGATGGTGGGTCCGCCACAGGTCGAGACCAGCACATCGCCGCTGGTGGCGACGGTGAAGCAGTAGTACAGGTCGTGATGGATCTGGTCGTTCGACACGTTCATGGCGCACACCGCTGGATCGAGAGCGGGGCCGGTGGTCGTCACTGCGGAGGTGATGCTGAAGTTGGTGTCGCCGGCTGTGATCGGCTCGGCGGCTTCGAACCAACTGTGGGCGGGAGCGGTCTCTACCGAGGATTCGACCGCGTTGATGATGTTGCCGGTGGCGCCAGCATTCTCGAAAGCGGTCACGATGATCTGCTGCAACTGGTAGGCGCTCAGCGGATCGGTCTGGTAGGAGAGGGCGGTTCCATCCAGCACCGCTTCGATGGTGCCGTCGATCTCGACCTGAAAGGAGCCGACCGGAGGCATCGATTGCCAGGTCAGATCCCAGCGAGTCGTGCCGGCGCTTTGCTGGCAGACGAGGTCGCTGATTCTGGGCGGACAGACACAGTCACCCACATCATCCCAGGCGATATCCATCATCCACATGTTGCTCGGCAGGCCGAGGCTGGCGGTGTCGATCGGCTCGAACAGACCGCACTGGTCCGCCGCAAAGAAACTGTCGCCGATCTGGTCGGTGGTGGGATCGGTCTGGGCCGGATCGGGGATCGCCATGAAGAAGCCATCGCCGGTGGCACTGCCGTCGGGAGTGAAGATCTCGACGACCAGCGTCTGGTCGCTGGGGAGACAGCCGACCAGGGTCGAGGCGGTGCCGCCGAGGATTCCGTCCGGATCGACAATTCCCGTGCCCAGTTCGAAGTTGAACAGTTGATTGGCGTTGTAGGGAACCTCGAACTCTTCCTCGTAGAAGAGGATCAGGTTGGCGAGCGGCCCGACCGCAGCCCCATCGAGGTCGATGCTCAGGCGAACGCGAACCGGCTGGGTGCCGCCGCCGCCAGCCACCGATGTGAAGGCAGATGTGATGCAGCGCAGTTCGATGGAATCGGTGATGGCGTAGTCGCCGCACAGGTCAAAAGCACGGTAGTAGGAAGTGTCGGCATGGGCTCCGCCGGTATTGCAGGAAACCGCAGCGCCGAACGGCTGGTTCAGCGGCACCGGACTCAGGGTCGTCCCGCTGGTGGCAGGGCATGGCCCCTGGCCCAGGGCACTGTCTGGAAACAGCGCCAGTGTCAACAGTGCCACGAACATCGGAGCCATGAACAGCGGTGTTGTAGCGGACCGAAGCCGTGCAGAAAGTAAGAGAAGCCCTCTGAGATTCATCACTACACTCCTGGATCGTTCAGAAAAAGAAACGAGCCGACCCCCATTATCCACCCTCGCGGGGCCCATCGGTAGCACCGATCGCCACGCCCTCTCCTGACTGGAATCAGGGGCAAGCCGCGAAACTGTCGCATTCCAGTGCATCCACCGTCGGGTCGAGGCCGCAGTCTGGGAAGGGGGGTGGTGGGGGTGTGGCACCGTTGAAGAGGTAGCGGAGCAGGGCGATGGAATCGGCGGGGTCGACGAGGCCGTCGTCATTTCCATCGGCGCTGTCGATGCAACCGAGGGGCGACGAGGCCGATGAAGAATTTCCCCAAAGAACCTGAAGTATCATCCACCGATCTAATCCTGCCTCATACTGAGGTCGCCCAGATCCAAACCATCCGAGGGACAGTTCTCGATGTCGAAGATGACCTTTTTACCGCGTCCATCACGGAGGATGACGAGTCGAAGATCGTGACCGGGAATGCAGGGGATCTCGAATTCGCCGCTGTCTGTGGCCTCGGTACTAAACCAGGGACTCCCATGCGTTGCACGGGGATAGGAGTTTCCCTCATAAAGCGAAACCTCCACGAAACGCGAACCCGCGGCGACGTCCCTGATTCTTCCCGATATCATGCCAACCTTCTCGAGTGCCAGGTTTACCGAGGTCGCCGAACCATCGAAAGTATCGCTTTCAGCCCAGTATCCCGGGTAGGAAACCATGAGGCGATACCGCGCGGACCAGATGTTCGTGAACCATTCCGTCTCGTCCGTGAAGTCATTGATCTTGATGTCTCCCTCGTCGATGTCGAAAAGAAACCAATCCACCTTCACTCCCGGCTCCAGCAGGTGGGCATTGACGATGGTGCCGGTAACCCCGAGCGCACGCCTCAGTGCGATCTCGACCACGTCGCTCTGGCCATCGAGCTCAACTGCAACCGTCGCCAGATCCCTCCTGCGCTCCTTCGGGGGAGAAACTTGCACCGCTCGTATGTTTGCCGACACCCCTCTGATTACCAGTTCCCCGCTGGAATCGGTGAAATTTGGATCGATGGGAGAATCTAAGTGTTCTTCATGACTTGGCAGGATGCCGACTCGGGCGCCGGCAACGGGATGACCATCGGGATCGACGACACGGATGGTGATCTCGTGTTCCAGAAACTGGACGATTCCGATGTCACGGACTTCCCCTGGGGCGAGATCGGCAACCCTGACCCTGGCAAATACCCCCCGCCCAGGAGTCGAGGATTCGAAAAGCAGCAACTTGGTGCCAGGAGCGAGTCCGGAAATCTCGAACGGTCCACCAGGGATCTTCAGTTCACGACTTGTGCCGCTGACCAGTACCCCGTTGTCAGCCTCAGTGGGTACAGCAGTCCTGTCACCGAACAACATCATCGAGTAGATCCTATCGCTGCCAGATCCGATACTCCCTCGAATCGTCGCTCCGGCAACGACATCGACATCGAGATAAGAATCGGGAGCAGTCACCACCACGTCACGTATCCGGACCTTTGGTTGCTGAAGTGCCTCCACGACAACCCGGTAGCCAGCGCTGGGAATTATATCCTCAAAGGTACAGCGACCCGATTCATCGGTCACTTTTTCGTGCATCATCCCCACCGGCTGGGTTGCCAGCCTGAACGGAACTTCCAGCGATCTGGGTGGTATCACCCTGACCATTGCTCCAGCAAGAGGCCGGGCATCCAGCGATCGAACCAGGCAGTGCAGGGTGGCCCGTGGTACCAGTGGAATCGAGATCTTCGCCGGGGTGTCGACCTGCAGCGAATCCTGGATGCGAAAGTACCCTTCCGCTGTGACCACCAGCTGAATCTTGCCCACCACCTCATCGAACGGAATATGGAACACTCCGTCTTCCGGGAGAGGAATCGCCACCGCTGTTACCCGGTCTGGTTCGAAATGGGAGATCTGGATCGCATCGATGGTGATCGGTTGCTGGTCGATGGCATCGACGAAATGAAACTCCACCTCCAGCACCTGATCCTCACCGGAAACGACGATCGGTTGCTGGCTGGGGACTGTGGAAATGGTGGTGGCAGGAACTACCGCCTTCCTGGCCTCGGGAACGACCTTCTCGACCGGCTCTTCCAGAAACCAGTAGCTAAAGAAGGCCGCCATCAAGGCGACAAGGACCAACACGGCCAACTTTTGAGTCGTCTCCTTCATCGAAACACCCTTCATTGAATCGTTGCGATGCGACACCACTCAACCGCCTGGCGGGCTCAGGGTCATTGATCCAGTCTAACCGACAGACGGAGAACACCTCCATGCATGGCTCCATCGCCTTCCGACCAGGCAATAAACGGGGGGATTGGCCCATCATTCGCCCAGAGACGTTTGCTGCTAGTTGCACGCGCACCGATCTAATCCTCCCTCATGAGGTATTCCCCGAGTTCATGAGTTCTTGCCCCAAGGTCTCGCAGGTCGCAGATTTTCCAGACGGTGTTGCCAACTCTTGCCACAAGCACCACTTCACCGGAGGGCGGAACACCCACCAGTTCGAAACGGCCCGAAGAATCGGTGATCACACTGGTGATACTCCCACCCCACGATGCCTGTTCACGCATCGCAGAGTTGGGCAGCCCCACGTAGATCTGGCACCCTTCAATCCCTCCCCCGTGACGATCGGAAAGACGTCCTCTGAGGTGTGCACCCTTGCCGAGCGTGACCTCGACAGTCTGCTGAGTATCCGATCGAAATCGTCTCGATTGCCCCCAGAGATCGTGTTTGCGCACCGTTACCCAGCGCTCCAGTTCCCCGCTTCCGATGGGTGTTGAAATCGGAACCTCGCCATCCAACTCGCCCCAATTTCCAATACAACCACTGCCTTCCTCGAAGAGCATCCACGTTATGTGATCTTCATCTGCAGTCTTGAAGCCAGTGAGAGGTGTGGCGCTCTTGAGGATCTCCGGATTCGTGATCCTGAACTGGACCTGGGGTTTATCTTCTGATCTTGTGCGTGGCTCCATCTGCAGCACCACGACTGTCTCGCGCCCCTCTTCGAGAACCGTATGTAGCTGCAGAGATTTGTACTCGACCCCGTCGATGGGACGATAGATGGAGCAATTGATCTGCGCTCGACCTGCGGGTAAACCCCAGATGACGACCTCGCCATCGGCAGAAGGTGTCAGTTGGCTGATGCTTGCGTATTTAATCCCACCAAATGGAGCCACGCTGATCAGGGGTGAATCGCGTCGACTGGCGGCCGGATCTCCCGGAATCGGATTCCCATCCGGATCGACCACCCGGCAGCGAAGCCGGTTCGATGTTTCGACGAGGATCACTCCGCAGTCGCGATTTTCCCGGCGCTTCAGATCGGGAAGCAGCATCTCAGCATACTCGTAGACCTGCCTGGCTTCGTCAAAGCGCTGCGCCTCCAAACGCTTGGTATTAGGTTGAAGGGAATCGAACAGGAAATCACCCGAGTCCCCGGTCACCATTTCAGCTTCCTTCCCGTTGAAAGATCTTCTGGTAGGCCCGGTAGCCACCTCCATGTCGCAATGAATTTTGATCTGGAAACCCGCCTGGGAAGGGGAGCCGGGGCTGACGACCTTGCCGTGGAGCCCCCCGGCCGCTTGCATCTCGATGACCAGATCCTGGTCCCCCGATTCGACGGTGACTTCACGGAGCTTTGTCGGTGCAAAATGAGACGCGCTCACCTCGAATCGAAACCCGTGGCCCGGCCACAGTTCTTCGATGAAGAACCCCCCCACGCCATCGGTAAGTAGAGAAATCTGCCGCGGTACCCGAGTCCCGTAGTTGTCGGCATGAAATCGTACCATCTTGTTCCAGACCGGGGTCGGCAACGTGATCACGACCTCTGCATCGGAAATCGGTGCCCCGGTGGAACCGATGACCTTGCCGTAGACGGTCGCCAGCTTGTGCAACGAAATCGTCTCCACTGCGCCGTACGGCAACCCTGTACTCAGGTATGCCAAGGTGTATCCCGGTAGATCGATGGAAAGATCAAAGAGAGTTTGATCCGGCACACCGTCAAAGTGAAACCCGCCGTCTGCCTCGCTCCAGACTCCAACGAACTCATCGCCCGAGCCAGCGCCGTCGGGGGTGGTCCCGGATTCGGCGATTGGGGAAGCAGAACTTTCCGGGCCAGAGGACGATACGGTCGCGAGAACGAGCGCCTCTGGCAGACTCTCACCGGTGATGGCATCGATCACTTTCAGCAAGAAAGGTGCTTCCTTCTCCACTGGAATCTCGGTGGCAGTACCCTCGACACGGGTGGATGTTTCTTGCAATACCTCCGTGGCTGCCGGTGGTGCATCGGCACCACCAGAGGTCTCCGACTGATCGCGCATCCACAGCACAACGAAAATGCCAAGGATGAGAAACCCGACGTTGAGCACGGCCCTGGACCGAGGAAATCCGTTCTGAGTATTGCCATTGAGCGAAGTCATACCAGTTATCCTTTCCAACTGCCGTATCCATTCACCGAGACGAATGCGAGAGTCCCGTCCACCGTTAGTGTCAAAGTCCCCAGTTGTCTAAAGACAACTGGATATAGGAACAATTGTCCCACATTTTAACAATCGTACCGAGGGAGTGATCACTCCCCTCACCCTCCACCTCGGAATCGGGCGAGCTGCACCCAGAAGACGCCCACATATTGATGCTTGCCCAGCTCAGCGCAGCGATGGTCTCTTGCTCGGCCATCTTTTTGTCCCATCGTTTTGAACCAGGTAGCAGTTCAAAATTCTTCGCTACTTTGTCACCGATATAGCTCACGAATGAGGAACGGTAACTTGCTGAAATACTACCACCAATCTGTTGATTCCCACCGCCCAGTGTCCCACCGATCTGAACGGTAGAACTGCCGACATTCGTCAAGCTAGAAGCAATGGAAACGCCTTTTGTTACATTGACCTCCGTGGCACCCGATTCAATATGAGTGCCCCCATTCAAATTCCCCCCTGCGGGGGCCTCCAGCACTTCAATTTCGAGCCTTGCCGTGGGGTTGGAAGTCACCTCGACCACCGAGTCGCTACAATCTCCATCTAAAATGTGCGTGATCTGGATGACGAGATCGTCTTCCCGAGTCGCTGCACTTTGAACTGTGGAATCGCACCCTGTTCTGGCCCACCCGTTCAGTAGAAGGATTTTTGCATCTTTGACGAATGAATAACTGCTGCTGTTGCCAACCCCGATACATAAAAACAAGTTATTGCATCTGACAGGGGGGGAGAGATCGGCATCGAGCGGTGGGTACTGGTTTGTGTCATAAAGGACCTTCACCTCGAACCAACACTCACAATCATCATCTCCCCAATCCCCTTCTCCCGTTACCTGGTCGGGATTGCCAGCGGGGGGGGAGGGAACTGCTGGGCTACCAAGGGGTCAAGAACCCCGAGCACTGCCACCAGGCTCCACAAGATAGGGACAAACCTCTTCATCATCCGGATCTGCGTAGAAATATTCATCGAACCCCTCCCTTCCTCGTAACACCCCAGTGGAATCAGAAGCCGGACGGAGAGCCTCAACCGTCCTGAGAGCCCCTTGCTGGTGGTGATCACCCCTGTTTCTCTGTCTCACTAATGTGACTAAAATTAACCGATTGAATTTATGCACATCTGTTTTTTTGGTGGGCCGGGCGTGGTCGCTCGAGGCCATCGACAACCCACTGGTGGCTCGATTGATTCAGCCGTAGCCAAAAAACAGCGGAATCCAAGTGGAACTGGCAGCCCCATACGGAAGGAATACATACCAGACCTCCTCACAGAAGACGTGTCGCAATGAAAGAGCCTGGCGGGCTGCAAGTAGAGTTGCACAAAAATCATACCGATTCAAGTAACGACGGATCCTTCTCCCGCACAACGACGCTTACGGGCAGCTGTTGAAACTGTCGCACTCCAGTGCATCCACCGTCGGGTCGATGCCGCAGTCGGGGAAGGGGGTGGTGGGGGTGTGGAACCGTCGAAGAAGTAGCATAGCAGGGCGATCGGATCGGCGATGCTCAGTTTCCCGTCATCGTTACAGTCGGCAGCGTTGACGCGAGGGCGATCGATTCGTTGGCGATGACATAGACGGGCACTTCGGGGGAGCACTGGCGGAAGATCTCGACTTGCCCCGGATGACAGGTGAAGAACAGCACCTGACGCTGCTCGGCCATCTGCAGGATGGTGGCGGCGGCTGCAGCGGATCGGGTCGGGTCGAAGTTGACCAGGACATCGTCCATGAGGATCGGCAGTGCTTCGGCACCTGTCGGTTGGGCGGAGATGTAGCCGAAGCGGATGGCGAGGTAGAGCTGCTCCATCGAACCGCGCGAGAGGTTGTCAGACTCCTTGTTTCGCCCTTCCTGGTCGATGACCTGCATCGAGTTTTCGCCAGGGGGAGCAAAGACCTTGGTATAGCGGCCATCGGTGATGGTAGAGAAGTATTTAGAAGCCTCCTGGATGACCCGTGGTTGGTTGGCCTCGGCGTGCCGTTCCCTTGCGGTGTCGAGCAGATATTGGGCGACAGCGTGGCGCGCCCAGTCGTGCGCATTGTCCGCCAGTTCCTCGAGGAGCCCCTCCTCCTCGGCCCGAAGTACTGCCACGCGGTTATCGGAGTCGAGATCCTCCCGCTTCTTCTCGGCGGCACCCTTATCTCGAAGTGCATTGGCTCGGTCGCTCTCCAGTTCGGTGACGCGACCGCTCAGCTGGCCTTCCTCGGCGAGAAGACCAGCGATGCTCTGATCGGCCAGCTCGGCTTTGACCTCCTCGAGGTTGTTCGTTCCTGCGACCTTTCGGATGGCTGACTCATATGTGGCGATCTCGGACTTGAGGCTTCGAAGCTTCTCGTGGAACTGACCGCGGAGCAGGAACTGCTCCTCGTTTTTGGCAGATCCGTCCTGGATGAGCTGGTCGCACTCGGCCTGGTCCTGTTCGATTCGTTTCTGGCTGGTACTGCAGCGCGATTCGATGCCGGAGATTTCGCCGGAAAGCTGGCCGTGGCGGGTGCGAATGTTTTCGTGTTGGACTCGGTCTTTATCCAGTCGACGAATCTCGTCGGGGATCTTCTGCTCCTGGGGGGCGGTGCGGTCGAGCGCAGCAAAAACGTTGGAGACGCGCTGCCGATACTCCTGTGCCTCCTCAGTTGCAC
>JABHOG010000132.1 GCA_018694835.1 Planctomycetota bacterium | reverse complement strand
CAACATCGATCCCACCAGTGTTGTGGCAGGGGAGACGGTGCGGGTGTTCGAGATCTCGATCTTGCCGCCGACCGGCGCAATGGCTGCCATCGGTCTGCCGATTTCGCTTCCGGTCGGTCCCACCTCCGGGGCTCCGGGAATCATCCGGGAGTTACAAGCGGATGTCGATTACTCAGCAACGCTGACCAGGAGCGTCCAGTACCAGATCATGGTCAAGCCAAAGGTGCCGTGGCCCGCTTCAGACAATGTCACTCTCGGCGGGCTTTCGCGGGGAATCCTCGTGATGGTGACCAACGGTGTCAGAGATTTCCGCGGCAATGCGGTGATTCGATCGGATCAGTATGCGCGGATGGCGGCAGGAATTCCTGACAACACCGGGAACCCCGCGACCGATGGTTTTGCCAATGCGATCGGAGCTGCGGTTCAGAGTAGCCTCGGCCTGCTCGCCGCTCAGGCGGGAGTGAATCCCGATAGCGTGGTGGTGACCAATTATTTCACCTGCCAGAGTGTCACCGATGTACTGGATGCGGGAGTGGCCGCCACGCTGGCGCAGGCCCCGGCAGCGACGACGCCTGGCGTAGCGATACCGACTGTCGATACGGTAGGAGATTTCCTCACCGCGGTGGGTGCCATTAACAGCCCTGCTGATTTGCCCTACAATGCAAATCTTGCCCAGGGCACCATCACCTTACCGACCTTCTATCCGGGAGACTCTTCGGGCCCAGCCGGCTGGGAAGATGCCGTGACCGGCTACTGGACGGATGGGAACCAGGTTTACCAGTCCGCAACTCCACCAGCAGCCAACCCGGCCTTTCCGACGCGCTATTCACCGAATGCGGTCTCCCTGGGTTCTCATGAAGTCCCGGTGCTGGTGATGACTCCGAGCCACTTTATCGATGTAAACTTGGATGGAATCAACGACCCATGGCCAGTGGTGATCTTCCAGCACGGCATCACTCGTAGTCGCTTCGATGCCACTGCCTTCACCAGCTTTCTCTGCGGTCAAGGATTTGCCGTGGTCTCGATGGACGCACCACTGCATGGCACCACCGAGGGGAATCCATACTGGGCGGGCCACGGTCCCATCGCTGGCGAGCAAATCGGAGAAGAAAGAACACTCGGTATCGATCTGCTGGATAATGACACCGGTCTCCCCACAGGTTTCGATGGAAACGGAATTCCCATCGGCGATGGAATTCCAGAGGCAAGCGGCGAGTACTTCCTCAACTTTCCCAGTCTCATCAGTTCTCGATCAGTCTGGATGCAGGCGGTCTGTGACCTGGCGATGCTGACCGAGACCCTGCCGACCTGGGATTTCGATGGTGACCCAGCGACGGGTACTGTCACTGGAGCGGAGTTCACCGACGAGATTCACTATATCGGGATGTCGCTCGGCGGCTTGATCGGCACCACATTCCTCAGCGCCATGCCGGCTGGCAAGATCTCCTCTGCTGAGCTGTGCGTGACGGGTGGTGGCGTCGCAAAGATGCTGGAGAACTCTCCGGTCTACAATCCGCGACTGATGGCTTTCTTCGCCGGAGAGGGGCTGGTGCAGGGCACGACCCGCGCCGAACAGGCTCTCAATGTGATCTCGGCGGTCGCCGACGGCATCGACCCTGTGGTGCATATCCGCCGTGCAGCGAGCAAGGTGCCGGTGCACATGGCGGTGATCAAGGGCGGTAGGACGCCTTCTCGAGCGCTGTTCGGCTTCGAATATCCCGATACCGTGGTCTCGACCAACAGCCTGGGCAACGGTCTCTACGGTGCCATGGTCGGCGTGGATATCTCTCTGCTTCCCAATGGAGACAGTGGCATCTACACGGGAGTCCTCGAGCCGAGTTACCTCGGCGGCTCATTTCCGATGCAGCGCATCGGTTCGCTGACACTTCACAACACAGCGGGAGTGAAGGAATTTCCCCCCGACCTGCACGGCGGCGGAGCCACCAATTACATCACCGGAGATCATGGCTCCTTTGCAGATCCGCTCTCTGGAGTGGGTGGAGCGATGCAGTTCACTGCGATGAACTGGGCCGCTTCCTCAGGCAAGAATAGGACTGTCCACGCAGTATCTCCCTACAATCTGACCGACCTCCTCATCGATGAGATCGATCTGGAGATCCCGGTGATGCAGGGTGAAACCAGGCTCGGAAGGATCACCCTGATCGAGACCGGTGATCCCGATAATCCCCTCGAAGCGTCCTTCGAGACGGTCGGAGATGCCGGAACCCTCGGGGCAGCGGCTGCAGCCCTCGGTGGCCATCACTTCAATTGGTACCAGCAGATCACCATCGACGATGATCCGGCGAGGGCGGTCAGCGGCGATCTCGCAGCCACCGGAGCCTTGCTGACGGTGCCGAGAATCGATCCACCCAGTGGCGGAACCGGTCAGTCGGCGAATTTCGCCAACAATGGAACCTACGCCGATGACAAGCCGTGGTTGTGGAACGAAGTACAGGTACCCCCGGGCGACTTTGCCGCGGATCAAAACGAGTCAGCGGCCGATTATTACTGTGTCCGGGAGTTCACCAACAACCCAGGAGCTGCCACCCCCGCCGGAATCGATCCCTGCGTCGGAGATCCAGCGGTGCAGTCCTCCCTCGCCTACAATGTCGGACCGTGGATTGGCAGCGTGTCGACCATCGGTGATCGTTTCCAGATTCGTACCTGGCTGGTGCTGGTCGATGAAAATGGTGATCAGGTGAGATTGCTCAACGGATTTACCTTTGCTCAGCAGGTGACTGCGGGCTCCGAGGGCATTGGCAGCGCTGTCACCACCACTGGAGTTGCCCAGATGCCAGGATCCCCTGGTGTGACCGGTGACGATACGATCTTGTCAGGCTTCTAGCGGCCAATGAACTCGAATCGAGGGAGCCGACGGAAGTGATTCTGTCGGCTCCCGTTCTATTGAAATGAATCGGCGATGGATCTTCAGTTCGGCACCGACACCGCGGACCTCGATCATCTGATCGAAGAGTTGCAGGAGATGGCGATCTGGACCACCGATGAGAAGATCGTCACCACCCGCAAAATCCAGCTTTCGCACTGGTCGGTGGGGGAGCAACTCGATCACCTGTTGACGGCAGCGCTGTTGAACCTGAAGGCGATCCGGATACTCGTTCTGGGACGGGGTCAGACGCCCTCCGAGGGACTCACCGTGGGCGGCAAGGCATGTCTCGATGTCGGGATGATTCCGCTGGGATCGGCTGTGGCTCCAGTATACGTACAGCCGACCGCTGGGCGTGGGGTCGCTGAACTGGAATCGTTACGGCTCAAGGTCTTGCAGATGTGTGGTGATCTGGTCGGGGATGCTTCACGGCTCGACGATCGTGGCCAGGTACTCACTCACTTCGCAGTGGGCGAGATGGGGGCCAGGCAGTGGTTACGATTTGCCCTGGTGCACAGTCGTCATCATGTGGCCATCGTGAAGAGAATTCTCGAGTGATCAGGGGAGAGTTCACCATGATGCGTTTACCGGTCACGAGTCATGTACTGTTTTCCACGGTAGGATCTGTCCGTGCTTGAGTTCTTGCTACTTTTGCCATTACTGGGAGCCGGGCAAGATTCGATTTCATCGGATGATCCGCAGAATCTACGCCTCGAGCCGATCGTCATCCGCGCCCGTCAGGCAGATGCCCGCCAGGAATCCCGAGATCGCCTTCGACTGTTCGATCGGCACGACCGATCGACCGTGGCGCCTGGAACCCTCGGAGATCTGCTCGATCAGGTGCCCGGTATTCATCTGCAGAAAACAGCCCGCGGTCAGTTTTCTCCTTACCTCCGGGGGATGACCGGATTTCGTACGCTGGTTCTGGTCGACGGGATTCGTCTCAATAATGCCATCTATCGATCGGGGCCGAATCAATACCTGGGCCTGGTCGATCCACTGGCCCTGACCAGCACCGAGGTGGTCTTTGGCCCCGGTTCAGTGCTGCACGGAAGCGATGCCGCCGGGGGGACCGTCTTGCTCGAGGGACACAGCGTCGAGCCCTCCTCCCACGAGCAAGATCAGAGCATCGTGACCCATAGATTTGCCAGTGCTGAGGACTCATCGATCAGCAGGGTCGATCAGATCATGATCAGAGAAAAGACTGCGATTCGATTCGGAGCCAGTTACAAGGATCACGGTGATTATGTTGCGGGGCGAGGGGAAGGTCTTCAGTCAGGCAGCGGATACAGGGAGTGGAGTGGGGATCTCTCACTCACCCATGAGATCCATGATGACCTCGACCTGGTGATCGGGATCCAGTCCCATCGGCAACTCGATGTTCCTCGTACACACTCGACCATCTACGGTAGTCAGTGGAATGGCCTGGTTCATGGCAGTGACCTGAAGCGTGACATCGATGGGGAACGAGAACTGATCTACAGCCGCTTCATCTGGCGTCACGATGACGGAGCTCAGTCGCAGTGGACCCTCTCCAGCCAGCGGATCTCGGAGCAGGAGGATCGAATCCGAGCCAGCGGATTGCGCAAGGTTCAGGGGCTCTCCGACGAGACCCTGGGGATCACCTACCGATGGACTGGTGAATCTCCCTGGGGAGAGATCAGCAGTGGATTGGAAATTTATCGCGATCGAGTCGATTCATATCGCAGCGAATACGCACTCGATGGATCGCTGTTAACGGTGGCGCCGCGAGGAGCGGTGGCGGATGATTCTCGATACGATCGCTTTGGAATCTACCTGCAGGACACCATTGCCCTCGATCCTGTGACGAGCCTGGTCATCGGAGGAAGATGGGCCAGTGCCGAAGTGGATGCAACTGTGGTCGATCCCGACCTGTCCGATTCAGAGGTGATCGGTCCGATCGAGGATCGCTGGTCCGCTGTCGTGGGAACGGCTCACGCTGTCCATCAGTACTCGGATGAGATGCAACTGCACGGTGGGCTGTCCCAGGCGTTTCGGGCGCCCAATCTCTCCGACTTGACTCGGTTCGACATCGCAGCCGGTGGTGAAACAGAGATCCCGACGCCAGGACTCGAACCGGAACATTTTCTCACGGCAGAGTTCGGCTTCGATTACTCGCAGGAGGAGTGGGGAATCGAGGGAGTGTTGTGGCACAGTTGGCTCGATTCTCTGGTGGTCCGCTATCCCACCGGTGATCTCGATCCCGAAGGAAATGAGATCGTGACCAAGGAAAATGCCGGTGCCGGCAGAGCCAGTGGATTTGATCTGAGGATGAAGAGTATTTTTTCCAGTCACTGGCGCGGCCAATTTTCTTGTTCCTGGATCACCGGGGAAGTGGAGACGCCGGTGGCCCCCGGTGTCGAGCAGGTTCAGCCGTTGTCGCGACTGGCTCCTGCGATGGCGAGGATTGCACTGAGTTACCTTCCGTCCGATGATGTCACGCTGGAGGCCGCCATCACGGCGGCCAGCAAGCAGACTCGCCTGTCGAGCAGAGATCTGGCTGATATCCAGAGGATTCCCCATGGAGGGACTCCAGGGTATGCGGTGGTCGCCCTGCAGGGGCGGTGGCAAGTCACTTCCAGTACTCGTCTGTATCTGGGGCTGACCAATCTAGCGGATGTCGATTATCGACTGCACGGATCTGGAAGTAATGAGGCAGGAGTGAGCATGGAGACCGGGATGGAGATTCGATTCTGATGTCCAGTACCCTCTCCCGAAGCTGGCCACTACTCACTTCGATCGCCCTGCATGGTGTGATGGCGACGCTGTTGTCGGGGGTGATGATCTCGATTCCACAGCAGCAACCCCTGCCAAGGAAGGCAGCCCCGATTCCCATCATTCGCTGGGAGCCGCGCCCTCCTAACCCGACTCCGCCGCCGATGGCGGATCCACTTCTCGATGAGATCACCGAAACCGTGAGAGAAGCAGCAGCGGAGCCTGTGGCGCTGGAACCGATCGCCGATCTTCTGCCCGATCCTCACCTCGATGATTCCGATGATTCCGATGATTCCGATGATTCCGATGATCTGGATGATGCCGATGACATCGTGGCGCCATCCCCGGTGCTGGTTGCCGTTGCGACAGTTCCTCAGGATATCGACGAGGTGGAAGCTCCAGAGTCGGTGAAACCGTTGGTGGAGATCTCTCCGCAGGTTCGGATCGAGTTGTTCCAACCCGCCACGGTGGAGATGGAGTGGCAACCGATCTATCCGCGCGAGTGCATCCGAAAAGGACAGCAGGGAGAAGTGATACTGTCGGTGCAGGTGTCTGCCGATGGAGTTGTGTTGTCGGTCGAGGTCCAGCAAAGCAGCGGCCATCGTCTGCTCGATCGTGCAGCGGTCAAGAGTGTCGAGAGGTTACGCTTCGTCCCGGCGACCAGAGACGGTGTTCCAGTCCCCTCGACCCTGGAACTACCACTGCTCTACCAGCTGGAAACTTGATCGAGCACCAATACAGCGGACCAGTGCGGCGGACCTTGCTGCGAAGGCACGATTCTACTCGGCCTTCTTTGGATACCGGGGAGCACCACCGAGGTAGGGGAACCGATCAAAGTCGGGTCCCGTTCCCGTCACTCGCGGATCAGCAGTTCTCTTCAATTCGGCAAACAACTTTTCCTTCAAGCGTCGTAGAGGGTCGGAGTATTCGGGGTCCGCTGCGACATTGACCAGTTGGTGTGGGTCGATGGAGAGGTCGTACAACTCCTCGGCGGGGCGCTTGCCAAAACTGAGCTGATAGTAGCGGCGGTGTTCTTCATCTCGATCCTGGTGCTCGACGATGTAACTCTTGGTCGGGCCGTTATCACAGTCGGCGAGCCAGGCGCCTGGAATCGACGATTTCTGATGGCGAGGAGTGCCGGCGGGCCAACGATCCGGCAGGAAGTTGTGCAGGTATAGATACCGATGAGTACGCAGTGCTCGGGTTGGATAGCCTCCTAGATCGGGGGCTTCCTGGCCAGGAACATGTCTCTCCTTGCCGTGCAGAACGAACCCTCGATCACCGTGCTCCTCGCCCCCGAGCAGCGCGAGCAAGCTACGACCGGAAACCTCGTTCGGGATCGCAACACCAGCGGCTTCGAAATATGTGGGAGCCAGATCGATCAAACTGACGAAATCGTTCACCACCGTTCCAGCCTCGATCCTCTCTGGCCAGCGAATCGCCAGCGGCACTCGAGCTCCGCTGTCGTAGTTGTTGCTCTTGCAGCGAGGAAAGGGCATGCCGTGATCCCCGGTCATCACGATGATGGTATTGTCGAGCTGACCATTGGCCTCAAGAGTGGCGATTGCCGCTGCGACCACTCGATCGAAGCGCTGCACCTCCAGGTAATAGTCCGCAACATCGCCGCGCACCTCTGCACTGTCTGGAAAGTGGCTGAACAACTCGATCTTCGACAGATCCATTCCGCTGCGCTCGCCGGAACCTTTGATGAAGCCTCGGTGTGGATCGTGGCTCCCGAGCCAGAAACACCAGGATTTCCCATCCGGGACCGTTTCGATGAAATCTGCCAGAGCCTGGGAGTCGGGAGATGCGATGGGAGTGCCTGCAGGGTGGCGGCCAGCGGTCTCGGTTTTCCCGGGACCCCAGCCCTTGCTCTTTGAACCGGTCACGTATCCTGAATCCTCGAGAATCTCTGGATAAGTCCTGAACTTATCGGGCAGAACACTCCACAAGTTGGCCGCACCCTCGAGCCTCCAGTGCCACTGACCAGTCAAGATGGCGCCCCTCGACGGTGTGCAGGAGGGCGAAGATACATAGGCGTGATGAAAGAGCGCTCCTTCTCTGGCGAGGCGATCAAAGGTTGGCGTTTTTACCACTGGATCGACATAGGCACCGGCATGAGGCCAACCCCAGTCATCGGCGATGGCGAAAAGAATGTTGGGTGGCGGTTTTTCGGAGGGGAGTTGCGCTTCGAGAAAACTGATAAATGAACTCACCAGCAAGATGAAGGTGAGCAGAATTAACTTCAAGACTGGCCCCGAGTTTCGGGGGGTTGCCACAGTTCAATTCGATTTCCCTCTGGATCCGTGACCCAGCAAAAATGGCCGTACTCGCTATCTTCGACCTTGTCGTCCACATCACATCCTGCACTCCGGAGTTGTTGCAACATCGCATCTCTATTGGCGATCCTGAAGTTCACCATGAATTGATTCTCGCGGGCACCGAAGTAATCGGTTTGCTGATCGAAGGCACTCCACAGGCCTCCTTTGACACCGGGGTGACCTTCATCTCCTCCTGGAAGGATGGCTCCGAACCACGCATCCTCGATGGCAAGCCCTAGATGAAGTTGATACCAGTGGGCAAGAGCCTTGCGGTCCTTCGAGCGAACGAAAACACCACCGATGCCGAGTACCTTTTCCACGATCGCTCCTCCTTCAGTCATCCGATCATTCCGGCGAGTCCGGATCGAGCAGATGGAGACAACACTTCTTGTACTTCCTGCCGCTACCGCAAGGGCAAGGGTCATTGCGGCCGATTTTCGAGGCCACCCTTTCGATGGGGGCGACTGTATCCCGGAGATCTCGCAGAAAACCATCCTTCATGGCGATCACCATCGCACCATGAACTTCTCCCCCGGCCAATCTTCCTCTACGCTGCAAGTCTGCCAGGAAATCCCCGATCAATTGGGGGATCATCGGTTGACCATCTTCTGGGAGCGCCAGAGATTTCAGACCGCCGAGGAATCCCTGTCGGATGTCCTCCTCCTCGAGATCTTGCGGGGCGACCTGTCGAATCGAGCAGGCATGGGTTAAAAATGTGGTCAAGATCTGCATGGCAAAGGGAGCCACAACTTTATTGACCCGATCTCCAGCATCATCGATGAGGAAATCAGAAGCCCAGTTCTCGATCTGTTCGCTGATCCAATGATCACTCATCCGGTTGGTTCCTTCCGCCGCTCAGCATCCACCAGGTGACCAGCGTATGCCAGTCTCCATCGGGAGTGGGCTCCCTCTATCTGGTAGATCTACCTTCCAGTATATTGCCCTGGGTCGAGAAAGTTCGAGTAACGGTGCAGGAGAACGGTGGCCTTCCACCAGACCTTGCAATCGATCTGAACCCGTGAAAGGGAGATAAGGATGGATATTCGAATCCAATTGTTGGTCCTCTTCGTAGCCTTGTGGATTCCAATCTGCGGCTCTTCTCTGTGTTCATCTCAGTTCCCACTACTGGGCGCACAGGAAGCGGACTCGCCGGGACCAGAGGCCAAAGCTGCAGATGTATACGATGAGAAAGCCAATGCCACGGACGATATTGCCGCTGCAGTGGCTCGAGCAGCGAAGAATCACAAGAGAGTGCTGGTGGTCTACGGCGGAAACTGGTGTGGCTGGTGCGTGAAACTCGATGAGTTCTTCAAGAAGGATCGAGCGGTGGCCAAAACACTTTATTACGAGTACGAGGTCGTAAAGGTCGACATCGGAAAGTTCGACAAGAACATGGAACTGGTCGAGAAGTATGGTGCTCAGTTGAAAAAGGATGGTGTTCCTTATCTGACCGTCCTCGACGATAAGGGCAAGGCGATCACCAACCAGAACACTGGTGATCTCGAAGAAGGGGATCATCACGATCGGGCAAAGATAGAAGCTTTCCTGAAGGCCCAGAAATTACCCCCCGTCGATGCGGAGAAGGCACTGGCGAAAGCTCTGAAGCAGGCGAGTAAGGATGGTCGCAAAGTTCTTCTTCATCTGGGTGCTCCCTGGTGAGGTTGGTGCGGCAAGCTCGAGGAGTTCCTCGACACCCCGATAGTGGCCAGCACGCTGAAAATTGATTACATCGACCTCAAAATTGACACCGACCGGATGACCCACGGAAAAGAAGTAGCCGCCAGAATTCGCGGAGAGCAACAAGGTGGCATTCCCTGGATGGTGATCCTTGACGGCAAGGGAAAGAAACTGATCACCGGAGATGG
Source organism: Planctomycetota bacterium (assembly GCA_018694835.1). Taxonomy (GTDB): domain Bacteria; phylum Planctomycetota; class UBA8108; order UBA1146; family UBA1146; genus QNYK01. The sequence continues at coordinate 22,394 of JABHOG010000132.1, read as the reverse complement.
TCCCGAAGGAAATATAGGGTGTCCCGTCTCCACAGGTGAAAGAGCGCATTTCATCGAGATGCTTCAGAAGACAAGGAATCTGCTGGACGAATCCCAGATGGCAATCATCACAGCACAATTGCAATTATTCGCGGACAAGATCGCAGCCAGCAGGAAGCGTTGAATCGAACCATGGGAACTCGATTTCCGACGGCCCTGTAGTCCTTCATTAGTGAGTATTCGCTCGTCCCGACCTGCTGCAGAGGAGTGGGTCGGGTCATGCACTCGATTACCGAATTGCTTTGGCATCCGCGTAAGCCATCTCTTCTTGTATCCACTGGTCTAGACTGCAGTCCCAGCATCAGGGTCTTCGCCTGGGGTATTACTTTGGCAGGTCAGTCAGCCTCGACGGATGATATTGGTCCCGTCACGAATTGAGGTGCCAAGGCGGCTGTCTTTCGATGACCCTCACCACGGAAGTTGTAGGCTGACGAGGTCCGTCTCGACAAGTGGTCCTCCACATAATAGCTAATAGCAGTCGATTCCGTGCCTGTGTGGTTATCTGGACGAAAAGCAGCAACCATGAAGATCTGACCCTGTCGTGTGCTCTGCTCCACCATCCTGTGGGTCGTTCCAGTTTAAAACGGACCAATCATGTCATGAGAGATATATATCCAATGTCGTCCAACTGTTCACACAACTTGGAATAAATATTGACAGAATAGGGGCTTAGCCTACTTATTGATGGATAGCGAGTAGTGGCTGAGTTCTATCGGTCACAAGTTCGAGGAAGTGTAGTCAGGCGATATCTTTCTAGATACTCGGGATGGAGTTTCTATTCCGGGTAGGGATTGTGTTAATCGTTATTGACTGAGGAGTGGGCGGCCATTTGGCCCAATAATTTTCGATGGAGCAACATTATGTGGTTTACATTTTCAGCGTTCACGAATTTTCGATCCAACACGATCTTGATTCTGATCTGCATCCTTTCGGTGCTGGCATCTGGGTGTGGTGGAGGCGGATCATCTAGCGCCGTCATTGCTCCTGAGGCTGCATTCATCGCCACTCCTACCAGTGGAGTCTATGACCTGGTGGTGACCTTTTCCGAGAATAACATCGGAGAGATCGAAAGCAGGCTATGGGACTTCGGTGACGGAAGCACATCGACCGAACCGGATCCCACTCATACATACACTTCTCCGGGTACCTTCTCGGTCTCCTTGACCGTGACAGGGCCGGGAGGAACCGATACGTTCACCTGTGATTCCTGTATCGAGGTGCAAGAGTTGCCGCCGACCGCGGGCTTCGATGTCACTCCAACCAGTGGAACTTACGATCTCCTGGTCTCTTTCACGGATGCCTCCACCGGAGTCATCACCTCGAAATTATGGGACTTTGGAGACGGAACCACTTCCGAAGAAGAAAATCCGAGCCATCTCTACAGCGAGGCCGGAATCTACAGTGTCTCCTTGACGGTCACGGGACCCGGAGGCGGAGACACGATGGTGTGCGATTCTTGCATCACCGTGCTGGATCCTCCCCCGGTGGCCAGTTTCCTGGTCACGCCGACCAGCGGAGCCGGACCCCTGGAAGTGGCTTTCACCGATCAGTCGACCGGCGTGATCAGTTCCAGGCAATGGGACTTTGGAGACGCAGGGAGTGGATCCGAGAACAGTTCCGATCTGCTCAGTCCCGTTCACAATTATCAGCAACCCGGAACTTATCAGGTCACTTTGGTCGTCACTGGGCCAGGGGGAGAAGACACTTCAATTTGTAGTTCCTGTGTCGTCGTGACGGATGAGGGAGCTCCGGAGATTCTTGACATGCCACTGGACATGCTCCTCGGTACAGATCCAGGAGAATGCCAGGCGGCTGCCAGTTGGATCGAGCCGACAGCCACCGACAACTTTGGCCTCTCGACTCTGGTGAGTGATCATCTTTCTGGAGATTCATTCCCCGTGGGAGAGACCATCGTGACCTACATTGCGACGGACCTGGCTGGAAATGAAACTTCCAGTTCCTTTTCGGTAACTGTGGAGGACCAAGAATCTCCCCAACTGATCGGCATGCCGTCCGACATTGACCTGGGCAGTAGTCCTGGCCTTTGTTCTGCAGTTCATGTTTGGGACGCCCCGACGGCCATCGATAACTGTGGAGTGGCGACATTGACCTCGGATCACCAATCTGGGGATGCCTTTGCACTGGGTGCTACCACGGTGAGTTACAGCACCACCGATATTCACGGTAATACGATCTCCAGTTCCTTCACTGTGTCGGTCAATGATCTTGAATCCCCATCGATCAGTGGATTGCCGGCAGAGTTGTCCCTTCAGAATGAACCCGGATCCTGTAGCGCGATGGCCAGTTGGGCCTCGCCCCTGATCTCCGACAATTGTGGAGTAGCCAGCAGCGGATCTGATTATTCATCCGGGGATACCTTTCCAATCGGTACTACAACCGTTACGTACACGGCGACCGACAACAGCGGAAACAGCAGCACCTCTGCAATCATGATCACGGTCGAGGATGTAGAAGATCCGACGATTTCTGGAATGCCGGTCGATTTGACCGTCGAGAACGACCCCGGATCGTGCGGAGCGATGGTGACCTGGAGTGAGCCACTGGTGGCGGACAATTGCCCTGGTTCTGAGATCAGTAGTGATCAGATGTCTGGGTCGATCTTTGCTCAGGGCGCCAACACCGTGACCTATACCGCCATCGATCAGGCTGGAAATACCTCGACCAGTTCATTCACTGTGTCTGTGCTTGATAGCGAGAGTCCGATGGTCTCGGGAATGCCCACCGATATGGATGTGGATAATGATCCCGGATCTTGCGGTGCTGTGGTGAACTGGACGGAACCGTCTGCCAGTGATAACTGCGGAGTACCGGGCCTCACGAGCGACTTCACTAGTGGAATGTCGTTCCCCAATGGTGACACGGTGGTGAGCTATCTCGCCACGGATGACAGCGGAAATACTAGCTCTGCTTCCTTCACGATCACTGTAATGGATACCGAGAACCCGACGGTGATCGCCATCCCAACGGCCATCGAGATCTCCACCGATCCTGGTCTTTGCAGTGGAATCGCCACCTGGAGTGAACCCATCGCTGTCGACAACTGTGGTATTGCGAGTCTGGTTGGGGACCATTCGTCGGGAGAGAGTTTTCCCCGGGGAATGACATCCGTTACATACACCGTCATCGATGACAATGGGAACACGACGATCGTCTCATTCACGATCAGAGTGACCGATGATGAGGCACCGATCATCTCGGGAATGCCGACGGATATGACGGTTGAGAATTCTAAAGGAACCTGTAGTGCAATGGTCAGTTGGGTCGCCCCCCTGATCTCTGAAAACTGTGGTTCTGCCACACTGGAAGCCGATCAACGCCCCGGGTCTCGTTTCCCGATTGGATCGACAAATGTGAACTATACGGCCACTGATAGTTCCGGGAATTCGTCGACCAGTTTCTTCACAGTGACGGTTCTCGATACCGAGAGCCCGATGATTTCTGGACTGTCCGCTGACCTGGTTCTTGAAAATTCTCCGGGATCTTGTGATGCAGTGGCGACATGGGCCGAGCCGACAGCCAGCGACAATTGTTCTGTACTGAGTATGACGAGTGACCATGCCAGCGGCTCCGTATTTCCAGAGGGGGATACAGTCGTCAGTTACCTCGCCACCGATGAGAGCGGAAACACCACGAGTAGTTCCTTCACGATTACCGTTCTCGACAGCGAGAGCCCGACCATCACTGGGCTTTCCGGGGATCTGATCATCGACAACGATCCTGGAACTTGTGGCGCAATGGCGACCTGGGCGGAGCCCGTTGCCAGTGACAACTGTTCGGTACAAAGTCTCGCAGGTGACCACCTCAGCGGGTCAACGTTTGCCATGGGAGATACAGTCGTCAGTTACCTCGCCACTGATGAGAGCGGGAACACCACGAGTAGTTCCTTCACGATTACCGTTCTCGACAGCGAGAGCCCGACCATCACTGGGCTTTCCGGGGATCTGATCATCGACAACGATCCTGGAACTTGTGGCGCAATGGCGACCTGGGCGGAGCCCGTTGCCAGCGACAACTGTTCGGTACAAAGTCTCGCAGGTGACCACCTCAGCGGGTCAACGTTTGCCATGGGAGATACAGTCGTGAGTTACCTCGCCACCGATGAGAGCGGGAACACGACCAGCGTATCCTTCAGCATCACGGTGAGTGATGTAGAAGAGCCCACCGTCTCTGGCGTTCCTGCGGACATGCAGATTTCCACTTCTCCAGGAAGTTGTAGTGCCAATGCCAGCTGGATTGAGCCCGTTGCCATGGACAATTGCGGGATCCAGGGGTGGGTCAGTGATCATGCCTCTGGCGATAGTTTCGCACTCGGCCTCACTACGGTGACTTATGTGGCTTCTGACGACAGTTCCAACAGTACGTCGGTGTCCTTCGCCATCACCGTGATCGATGATGAAGACCCGATCATTGACGGAATGCCTGGGGACCTGACTCTGGAGAACAGCAGTGGAACCTGTAGTGCCCCAGCGTCCTGGATAGAACCCATCGCCAGTGATAACTGCGCCTCAGTAACCTTGAGCTCTGACCACTTACTGGGCAGTGAATTCGCGGTTGGATCCACAGTGGTGACCTACACCGCACTGGATGAGAATGGGAACTCATCGTCGAGTTCCTTCACGGTCACGGTGCAGGATGTTGAGGAGCCAATAATCTCCGGAGTTTCCTCGGATCTATTCGTCAGCACAGACGCAGATGATTGCGGAGCCGTGGTGAACTGGTCCTTGCCCACAGCGATCGACAATTGCGAGTTGTTCTACTTCAGTGGCACTCACATCAGTGGATCAACTTTCCCACAGGGAGAGACGGTGGTGTCCTACACTGCGATTGACGAGAGTGGCAATAGCAGTAATTCGTCATTCAGAATCACCGTGACGGATGAAGAAAATCCGATCATCCTGGGGACTCCCATCTCGATCAACATCACGACTGAACCTGGAGTTTGCAGCGGCATCGCTCTCTGGAACGAGCCGATGGCCACCGACAACTGTGGACTGGCTTCGCTGACCAGCGATGTCCCTTCGGGCAGCCAATTCCAATCGGGGACTTCTACGGTGACCTACACAGCCACCGATAATTTTGGAAACATGACGACCAGTACATTCTCGGTCACGGTTTCCGATGCTGAAGCCCCACAGATCTCCGGTATCCCGGCAAACATCACGATCACTGCCGAACTTGGACAGACCAGTGCAGTGGTGACCTGGGTCGATCCTCTGGTCGATGACAATTGTGGATCCACAACGCTGGCCAGCAATTTCCTCTCTGGGGATATTTTTCAGATCGGAACGACAGAGGTCATCTTCACCGCCATCGATAGTGCCGGAAACGAGTCGAATGATTTCTTCAGTGTTGTGGTGAATGCGATGGCTCCCATCGCAGATTTCATTGCGACCAATGTCAGTGGTACATATCCCTTGACCGTCGATTTTGTCGATACGTCGACCGGACTCATCACCGATTGGATGTGGGACTTCGGCGATGGAACGACTTCTGCGAGTCAAAGTCCAACCCACCTTTACACCCAGGAAGGTTCGTACACCGTCAACTTGATCGTCTCCGGACCTGGAGGTAGCGGCTCGATGAGTTGTCAGCCTTGCGTTCAGGTGGCGATTCCGCCGGATTACCTGTTCAAGGTGGATGACGGATTCATGCCGCAAGGATTGTCCGAGTCGTTCACCTTCATGCTGGATAATAATGGAGGAGACATTCAGGCATGGAGCTACGGAGTTTGTCATGACAAGGGAATGCTGACCTGCCTGGAAGTTGTCGATGGATCCAGTCTGGCAACCATCAATAACGGTACTCCACCTGATTTCTCGATCGTTCAGATTCACTCGGGTGGTTTCACGGCCGGAGTCGTGGTCAGCTTTACTTCCTCCTTCTCGTTGCTTCCTGGATTCAACTACGAGATCAATGTCGCAAATTACCAGGGTGATGTAGTGGGGACCACTTTGATAGACTTCTGCGATAACCTTGGCATCCCGAATATTACGACGGTCGTGGTGGTGGACGGTCAGACACTGATTCCAGACTGCTCGGCCGCTACAGTGGAAATTCAGAATTCAAATTAGAGAAAAATAAAGAGCGGCGGGGCCCTTCGGGGCCCCGACACTCTTTTCTTCAGGACCCTGAACTGAACTCAGGTTCAGTCCTTTTCGATCCAGCCTCCGCCAATCACAACATCTTCCTGGTAGAGTGCCGCCACCTGTCCCGCAGCGATGGCGAAGATCGGCGAATCCAACCGAACTTCGACCTGGTCAGACCCTTTCCCATTGTTCATGGTCACTGTGCATGGTTGCGGGGTACCACCATGTCGAATCTGTACGGTACAGTGCAGTGGGAAACTGGGTACGGTCGGGCGCAGCCAGTTGATCTCCGAGATCTGAAACTGCTCTTCCAGTAGTGAATCACGTGGACCCAGGACCACCTGATTGGTCTTGCGGTCAGTTTTCACGACATATCGAGGTTCTCCTGCGGCGATACCAAGACCGCGCCGCTGTCCTACGGTGTAGGCGGCATATCCTTCATGGGTACCAATCTTGTCACCTTCCTCATCGATGATGTCACCCTGTTGGAGACTCTCGGGTGCTTCCTTGCGGATGACACGGCGGTAATCATTGGCGGGAACGAAACAGATCTCCTGGCTCTCGGCTTTTTGCACGACGGGTAAGTTGGCTTCTCCTGCCAGGTTTCGAACCTCTGTCTTGCTCAGATTGCCGACCGGAAAGATACATTCCTTCAGCACCGAGTAGGGCACCGTAGCGAGGAAATAAGACTGGTCCTTATCGGTATCCACACCACGGGCGAGTCGTGGGCCATCGTCGGCTTGCAGAACCCTGGTGTAGTGACCGGTGGCGACAAAATCCGCTTCCAGGTCTCGCGCCAGATCATGGAACACATCGAACTTGATCCACTGATTACAGCGAGCACAGGGGTTCGGCGTACGACCATCGCGGTACTCGTCGACGAAGTAGTCGATGACTTTTCGGAACTGATCGGCGTAATTGAAGGAGTAGAAGGGGATCTCCAGCAGATCCGCTACTCGACGGGCATCGATGGCATCCTCGACGGTGCAACAGGCGCGGCTCTTCTCTGCCGCCTGACCACCATCTCCCAGTCTCAGGAAGGCACCGATCACCTCATGACCTTGCTTTTGCAGTAGGTGGGCAGCGACGCTGGAGTCCACTCCACCGCTCATTGCCACGAGTACCCGTGCCATCTCTGGCTCCTTTCGAGCGCGGACTCTTCGCGACTTGTGCCATCGCTTGCGTCCGAACCAACCAGCGGACAAAGTACCCGAAGAACCGCCGGGAATCTTCCAGGCGGAGAACTCGATCGAGGTCAACCTCCAGGAAAGGTCCCCGATGGTATCCTTTGCCCTCTCCGAAGAACAGCGGATGCTGGTCGACATGACCCGCGACTTTGTCGCAAACGAGGTGATTCCGGTCGCCGGACACCATGACCATACCGGTGATTATCCCACGGCAGTAGCCGCACAGGCATTTGAACTGGGTCTGATGAACATCACGATTCCCGATCAATACGGCGGCGGAGATCTGGGGCATTTCGAAGAGGCACTGGTGACAGAGGAGTTTGCATTCGGCTGCTCCGGGATGGCCATCAGCATGACCGTCAACAATCTCGCCTCGGTTCCGATCCTGATCGGAGGCGACGAGGAGCAGAAGAAAAAATGGCTCGGCCGCCTGACTTCAGAGCATTGCACTGCTTCCTACTGCCTATCGGAACCGGATGCAGGAAGCGATGCCGCTTCATTACGCACCTCTGCAGTGCGCAAGGGAGATCATTACCTCATCAACGGTAGCAAGGCCTGGGTTTCTGGTGGGGCTCACGCAGGATTCTTCACCTTGTTTGCCACCACCGATCCGGATAGCGGACATGAGGGAATCACCTGTTTCGTCATTCCCGCCGATGCGGATGGGATCGAGATCGGTAAGAAGGAAAACATGATGGGGCAGAGGGCCTCGAATACCGTCTTCATCAGTTTTCAGGATGTAGAGATTCCGGTGGCCAACCGGATCGGGGCCGAGGGCAAGGGTTTTCACATCGCCATGAAGACTTTCGACCGGACCCGCCCGGGAGTGGCCGCAGCAGCGGTGGGAGTCGCTCGCAGATCGCTCGAGGAGGCCACTCGATATTCCCTCGAGAGGCAGGCGTTTGGCCGTCCGATTGCCAAACAGCAAGCGATCCAGTTCATCCTGGCGGATATGGCCAAGGATACCGAGGCGGCCCGGCTACTCACCTGGCAATCGGCATGGATGATCGACCAGGGCCAGCGAAACACCAAGCAGTGCTCGATGGCGAAGTGCTTCGCCGGTGATATCGCGATGAAGGCCGCCACCGATGCGGTGCAGGTCTTCGGCGGCTACGGCTACTCGAAGGAATACCCGGTCGAGAAATTGATGCGAGACGCCAAGGTGATGCAGATCTACGAGGGCACCAACCAGATCCAGAGGTTGATCATCGCCAGGCATCTTCTCGAGGCTTGAAGATCGGTAGCCAGTAGCAGAAGTCAATAGGCCTGAACGGTCGTTGCTCTTTCTGTATGCTCGTTCGACCGTTCAAGTACAAGATCTACTCAGAAGGTGGTGCTGTGGCGCAGGTGCCTTCTACAGCATGAAACTCCACAGGGGCAGGACATGATCGGCAGCGGACTTTCCCGCTTTCGCCTGTTCAAAGTGGTGACGGATCTTTCGCTGCACCAGGTCATTGTTCAAGAATGGCATCCCCAGGCAATCCCAATACTGATGGTTTGAACCACCGGGAAAGGTCCGGCAAAAGGTCGAGAAATCATCGGCATGGCCCTGGAAGTAGTCGTCGAGATCGTTGGCCCAGTACTCTTCCTGAGCATCACCTGCCACTGGCTGCTCCTCGAAGCGGAGCGATTCGAAGTGGATCATGTAATCTCTTGCAATCCACTCCTCAGAGTTCCCGTACCGAACCCTCACCCGGTACTGCCCTTCGGCAGCGGAGATGCGGTGTTCGACAGCTGGGAATCGCTGCCCGATGAGGTAGGGAAGATAACGATCCTGCAAGTAACGGAGAATCACAGGATGCTGACTCTGTGGGTCGCGGAGTTCCTCCCGAAGCGGGGCTACCGGGAACTCTGCGAAGTTCTCCGCATCCTCCTGGTAACGACGCTCCTCTTTACCATCGAGAATCTCGATTCCTGCGATGGTGGTGATCGGCTGGGGCGATCCTCCCTCTACCGAGACAACTTCTCCTGCCTGCAACGACAGGATGTGAACCGGGAGTTGTTCGCGCAGAGCCGCTTCCTTCTCGATCCGGACCCGGTCTTCGAGTCGAATCGGAAACAGAGAATGATTCCAATTTCCCACCACCTCGTGGGGTAAGGAGATCCCCTGGCCGATGATGATTCGCACCGTCGATTCCATCTGCCACGGGCAAACCTCTGCATCGTTCGGTGAGATTTCCGCTTCGGCGAGGAGAGTTGTCTCTTCGATTTGTTGGGCGATCGCCTGCTTTCTGGCCTCTCGATCGGGAGCATCGACGCTCGCCATCGTCGCTTCCAGTTCGTTGCGGGTGGTGAGGAAGATTCGCTGCTCGGGTCCGGCGTCGAGAAGGATCTCCCCGACCATTTCTCTGACCGAAGGATCTTCCATCGGTAAGACGGCATCGGCCTCGGACAGGATCGCCTCGCGACCGTTGTCGATCAGCAGGATCATGCAGTCGTCCTCGTTGGTGGCAGTCTCGCGAACATTGAAGAAGGCCCGGAGACGAATTCCACCAGCATCGACGGGAGTCTCCTGCTCGATGATCGTGACGGGCCACTTCGGCAGGAACTCGTGGAGGGTCTCCACCAGGTAAGCAAGACTGATGGGGATGAACAAGCGAGGTGAACACTTCAGCTCACCATGCAACTTGACCAGTGAGTAGGGGCACAGGTGATCGGTGTGCGAGTGCGAGAGCCAGATGGCGTCGATCGGCTCCTGTTGACTCCAGTCGGTACGGATCCTCGGGAATCGCCCCCCGACATCTCCGATGACATGATCATCGAGCCAGGGATCTGCCAGTAACCGGAAAGGGGAACCGTCCTGACGTGAGATGGTGGCGATGAATGCAGAGTGTCCCAGTGCTTCGATCTTCAATTGGCCTCCTGAATCCAGCATAGCGAACGCACCGCTGGGTGCGAGGGTTCTAGTGATTCTCGTGCAGGATCTCCTTGTCGAGTGAAATCACCATCGCGCCGGTAAACCCCTCGATGAACTGGACCACTTGCTCCATTCGAGATTCCGCATTCTTTCCGTCAGATGCAACAAAAGAGACCCCGATCATGGTTCTCTGGAGCTTGTCCTGGTGATCCACCTCAGCAACTGAAACGTCGAATCGAGATCGTAATCGATCCTTCAGGCTACGCAGAACATGGCGTTTCTCCTTCAGTGACCGGGATCCGGGAACCTGAATGTCGACACGGATGATTCCTATTTTCATGACGGATCCTGGTCCCCTGAAGGAGCAGCCCCGATGCCTAGATCTCCCAGTTTTCTGATCAGTAGTTCGATGGGCATGCCGAGCCTGGTCGCCACTTTCTGATGATCTTGCTGGCTGTCTTCGAGTAAATGTTCAATCCACAGGCGGAAGTCCTGGCGCAATTTGACCGGTGAGATGCCGAGGATCCTCGCCGCTGGCCGTAATTTCCAACGAGTTTGCCGTAGGGTTTCGGTGATCAGGGTTCCGCCAAACTCTCTCTGCAGTAGTGCCCAGGGTCGTTTCTCCTTGGGGGCATCTTCTGGAGTCGATTCGATCAGCTGGGAGAGTACCGCCTGGTCGATCTGCAGCAGTGAGCCGGGGGCCACTTGAAGTTCCGGGAGAAACGGAGTTTCGGAGGAAGGGTCACCGCGAACCTCGAACACCCTCCCGAGGACGGCAGCGTCGATCACAGGTCCCGGGGCCAGGTCGACACAGAGGCGGATCACGTTGCGAAGCTCACGGATGTTGTTCCCCGTCCAATCTCGTCGGGTGAGGATCGCTAGAGCCTCCGGAGTGACCTCACTGATCGGCGGATTCTTGTTTTCTCCAAAGAGTGATACGAAGTACTGCGTCAGCAGTGGGATATCTTCCTTACGCTCTCGTAGCGGAGGGAGCCGCAATGGAAACTCGTGCATGCGGTGGAACAGATCGAGCAAGAAGTTGCCCTTCTCCACTTCTGCTGCGAGATCTCGATTGGTCGCACACAGTACCCGGACATCGACTTTTCGCCACTGTCGGTCTCCGACGCGGCGAATCTCACCTTCTTGTAGCACCCTGCGTAGCAGTTGCTGCATCGGCCCGGTGGCATCACTGATCTCGTCGAGAAAGACAGTGCCACCCTCGGCGGCCTCGAAGGCGCCGATCTTGTCTTCGTTGGCACCGGTGAAGGAACCCTTCACGTGTCCAAACAATTCACTTTCCAGCAAGGTCTCTGAAAGGCCGGAGCAATCGACCACTGAAAATGGCTTCTCCGACCGTTTCGATTGATCGTGAATCGCTCGGGCCAGCAGTTCCTTTCCCACTCCTGATTCACCGGTGATCAATACTGTTCGATCGAGTTTTGCTGCGGTACGAGCAAGGTCCAGTGTACGGGTGATGGCAGTGGATTGTCCGATGATGCGACCCATCCTTGAGGTCGATTCGTTTTTCGAACGAAGGTTACGCAATTCGCGGACATGGTTCTGATGGATCAGAGCAGTACGCACCGAAGGAGCAATCGTTTCAGCGAGAGCCTCGACGAATGATTGATCCTTTTCGTTGAAGAGATGCCTTGCGTCTCTTCTCTCGATGTAGAGCGCTCCGATCACCTCATCTCCGGCGCGTAGTGGTACCGAGAGAAGAGTCAGAACCTGAAGACCACGTAGGCTATCGGACGATCGAAATCGTGGATCGTCGAGCGCGTCTTCGCACAGTATCGAGGTTTCGCCCTGCATCGTTTGATCGACGATGGTCCGGCTGAAGGTGAGGTCCTCCTCCTGTGCACTCCATCCGGCACCCGCTTCGAGGCGGTCACCGCGGAGATCCTGGGTGATCAGCAGGGCGCGGTCGACCGGGGCCCCGTCCCCGAACTCCAGTTCGCCGACCGCCAGTGCAAGGATCTCTTCCAGCACCTTTCGCACATCATAATTCCAATCCACCTCGAGGCGGAGACTGAATCGGTCGAGAGTGCTGCGGACTCGTGCCAGAACTGCTCGTACCCGGTAATCGAGTTTTTCCATCTTCGTTTCCTTCTATCAAACGATGCCGTCGAGAATCGTCTCGGTCATCTGTTTCTCTTCGGGGCATTTCAATTCGGTAAACGTGGTCAGCGCAATTTTTAGTTGATCGGTAGCCAGTTGAGATTCTTCGACCTCTAGCAAAAAGGTAGCGAATTCTCGCCGAGTCACTGCCAATGCATGCCGGGCTCCCAGTTCCTCGAATAATTCGAGTGCTTTCTCGAAGGCGATTCCGGCACGGTCGGCCCACTCGAAGCCACGATCTCGTTGAACCTTTCCAAGGGTTCTCCAGCAACTTGCTTCGGCGTAGGGGAGTCTCTGGTTGCTGCAAGCTTCGAGGGATTGCTCGATCCGCTCGAGCGCCTCATCGAGTTGATGCAGTGCTCTGTGGGCTTCCGCTTGTATCCGCAGTGACTCGATCAACAGTGGCACTCCCTTGGAAGTTCGCGCGGCTTGCTCAGTGGATCGAGCCAGTTCCAGGGCGGCAGTTGGATCTCCGATTCTTCCGGCTGCTCGTGCCTGTTGGACCTGCGCATTGAGGTGGCCCTGTCGATCGCCTGCGGCGAGAAAACCCGCCGCTCCCAGTTCCAGGTATTGAATCGCCTGCTCGGGGCGGTGCCGTTCCAGTTCCAGCATGGCGAGGCTGACCCGGGCATCCGCCTCCGGTCGTTTGAGCCCATGATGAGTTGCCAGATCGAGGTACTGATCCAACAGTCTTCGAGCCGAGATGTGATCTCCGCGTTGATAGCGCAGACTCCCGAGGTTGCCAAGAGTCAGCACCCTGCCCTGTAGATCGCCCGTTTCTCGGAACAACTCCAGTGCCCTCTGCAACTGTTCCTCACCACGGTCGCCGGAACCGCTACTGACCAGGATTCGTCCCAGATTCATCAAGGTGATGGCAAGTCCCCGTCGATCACCACACTCTTCGCGCAGGGACCGAGATTTCTCATATGCTGCGATGGCTTGCTCAATACGACCAAGGTTTTGAAGCAGGGTGCCACGCTGTCCGTAGATCCCCGCCAGTTGCAATGGATTGGAGATCCGTTGGGCCAGCGGAAGAGCATCTTGGCAAAGTTTTAAAGCCTGTTCGAGTTGCCCTTGTCTACGAGCGATGGAGGAGAGGCCGATCAGAGCAACGGTGTGGGGATGATCCAGCTCTGGCTTCTTCTGGCAGAGTGCGCTGGCCGCTTCGTAGGATGACCGGGCGGCGACTAGATCGTCCTCAAAGGCGTGCACCGCACCTTGACGGCAGAGAGCGAGGGCAATGCGATCCGGTAGGCCTGCAGTCTCTGCGAGTGATTGCGCCTTGCGAAAATTGGCGAGGGCGGGTTCGTATTCCCCGGCGTGCATCTGCGCTTCACCAATACGGTGAATCAACTGGATGTACGGTTGCAGTTCCTCTGCAACCACATCCTCCGATTCGGCGAGCAAGCGTCCCTCGATCGCTGTCCACAGTCCCATCGCCTGGGTGAAAGCGGCGCGTCCCCCTTCAGGATCTCCGGTTTGCAAGCGCAACTCGCCGATACGATTGAGCAGGACACGCTGCACCGAAGATTCGAGCGACAGGTGGAGAGCTCGTTCGCACAGTTCGAGGGCGCGGTCATGAGCCCATGCGGTTTCGGCACGATCTGCCGCTCTGAGCAGCCAGTCACGCGCTTTTTTCTCGTCCCCTCCGAGGGAGAAGTGCTCGGCGATCGCCTGCACCGGAGCATCCTCCTCGGTGAATCGTTGCTCCAACAAGTTGCCGATACGAAGGTTCAGGCGACGCAGCATCGGTTGGGTCAGTTCGGCTCGAACGATCTCCTGTTCCCAGCCATGTCCCCAGCGGAATCCGCCAGGATCTTCCTGCAGGACTCCACTTCTGACCAGCACCCTGGCGTGGCCATCGAGATCGAACTCATCGATTCCGCAGGCATCCACCAGCAAGTCAAAATCGATGGGCCCGGTGATCACTGAGGCCACATCCAGCACCCTGCGCTGCGGTCCGGACAATTCATCGAGAAGTTGAAGAAAGTGGCTTCGCGCGGCATCGGGAATCGGCAAGTCTTCGAGTACGTCTTCCCGGGATGTCCATTCGCCGTCTTCGATGACCAGTGCATTGCGGCTCCATAGCGAGCCGAGCAACTGGACCAGGATCAGCGGAACTCCATCGCTGTGGGTTTGCAGAGCATCGGCGAGATTCTTCGACAGGGGGAAATTGGGGTTCAACATCGATCGCAACAGGTCGGAACTATCCGTCACATCGAAGGGAAGTGCATCGATCCGCTGGAACCGATCCTCCAGTTCGATCTCGGAGCGAAGACGCTCCAGTGACTTTATATTCCGCGTGGCGATTGGGCGTGCAGTGGTGATGACCAGTAACGGTAGATCCAGTGATGCCAGGGTCAATCGACGCAGCAATTCGATGTCAAAATCGTCGCAGTAATGGAGGTCTTCCAGCACCAGAGTTCTTGGTTCCACCTCTGCATCGGTGGTGAGTACCCTCACCACCGACTCGAGCACTCGCTCCTGGATGATTTCAGGAGGAGGTGATTCCTCCAGCGGTGGACATCCTTCGATCCAGCCATGCCCTGAAAGTCTCGGGAAGGCACCAGCGAGGTGTCTTCCCCAGCGCCCCAGTGCATCGACCGCCCGTTCTGTCCCGCCCTTTCGCTCGATGTGCCCGAGCACCTGTTCGAGTAGCCAGCGAAATCCTCCATGGGGTTCGCGACCGTCGAAGGTTCCGCTGTAGTGCTGCAACTGGTGCTCGACCAGTGCACGAGATCGGAAATCGCTACGACTGACGAGCCAGGTCTTGCCATGTCCACGTTCTCCCTCGATGTGAATCCACCGACCTTGACCTCGTCCGACCTTGTCAGCCGCCTCCATCATCTGTCGGCGTGCTTCCAGACGACCAGTAAAGGAAGGGATGGAGCGGCGGGAGATCTCGATTATTGGTGTTTCCCCGGGAGTATCGGCGACGCAATTTCGCAGCATCGCTGCGGCGTGAGAGGCATCGGGTGGGCGTTGATGCGGTTCGAATTCCATCAGGGAAGCGATCGCCATCCCGATGGCTGCGGGTATCTGTTGCAGCGGCTCTGCAGTTCTACGAGAGAGGGCATCGCTGAGGCGATGGTAGGGGAGACGGCCGGCGATTCCTCGATAGAGGAGGATGCCCACCGACCACAGATCGCTTCGTTCGTCGACGGCGGATGGACTCTCGATCTGTTCCGGCGCCATGTATTGCGGGGTTCCCAGCGCACTCTGGGTCAGGGCAGAATCGGCATCGGTGCGGGCGACCAGACCCAGGTCCGCCAGCAGCGCCCGGGAAGCGTCGAGTGGATCCCAGTCACTGCCCGTGGTAATTCCAGCGCTTCCTGGTCGCAACAAGATGTTGCTCGGCTTGACATCGCGATGCACCAGGCGTTGCTGGTGGAGGTGCGACAACGCATCGAGGACCTCTGCCGCTCGGTCGATCAGCCAGTGCCATCGTGTTCTGGGTAGGCCTTCTGGATGTGCGAGAAAGACATCCTCGAGCGAGATGGGCCCGACATATTCCATCACGTAGAAGAGGCTGCCCCCTTCCCAACCGATGTCGAGCAGCGGCACTACCGAGGGATGAGAGATTCCCTGCAGCACCCGAACTTCTCGTTCGAAGCGGCGCCGATCGACTTCATCGAGGCCCTCAGGCATCAGCTTGATCGCCACCAGGGCGCCGTCTCGCGCCTCATCGTGGGCACGCCATACATCTCCCATGCCACCACGTCCAATCCGGACATCGAGGCGGTATCGGTGATTGAGCAGCTGTTGGGGTGCGGCTCCAGGCACATATCCTCTTTCCGGGAGACAAAGTGGCCAGGATCTATCCACATGGTACCGTTCCGCGGTGCCGATGGCCAGAGATGGTCAAACTCTATCCGGTCAGGAAATAGTCAGATATAGACGGCCAGCGCCTCTCCAGGCAAGATCAGGGCATGAAGATGCTGATGCTCCACGTGCGAGATTTCTGGTACCAGACCCACTGTCGTAACCTCGAGACGGAAGAGGAGCGGCAGGAGGAGGCGACCGTTGCCGATGGTGCGGTGCTGGCGTGGATTCATGTCGAACCGCACGACCTCGACGATCGAGTCACGGCGGTGAGAAAGACCATCAAGAATCTCAAGTGGCACGCGCGCAAGGTCGAGGTCGAGCAGGTGGTGTTGCACTCCTTTGCCCATCTGGCAGAGCAGACCGCAGAGCCGGAAGCGTCGCGCAGCATCATCGAGGAGGTGGGGGAGCGACTGGTGTCGGTCGGCTTCCAGGTTCATCACACACCGTGGGGCCACTTCAACCAGTTCAAGATGCACGTCGAGGGCCCCGGCATCGCCAAGGTGTTCAAGAGTTTCTGATCATCCACTCCACAATGAAAGCAATCCCGCCTCGACCAGACCGACGATGAAACCGAGCACCCCGCCGAGCAGTTCGATATGACGCAGTTCCTTTTTCGCCACGCGCAGTACCAATCGTTCCATCTGATCCAACTCGAAGGCGAGGATGCGATCGCGCACCTTCTGCTTCAGATCGAGCTGTTGACCGAGGGTGCCGTGCAGATCGGTTCCCAGTTCCTCGACAAAGGAGAACACCTCCTGCTCGACGCGGCTGCGGATCTTATCGACCAGATCGTTGGGTAAGAACGCTGCGACCATCGGCCCGAAACTTTGCAGTTGTTCCTCGATCAGCACATCGATACGTCCCTTGAGTCGATCCCGAATCTGATCACTGGTGGCGAGCTTCTGGACCAACTGGGCGATGTCTTCGGCGGAGATCAGTTCTTCTTGCACGGTTTCGGCGATGCTCTCTGCGAGTGCTTGATGGCGACGGGGTACCACCCCCTGGAATCTCAAGGGGCCGATTCCGATCGGCTGGTGGGGGCGAAACAGCATCTTGACTGCCAGCCAGTTGGTGGCCCAGCCGATCAGAGCACCGACCAGCGGGAAGACGATCCAGGGGAGCCATGGCTGCAACAGAGTTCTCCTATCGAATGACGGACCAGCGAGTAGGGCGTTTTCCTCGGGCAGATTTGGGAGTCATCAGGATCACCAGGCCGAGGCCGGCGAAGAAGCCGCCAATATGAGCCCACACCGCCACGTTGCCACCGGTATCGTTGAGCCCCTTGAAGAGATCGAGACCGACATAGATGCCCAGCACCCAGCTGGCTCGCATCTGAAAGGTGCCGAACAGGATGTAGAACCAGTAGAAGATCGTCACCAACGAGTGGGGAAAACAGAGCCAGTAGGCACCCAGTACTCCGTATATCGCTCCACTGGCACCGATGGTCGGGATCAGCGATTCAGGATTCATCAGGGCATGAAACGCCGAGGCGGCGACTCCACAGATGATGTAGAAGAGCAGATAACGCAGGTGCCCCAGCCGCCCCTCGACATTGTCGCCAAAGATCCACAGGAACAACATGTTGCCGAAGAGGTGAAGAATCCCGCCATGGAGAAACATCGACGTGAACAGAGGAAGCAGCGCAATGGAGAAGGAGATGTCGTACTCGCGGCGGGTGCGTTGCTCGTATCCGAACTGATCGTAGGCACCCACCGGATCGGTCACCGTTTCCTCCCCTTCGATCCAACCGGCGAGGATGGCGGGACGAAGGCCGAATCCATCGACGAGAGCATCTTCGCTGGCCAGTTGAATCAGGAAGCAGAGGATGTTCAGCACCATCAGCGCGATCGTCACGTAGGGGGTGATGCCACTGGGTTCGCTGTCACGAATTGGAATCATCGGGTGACATCCTCATCGATCGATTCTCCGGATTGCAGTTCTTCGAGCAGTTCCCGATGGACTCTGATGTTACCCTCGACCATCGCTTCGGCACTGAATTGACTGGTGGCTCGTTGCTTGCCCGCTTCGGCGAGGCGCGCTGCGGTGGTGGGATCATCCAGCATCTGATCGATCGCCTCGGCGAGGAGTGCTGGATTCGCCGCCGCAACCAATCGGCCGGTGACTCCATCTTCGATCACTTCCGGGATGCCACCCACATCGCTAGCGATGACGGTGCGGCCGGCGCCCAGAGCATCGAGAATGCTGGTGCCGAGTCCTTCCTCGAGACTGGGATGAATGTAGAGATCGAGCGCGGACAGCCAAGATGCGACATCTTCCTGGAAACCGACCCGGTGCACCCGCTCCTCGATGCCCAGCTTTTGCGCACTGTCCCGCAGAGACTCGTCCAGTTTTCCGTCACCGATCAGTACCAGATGGGCTCGAGGCTGGCGATCCCGAAGTTGAGCCATCGCCTGCACCAGATGGACATGTCCCTTGTGTTCCTGCAGGGCACCCACTGAACCCAGCAGCGGGGTCGAAGCATCGAGTTGTAATTGATCTCTCACCTGAGCGGCCGACCGGAGTGGATCCGCAAGAGGCGAGACCCCCGAGTGCACCACGCGGATGAGATCTTGTTTGATGCCATCTTGCTCCAGTACCGCTGCGATCTTGCGCGAGATGGCGACGTAGCGCTGGACGCCATGCTGATACTTGAGATCGGTCAGTACCGGAGTCCCACTGCGATGGATGGAAAAATCGACGCGTCGCTGGACGATGACACCTGGATGAAGACCGAGTCCCAGCCTCGCCAGTAACCCGATGGTGTGAGAGTGGGCGGTGTGGAGCTGGAGGATCTGTGGGTGGAATCGCTGGATCAATTGACGCAGTTGGATCGCTGAGGAGAGATCCAGTTCACCACGGAGAGGGATCTGGTGCACAGGGATCGAGGCCTCGAGAGCGCGCCGGGCCAGTGGGCTCTCTGGTGGACAGACGATCGCTGCATCGTGACCGATTCGGCGTAGACCTTCGACCAGCAGTAGCGTCTGACGTTCACCTCCACGCCAACTGCGTGCGGTATTGAGGTGGAGGGAGCGAATCGGTTCCATCTGTGCCCGTGACCCTCCATGCAGCCCCCTCGCTGCGCAGATCAGGGTAACCGAGAAGCGAGATTCGAGGAAGGGTACCACTTCCCTTGCCGATGGAGCCGATGGCTTGGACAATGGCTGAGGAAGGGGGAACTGATGACCTGTCCTGCACATCTGATTCGCACAGGAGGAGATCGCATCGGCCTGTTCGTTCTCGATGGGCTCGGCGGCCTTCCGCATCCGGACCACGGCAAGACCGAACTGGAGGCGGCGACGACTCCGAATCTCGATGAGCTAGCCGGACGTTCCTCCCTGGGGAGGGTGCAACTGTTGCCTCCAGGACTGACCCCTGGATCGGGGCCGGGACACCTGTCCCTCTTCGGCATAGATCCCCTCCAACTCGAGTTTGGCCGTGGATTGCTGGAAGCTCTTGGTAGTGATTATGCCCTCGAGCCGGGGCAGATTGCCGCCCGTGGTAATTTCTGCACCGTCGATGGAAATGGTCTCGTCCAGGATCGCCGTGCGGGTCGACCTTCCGACGCCGAGTGCCGACGTCTTTGTGCTCGTGTGATGGAAGAGGTTTCCGTCGATGGCGTCACCATCGAGTTGATCCCCGGCAAACAGCATCGCTTTACCTGGATCATCACGGCGCAGGATCTGGGTGCAAAGGTCAACGACAATGATCCACAGGTCTCTGGCAAGGGCGCGCTGCCCTTTCGGGGTCAGGATCCGGTTTCAGAAACCACCGCCGCCATCGCCACCGAGTGGCTCGAAAAAGCCAAGCAGTGTCTCGGTGAAGAAGAGGTTGCCAACAGTGCACTGTTGCGCGGGTTTTCGACGAAGCCACACGTGCCCGGGTTTGCCGAGCGTTTCCATCTCCACGCTGCGGCCCTGGCGGTGTATCCGATGTACCGGGGCGTGGCGCGACTCGTCGGTATGCAGCCCCGGGATGCGGGAGCCGGCCTCGAAGATCAAGTCGCTGCCGTCAAGTCTGCCATCGCCGAAGACTACGACTTCATCTTCGTTCACCACAAGGATCCCGATACCGCCGGTCATTCCGGGGATTTCGCCGCCAAGGTCGTGGCCATCGAAGCCTTCGACCGGGCTCTCCCCGGCTTCCTCGAAAGCGGGCTCGATGTCATCGCCATCACCGGCGACCACTCGACGCCGGCGGTCATGAAGGAGCACTCGTGGCATCCGGTGCCGCTACTGGTGCATTCGAAGCGTGCTCTACCCAACCTGGAATCAACCTTCGGCGAGCGCGCCTGCCTGCACGGAGACATCGGCACCATTCGGGGACCTGAATTGATGCCACTCTTGCTGGCTCACGCCGATCGCCTCGACAAATTTGGAGCGTAGTGATTGTGGATGGAGAATAGGTGAAGATATTTACTCATCGACGATGCGTTCTCAGTTCATCGATCAAATCAACCTTGGTTATAGTTCACCAATAAGAGCAAGAGTACCAAGAGAGCAATAAAAACACCCATGACGATGCTCGTCGTTGTGCATGTGTCACAGATAGATACTGAGATCCGTCCATTGTGACTGGAAGCCATTTCGTCTCTCTTCTTGAGGTGGATTTCGCAATATACCTTCTCGCAACTTTGACAAGCCAGATTCCCGATCTCTGAACATTCGTGGTGGTTGCAGGTTTGTTGGGTCATGCTGGACCAGCCTTTCGATGGATCTCAACTAGCTGCGGTGACTCCAGCCCAGCGTCCCGGATCATCCATGATCATAATGTACTCTTGCAGTTTCATATCGTGTCGAGAATGGACGCATGAGTAGTTGCTCAACCAAGAATACTTGTCATCTTCTAGATGAGCAAGATGGACGTGAAGCGGCCAGTGCGATTTCATCGACTACATCCTATTGGGCAGAAATGGACATAAGTAAAGGCCTGCAGATGGTGGGATGTTTGTCACATATCGGGTACATGGGACATATTAGTTACGCGCTGGATTTTGTCGTTCATCGGAGATTGAAGGGGAATTAGGCCTTACTGAAGCGCCTAACGTGACATTCTGGTCAATCCATTCATATCGTTCTGAAGTACTACAAGTGAAACTAGTATTAGCCATGAAGTATGTAGATAACTAGTCTTAGAATTCAAGTTCGTAGTTGTTTGAAATTTGTGTTGTCTAGTGAGCGTTGCGCTTCATGCGGAAGTGCTGATATCGATGTTATTTTAGCGTTTATTTTCGATGAGATTCTGTATGAATCCGGTCTCGGGAGGTGTTCCGATGACATTTTCAGTAGCCCTACCCGAGGATTTCTTCTGGGTACCCGCTACGATCTGCCGACCCGTGGAGGTGACCGGCAAGCAGGGTCCAGTGGCTCAGCCTCCAGTGGCATTGCCATCGGAGCCAGGAATCGAATCTGAACAGGACAATCTGGAGATCTGGAATCCGGTGCGTATGCGAAGCAACGGCCCTTGCATGCGCACCGTTTCTTTTCTTCCTCTCCAGTGAGAGGGTGAGCCCGGAACCAGATCGACGATCCGGAACTACATTTTGACCCAAGCCCGGGGTGGCACTCAGCCCGTGACCCCCCGGAGATCATCAATGGTGTGCATACCATGGCATCCAGCCGGTGTGCACACCTCCTTCCTTTTTCAGCGCCACGCACATTCTTCACGACCCTCGCATCTCACTGATCACCCGCAGCTGGGCAAACTGGCGGTGGCCGTCGCGGCCGGAGTGGTAGCCGTAGCCCGATTGCTTGGCGCCGACCCAGGGGGTTTGCCACCCACCCGATTGCTGGTCGCCAAACCAGAAGCGATCGCGACCACCCTCTTTTATCTATTGTAAACTTTTGAATCTATCGAGACTCGAAGATATATGAGCGAGTCGAACTCGAGAAGATAGGTTACATATGTGGCATTGGAACCAGTTTACGGCTTTTCTGCGCCGCTGGAGCAGCCAATTCGCCACCAAACTCACCATTGCTGACGATGGCTGTGGAGCCTCTGGCCTCATGTCCGAGGTCTCCTTTGCAGTGACCGCCGGTACCACCTACATGGTGCAACTCGGCCGCTCGCAGGGTCCCGGTGGAACCGGAACCCTCGAGATCTCGCTTTCCACTTTCCGCCGCGGCGATGCAAACGACAGCGGGGAATTCGAGGGTATTGCGGATGCTATGGCTCTCCTCAACTACCTCTTCAGTAGCAGCGAGCACACCTGCATCGATGCGCTGGATTCCAACGACGATGGCCAGATTGACATCGGCGACGCCT
>JABHOG010000131.1 GCA_018694835.1 Planctomycetota bacterium | reverse complement strand
GAGATCTCTTCTCCAGATCGGGGTGGGCGTGTCGCTGGAGTGTGTCTTGTCGAGCGATCGGAGGCAAGCGTGGCCTTGACGCTGGCGAGGTCACAGGTCAGTCTCGTGGCGCAACAAGGGAGGGGAATCGATGAATAGTGCTGACGAGGCCGGCTCCAGTCCGGATGAATCTGCTGGCGTGAGTGCGCTGCTACAGCGATTTCCCGCCTCCAACTTGCAGGTTCTGGCTCACTTCTACCGTGGTGAACTGTCTCGATCGAACGTCTGGCGCCAGCGGATGGATGCGACCACTCACTGGGCAGTGATCTCGACGATGGCGGTGGTCTCACTGGCCTATTCATCGAAGGAAGCCTCGATCCTGTTGATGCCATTTTGCTGCATGCTGCTCTACTTGCTGTTGCACATCGAGGCGCGTCGTTATCGCTACTTCGATGTCTGGCGTATGCGGGTCCGGATGCTCGAGGTGCACCTGATGGTTCCGGCACTGCTGCAGAGCGAGACTCTGGTCGAGGGCAACTGGCGTGAGATGCTGTGCAACGATCTACTGGCACCCAACTACAAGATGTCACGCTTCGAGGCGCTGGGTAGAAGGCTTCAGCGCACCTACATCTGGTTGTTTCTCATCGTCCTGGGAACCTGGTTGATGTTGGCCTGGGAGCGAGTCCCCCCCGGTAAAGAGGGGTCGTTCGAGGAGATCCTGCTTCAAGCCTTCGATGCGGGCAACATTCCACCGGGCTACCTGCTGATCGGAATGGCGATTTTCTACCTGTATCTGCTGATTGTCCTGTTCATGACGGGACCGAAGCGAGCGACCGAGATTCGCCGCAAGGATCCCAAGTTGCCCAACTGGCCCATCTGATCTAGCGATCCTGCGAAGGCGGGTTTGGTGGTACAGGGGAAGGTGGCGCAGGGGGATCCTCGAATTCTTCGATCAGAGCTTGAGCACGGCTGGCGACGGCGCTTCCTTGCAGGTGACTGACCAGTTGTCGTGCCTGGACCACTCTCCCTGCAGCGAGCAAGGTTCGGATGGTCGCCAGCGGTGGTCGAGGATCTCCCGGATGCGCTCCTGCCGCCTTGCCGAACCAGCGCAATGCTTCCGACAGTGCTCCCAGTTGATCGTGAGTTCTTCCCAGTTCCATCATCAGATCGATGTTGGCCGGATCGGTCGCCCAACGCTCCTTCAGCATGGCGATGCGAGAGCGCCCCTCGAGGATGGTCTGGTAGCGGAGCATCGCTTGACGGGCATCTTCGACTCGTCCCAGATTCCTCAGTGCCAGCGCACGGTTGTAGGCGCCGCCATGATGAAGTGGATCTCGTTCGATGATCTGCTCCAGCATCGACAACGCCTCTTGCGGTTTCGCTGGCAACAGTAGTAGTGCCAGTCGATAGCGGGCCCGATCGAATCGAGGATCCAGTTTCAATGCCTGCTGATAGAGACCCATCGCTTGCTCGATGTCGCCGAGACTTTGCCAGGAGAGACCCGCTCCGAAGTGGCCACGCGTGCGATGGGCGGCTTCCGACCGTTGCTGCATCCGTTCAAACTCCACCAGCGCTTCCCGATCGCGTCCCAGTTGCTGGAGCGCTCGACCCAGGTTGAACAACTGACCGCGCTTTGCGGGATCGAGTTCGAGTCCGTTGCGGAACGCATCCACGGCCAGTTCAAAGCGTTCGGTGGCGTAGTAGGCTTCTCCCTCCAGCAGTGCCAGCCCGGCATCGTCGGCGTGTTCCTTGCGCAAGGCGAGGATGCGCTGCAAGGCGGGTTGCGCCCGTCCCTCGAGGATCTGCGATCGTAGTTGTTTGCGTACGGTCGGGAGATCGATGACGAGCGGAGACTCGCCGGCCATCGCCGGTTGAGGCGTGGCCAGCATCAGCATGCAGAGCAGGGTAAGAACGCAGCGTCTGCACCGCCCGTTGCGGAGACGGGGGAGCAGGTCACTCGGATGGATGGCGGTTCCTGTCATCATGGGGACATTGTAGCGGCCGGAAAATATCTTCACAGCAACAGTCCTGGGGCGTTCCATCGGACAGGAAATCCGCTATTTTATCGCCATGGCAGGATTATTAGCACTTCTCTCCCCGGCGAAGACCCTCGATATGGAAGCGACCCACGACTCGCTTTCACCCGAGACTTCTCGTACCCGTCTGCTTTCGGGGACCCGTCAACTGGCGGCTCATCTGCAGGAGTACTCTCCCCAGCGTCTCTCGACCCTGATGAAGATATCGGACGATCTGGCGCGGCAGAATGCCGATCGGTGGCAGAAATTTGGTCGTCGCGGGAACCGCAAGGGTCCGGCGGCCATCTGCTTTCGTGGTGATGTCTACCAGGGCCTCGAGGCGTGGACGATGAAGGCGACCGCGCTGAAGTGGGCCCAGCAACGACTGCGCATCCTCAGTGGCCTGTACGGATTACTGCGGCCGCTCGATACGATCCAGCCGTATCGGTTGGAGATGGGTACCCGGTTGAAAACCGACCAGGGTGGCGATCTTTACAGCTTCTGGGGCGATCAGATCCATCGATTGCTGTGCAAGGATCTGGCCGACTGTCGGGCCACCG
>JABHOG010000130.1 GCA_018694835.1 Planctomycetota bacterium | reverse complement strand
CTTGGCCGTCTTCTTCTTGGCCGTCTTCTTCTTGGCCGTCTTCTTCTTGGCCGTCTTCTTCTTGGCCGTCTTCTTCTTGGCCGTCTTCTTGGCCGGTTTCCGTTTAGCGGTCTTTTTCTTCGCCGCCTTCTTCTTTGCCATGTCGAACTCCTATCGGGGTCGTCGCCCCAAAACCCTGATGCTCACGCCCCCCTCCGAGGGGGCGACCGCTGAAGAAGGAAGGAACAACCGTTGCACCTTTTCTCCATCGGTATGAACTCGTGGAAAGTATGTGAGGGAACTCTCTGCCAACGCAAGCACCATCTTGGGTACCGCCATCGTCAGAGATGCACATCGATGAAGTGGAGAGGTGAAATCCTTCATCCAAATTCATCCGCGGGACTCCAAGCATGGGAAGCGCACTCGAAGCGAGCTCACCCTTGCTGGACCCGGTAGTGATGTAGAGAGTGGGTTGGATCAACCCGTCCCCCAGTGTCGTCTTGCCTGCAGCAGAGAACACGTCGAGACGACGCAAGCGTATTCCCCTTGGTCCGCTGCGAAGATGATCGAGATCATGGGTGGGAGATTCAAACTTTCCCCGACACTGACTCGAACACGATTCGCGCGGTGGAAAGCACCTCCCGTTTCCCCTCAGGAGTCACCGTGCTTTCCGTCAACGACGTTATCGTACAGAATTCAGATCTGTCTTCCATCTACTTTTTTTTTTTGACATACCCCGATAAACCGTCCCCCATTGAATTGAAATGGGGGCACTCACCGCTTGTCGGTGAATGCCCCCACATCTACTCAAGAACCGTATTCAGAGCATTTTATCGCGAAGCGACCGGACTTCCAAGTGACGCAACGATGGTCGATATCATTTCGTCAGTTTCCAGGTCAGTCAAAATCGGCGAGTAAATCGAGAGCAGCAAGGTCCCCTCCTGCGAAGGAATCAATGCATGGATGCAACTCTGCTGACCATCCGGTGATGTACTTTCTTGGGAGAAAGAAGGGCGCAAGGGAGTCAACATTGCGGCGCGCTCGAACGGCATTCGATCAAAACCTGCGGTTTCCAGTCGATCTCCCAGAGTGTTCGCGGCAACTTCTGGGATCAATGGTTCATCGGGGTATCCGTTGTATCGATCGAGTGCGATCAACACTGCGCCATCTTCCCACGAGATCCGTGCGGCGCCCTGGGCGCTGATCGAAGTCCACGTCTCGGGGATATCTACTGTGAGGTTCAGGCCGACCAGTGGCTCTCTACGGAAGACGGGAAGAGGCGACTCGACCGGCACCAGTTCGACGGCCACTGGCTGAGCCAGTTCCGTTGTGGAATCGACCTGCTCCACCACGAGCTCGATCGGATCCAGTACCTCTGAAGAATCTTCGGCAGAATCAAGTACTCCAGAATCTGCAGCCGCAATAGGTAGCAGATCTGCGAGATCCGGTAACTGGATGGGAGTGCTCGCCACTGCGATTTCCTGAGGTTTGCGAGCCACCCGTCTCCTGGACAGATATTCCTTCTCCGATGCTTCGAGAACCACCTCGGAGATGAAACGACGATAGATGGTCGCCCTGCCATTGGACCAGGTCAGGATCACCTTCTCCTCGTCACTCGCAATCACCTTACCATTGACCACGTGACCATTTTTCAGGATCACGGTTCCGCCTTCGACGACGTCCGCGGAAGTCATCGAAAAGAACAAGGTCAGAATCAGCGAGAGTTGGATCCACTTCTTCATTTTTTCGCTCCAAATCCTACCTGGTGTTGATCGATAACATCGTCAACCCAGTTCTCAAAGGAAACCACCGCCGGTGTGATCGACGTCGATTCGTTGTTCGAGGCGGAACTGCCTGACCAAGGTACATTGACCAGGACTACCAGTGCGATCAGGACCGAAGCAGCCACGGCTCCCGGTTTCCAGTACTCGGTGAAGAGATCTTTCACCTGTTCGATCACCGGGGCCGAATCCCCGTTCAAATCATCCTCGTAGAGCCCATCGGACCCTTCGATGAGACTGGTGATATCCTCGACGTCCTCGATTTCGGGGAGATCGTCCTCCAGTTCGGCGGAGACTTCCGGCAAGTCATCCAGGTCATCCAGATCTTCTCCGGGCCTGTGGGAGAGAAGCGCTGGAGCGTCGACATTTCCATCGAGCAGGTCGTCATCGTCGAGGAAGACGATGACTTCGTCATCCGCCAATCCCGTTAGATCGACCAGGTCGGTATCCGAAACCCTCGACTCCGTTTCCGGATTCGGCTTCGGCTTCGGATCCACTTCGAAGGAAGCGTTCGCTGGAGTCTCCTCGAGAAAGGAGCCCTCCTGTGTTGGTTTCAACTGGTCTTCATTCATCAATGATTTCCCTACTTGGTTCCTGGGTGGGCCACCCCCGGGCGAGGAACGGCCTACATTGAAGAGTAGGATGGGATCGCAATTGGTGCCATACCTGCCGTGAGACGCTTCATGTGGCTGCTAATAGGTCATCGGAGAGTTCGCCGTCGGCGATCACAGGGCCCAGAGCCGGAGCCGGTCGGAGAGGTTCACCACAGTTCTGGCAAGATCCAGGTGCCAGATCAACGCTTCCGCACTGGCGGCAGAAACGAGTCAGTTGGCCCTGTAAATCGAGCAACCAGCGAACCTGTGGACTGGTCAGGGCTCCTTGCCTTACCAGTACTTCTCCGATACGGAAGCGCAGTCCGATTCTGCGTAACTTCGCTTGCTCCCGCACCGCGAATTCCAGTTGATCGGCGGAGATCCAGCCACGGTCGATGGCCAATCGACCCAATGAGCCGTCTTCAGAACGGCGACGACGACCATCTCCCAAGCGTGTTCGGAGGTGATCGCGAGTCATCTTGAGCACGTGATTGGCCAGGCTGACAGACAGCACACCACTGCGAATCAGCACCTGTAAGAACTCCGATGCCGTGGGATTCCCCGGGCAACAGAGTAAACTCTCTGCGGTGTGATCATCCTCGATCCAGCCCCGTTGGCGCAGGATACGAACTGCGATCATCAGATCTGCAACTCGGCTGGTATCCGGTGTCATCGGAAGCCTCCTCCATGTCTTCGATCAAGGCGACGAGTATCGAATCCAGGAGGTCGAACCCAGAATCAGAGATACGGAGCCTGTCTCCCTCATGGATGAGCAAACCCTGTTGTTCGAATTGACGCAAACTGCCCTGGCAGATCTGCTCCAGTGAATAACCTTCATCCCGGCGCCAGCGGGCCAGATCGAGCCCCTCCGCTAACCTCAATCTCAGCATGATCGACTCCACCGCAGCGGTGAATCGATCAGGAGTCTCTTCCGCGACCCGTTCAGGTCGCCCGAGGGATCGGATATAGGACGAGACATCGGGGCGATTCTTCCAGCGATCCCCTTCGAGGAAGGAAGCGGCCCCGCTTCCGACTCCAAGATAGGATCCGCGCTGCCAGTAATTGAGATTGTGCAGCGAAGCGCCGCCACGCTTGAACAGATTGGAAACCTCGTAGCGCTGATAGCCCTGGCTCGCCAATCCATCGAGGAAGAAGCGTGAAGCTTCGATGCACTGCTCCTCATGGAGCGGATCGATGGCCCCCCTGGATCGCATCGTGTGCAGCCATGTCCCCTGCTCGTAGCTGAGGTGATAGAGGCTGACATGATCGGGATCGATCTCCTCCACTGCTGCCAGGTCACTCCGTACCGAATCCAGTTCCTGGCCAGGCCAGCCGACGATCAGATCGAGACTGGTTCTGGGAACCCCGACGCTGGCCATCATCCGATGCACCTCTAGCACCCTCGATGCGTCGTGCCTCCTACCCAGTAGCGATAGCCCCTTTTCATCGAAGGTCTGTGCTCCAGTGCTGATTCGATCGACTCCGTGAGAGAGAGCCACCTCCAACTTCCACTCATCGATCGACTCCGGGTTGGCCTCGACGGTCCACTCCTGAAGCGCACCGCCGAAATTCCTGGCCAGTGCCGCCAGTAAGTCATCCCAGCACTGCTCTTCGAGAGCGCTCGGGGTTCCTCCTCCGATGAAGATTGTGCTGGGAGTGAATCCACTCTCCCCTGCCAGTTCAATCTCCCGAATCAAAGCACGAGAATATTCTCGGACTATCGGTAATCGCAATGATTCGACATGGAAATCGCAATAGGTACAGCGGCTGCGACAGAAGGGAACATGGACATATAGCCCCGGAGAGAGGCTCTCAGGCAGATCCAGCGGTGGTTCTGCAAGGCCATCCGGGCGGCGGCGATTGGTGGATCTGGGTTCCATTCTGTATCCTTAGTTGAGGTCTTTCCTGAGATCCTACCCCCGACTGCCATCGCGGGTGTCGGTCTCGAAGGAACCTCCGGCGTTCGTCGGCCGTTCACGACGAATGAGCGGGAGCTATCGAATGAGCAGTCTTCGTGGACATCTCGAGCACTTCGGTCTTCAGGAACTCCTGCAGACCCTATCCCATGGCGCACGTACCGGAACACTTCAGATCGAACGCGACAAGGAAAAAGTATCGATCGTATTCGAAACGGGACACATCACCCTGGTTCGTTCAGGCTCCGCGAGCCGCATCCGGCTGCGCAGCATTCTCCTTCGTGGAGGCGTGGTTTCCGAAGAACAGCTGCTCAATGCTCGTCAAGATCAGCAACGAACAGGAATGCTCCTGGGTAGAGCCCTGATCGAACGAGGAATCATCGATAACTTCCAACTCTCACAAGCTCTGAGGCTAAAACTTGAGGAAGAACTGTTTGACCTGTTCCTCTGGGAATCGGGAACCTTCGAATTCTTTCCGGAGTTGATTCAATCCGCGGCAGAAGATGAAATCCAGCAAGTCACCCGTATCCAGGTCGATCCGATGACCATCATCATCGAAGGACTGCGCCAAGCGGATGAATGGAAATTGATCCGCGATCGAATCAAGGATCTTCGCTGGATCTTGAATCCCATGGAGGGCACTCCCCCACCGGCAGAATCTCATTCGGTGTTCATGATGATCGATGGTCACCGAAGCATCGATGAACTTCTCTCACAAGCAACCAGCACTCGATTTGATACCTGTTCCATTCTCTATCGATTCATCGAAGAGGGAAAGGTACGGGAAGCCAGCGCTGGTGAGATGATGGAAGAAGCAAGATCCAGAAAGAAAGATCGCCCAGCATCCTCTCTGAGTCTCTACGAGGCGCTCATCGATCGTGCAGGCTCCTCGATGGGACACACACTCCTCGAAGAAGCCGCTGAATGTGCTGCTCTTCACGACCACGAAGCGGAGGCACGATTCCTCCGCAGAGCAGTAGAGATCCTCAGGTTGAATGGTGACGGTCCGGGTGCCTGGATCCGTCTCCAGAGATTGCTGATCCTCGCCCCAGGAACCACTGAAGACCTTCAGAATGCCTGGAATCTTCGTCAGCACATTCCCACCCGCAGGGTTCACACGATCCTCGATGATCTGGTCAGATCGCTGCGTAAAAGCGGGGAATTTCGCCAGGTGATCCTATCGCTGAAAGAAGCGGAATCGCTGCGTGGCACCGATGCCAGCTACTGGCTCCAGTTGGGAGAGACGCTACAGCGAGTAAAAGATCCTTCTGCAGAGAAGTGTCTGGCAAAAGCGATTGAACTTGCCGACAAGAACTCCCCAGAGATCGCACTTCGTGCCGAGCGTATCCTTCGGGAGTTGAATTCTGATCTCGCTCTGAACGATGATGAAATTGCACAGTTGCGTCAACGCAGGGGTACCATCGACACCAACAGAAAAATTCGACACTGGTCGATGATCGGCAGTGCCGCTCTGTTCTTCATCATTTGCTTGATCCAGGTCTCCTCCGAGTGGCGAGCACGCGGCTTGCTTTCTGCTGCTCGATCGATCGAGGCCAGCAACATTGGCACATCAGGAATGATGAGTGCAGCCCTCGCTTTCGATAGGGTAGCCAAAGAGCACCCCTGGACTTTTGCCGGCTCTTCCGGATCCAAAGCGAGTACTCGACTCCATGGCACCATCAATAATCTCTTGGCGACCGAGAAAACTGCCCGTAGTACCGACCTTCAGATGCAAAGGGAAACGCGTCAGAAGAATCGAGATCTGGTACGAGAATCGATCCATAAATCGATCGAACTGAGGAAACAAGGCGATGTCATCGCAGCAAGAAAGTTGCTCGATCAACTGGACCCATCGTCAATGCAGGTTCTCAGCGAGATCGAGATCAAGAGCATCCGATTCCCGGTTCAGATCGAAAGCCGTCCCAACGGAGCCCGGGTTCTTGATTCACATCATAAGGTCATCGGAAACACACCGATGATCGTCGACCTCGCCGAAGAATCAGATTCGATTTTCTTCGTAGAGCGCCCCGGTTGCAGGACCAAGACGATCCGCCTCTCCGGAGAATCACCTCCAGTGGTACAGGTTTCACTGGTCCGTGGTCCTCTGCGTACTTACACCCTGCCGTCACCTGTCCAGAATGCTGCCCTCGCTGGCGATTCCCTGGTTCTGGCAGGTCGCGATGGGCTGGTCAGAGTTGTGGATGTGAATCAACTTCATACGACCGGTGAGCACCTGGTCGGTATCGAGGGGCATCCTGCTGCACTACTGGTGGAACAAAAGGGAGAGGTACTTGCAGTCCCTTACTCGGGGAGAGCAGTGGTCGTCGAACAAAACGGTAAAATCCGTGCCCTCGGCCCCACCGCAACTGCACCCTGGACTGCAGCATGCAGCCTCAAAGGCGGTTGGGTTCTCGCCGATGCAGACGGACTGGTGATCCATCTTGATGCACGTGGAAAGACTGTCTGGAAATATCACTGTGAAGCGCCGATCTCCCTGCTGAGTCCATCGACCAGTGGTGGATTGTTCGTGATCGATCGAACACGTTTGCAACATCACATCGATGGGCGAGGAAAACCGATCGGATCAAAGGTTCGACTCCCTGGTGAAGTGATTCAGGTACTGTCCGATGGGCGAGCCTTGCTTCAAGACGGAACCCTCTGGATCGACCACACGATGACGACCGGCCCCGCACCCTCGACGGAATCACGCCATCAGGGCTTGAAGAATCTATATGGCACAGAAGAGGGTTGGGCGACCGTGACAGGATCGATCACCGAGGAACACATGAGTCCCTCCGGTGCATCGTGTGCCCCTCTCTCAGCAGCGGGTAACTCAGACTCCACCTGGGTAGCGGGCGTGGATGGGATCCTCCGATTGCACGACTCCAGTGGTGAGATCACTAGCGAAGTTGAGCTGGGATCCACTGCGGTGGATCTTCAGCGCAGTCGCCAGGGTCGAATCCTGGTGACACTTGCCGATGGTCGATTGTGCGATGTGGAGGAACTCGAGAGATGATATCCACTGCACTACTCACCATCGCCATCCTGTCCACCACCTGTGGAAGTGATCTCATCACCGCGGATGAATTGGGTTTCACCGATGCACCTCTCGCTCATCTTCAAGGGAGAGTCGGAGACCGCATCGGAAATTCCATCCATATCGACGGAATAACTGATCCGGTCCGGGTGGCTTCGCTGGTGAAGGTTCCTCGACGCGGACGAAGAGAGAGACCGTTGCTTCTCGATCTGTGGCTGGTGAGAAATGCCCAGGGCTGGTCGATTATCCAGGCACTGCCGGTCGGATCCTGGGAACAGAGTCTTGCCCACCATCGGGCACGACTTTCTGATGGCCCTTCCGATCGACACGATTCAATCCTACGCTTCCTGATGAGAGAGGCCCCCCTACCCGCTCGCCAGGAATTGTGGTTGGCGTTGCACTCGCCGCACGGCGATGTCTCCGGGTGGCTCCTCCTCGGCGGCCAATTCCTGTCTGGTGAAGAGATTCTCGGTGAAACTATCGAGCGACTTGGATTGCATGCTCTGGCTCTCGAACAGCAATTGTTTCTCCTCGAAGGTCGCTGGCTCTCGAAAACAGATTACTACCGGATTCAGAGCCTGGTCGTGGCCGATGGCAAGGTCACCGATTCTCGCCGTGAGTCGCTGACGAAATCCACTTCGATGAAGTTGGACAAGATCCTCGCTACCTCCAGGAAGAACACCGAGGCCAAGATCATTCGCTCTGGATCGACCAGGAAATCTGTCGTGTCGCTGCATGGCAGCCCCGGAGAAGTGACCTGGGTCAGGATTCAGGATCATCTAATCGAGGAATGGACCTACCATGATCAGGTGGTCCGACTGATCGATGGGCGAGTCTTCGAGATCGATTCGATCCAGTAGTTCACGACTCGACCGCACCTCGTTGTCAGCGATCAGTTTCCACCGATCAGTTTCCACCGATCCGTTCTCAGCGATCCCAACTCAGCGATCCCAACTCAGCGACCCCAACTCAGCGACCGTCTCGGTCCGCTTCGCCTCCACCGTTCACGGGTAGGTCGAGCGGAGAATGACGGCTCCGAACTCCTTCTCCGTCGTCGGGCTCTTCCACCTCGAAGAGCGGTTCCGGTGTGTTCTGTGGAACCGCCCTACTAGGCCCGAGACGAGCGCGAGGTCGTGCTTCTCCGAGATCGCCCTGGCGAGCGGAGTGAAACATCAGGCCACCTTCACCGGAAACCTCGACCCTCTCGCCCTGGTGAAGAGGAAGTGGCAAAGTCTCCCCTCGGACGACCTCCACACTTCCCTCGATCACCAGCACCTCTGTATGGGTGGGATTCAACAATCGACGCATCTCGAAAACGGTACCGGTGACACGGATCGTCACATCCTCGGTAATGACCGAGTATCCCTTCCCCTTCCGCTCCACTTCGAAGCGAGCAGTACCAGACTCCAGTGCGATGGAGTCATTGGTCAAAGGTTGAAGGCGAGCACCGGAACCAAATTTCACCACCCGGCCTGCGGGATCGATCAACACCACTTCACCAGAGATGCAGGTGACCTGCTGGCTCATCCGGACCCACTGATCCGCGACTCCGGGACGAAGATCGATCACTTCGCCAGCCAACTCGACGCGGCTCTCCCCCTCCACTGAACGAAGAGTCAGCAGGGTATCCAGTTCTGCGACCTCGGCGGATGAAATCCACCACCATGCCACCAGGCTGATGACCACTAGCAACAGGGCCGTCATCGCCGCCATCCGCGGGGCAGCATTCTCTGCGGCCTTCGCCACCTCGGCGGGCTCGCTCTCCGACAGCAACAGATCTGGATCGAGGTGCCCGATCAACAGATGATCGATCTCCTCGACCACTTCGTCACAGCCGATGCCAAACTCATCCAATCCAGTCTGGAATTCGGCATGCCATTTCTGGCAGGCACTACAACGATCGAGATGGGCCTCTAACATCTCCGAGCGGTCAGTGGTCAGCTCTTGATCTTCCGAGAGGGAAATCCAGCGGCGAACCAGGTCGCAATCGGGTTGCGGATTCATCTGTTCTCCTGTCCATCTCCATCGAGGCGTTTCAATTTTCCGGCCAGGGTTTGCCGCGCTCGGAACAAGCGAGACTCCACTCCCTTGGCGGTCATGCCCAACAGCCTGGCGATATCTCTGTATGACCTTCCCTGGTCATGCTTGAGAAGTAACACTTCTCGATACTCGGGCGGTAGCTCATCGATCAACTCTCGGATCTGAATCGACCGCTCGCGCCGTTCCAGAGATTCGACCGGACCCGGTGCACGATGTGCATCACGATCCTCATCCAGTGGTGCACTCTCTGGAGCCTTGCGTTTCCTGTGCCGTAACAAGTCGAGAGAACTGGTGCGTACGATCTGCATGAACCATGCAGAAAATCGTTCGTCTTCTCTCAACTTGGCAAGCCCCTGCCACGATTTCAGATACGCATCCTGAACGGCATCCGCAGCCAGGTGAGTCTCCCCCAGGATACCGTAGGAAATACTCGCCGCAGCATTTTGATGTAGTGAGACTAACTTCGAAAAGGACTCTCGATCGCCTTTTCTGGCAGCCGAAACCAGTTGGGCAATCACAGGGTTCATCTGTGACTCTCCGGAGTTCTGGTGTCATCCGGAATGACGCCAGAACCGTACAAATCCCGCGCAGTCATCGGTCTCTCTCCTGCCGCTCCAGCACAGAATCGAGGATTCCGATGTAAGAGCGATAACGCAGCGGGTCGATTCGTTGCTCCGATAGTGCCGCCAGAACCCCACAACCGGGTTCCTGACGGTGGAGACAGTCGCGAAAGCGACACTGATCCACTTCCCCGGACAGATCGGGCATCCAATGGGCCAATTCACACGGATCGAGTCCCCACAGCGCCCAGTCTCTAAATCCGGGGGTGTCGATGATGGCTGTCCCCGCCTCAGCCGGATGCCAGGTCACCGCGGTGGTGGTGTGCTTACCCTTCTCGTTGTGCTCACTGACGGGAGCCGTCCGAATCTGGATACCCAGCACCTTGGAGATCAGCGAGGACTTCCCGACCCCACTGGGCCCGGTGAGGACGGTCGCCTTCCCCTCGAGTTTGTTTTTCAACTGGTCGAGACCTTCATCGGCGGTGGCAGAGCAGCGCAACACCTCGATTCCGATCCGCGGATAGATCGCCAAGCGCTCTTCCATTTCTTCCGGGATACCGAGGTCGATCTTGTTGAGTACCAGGAAGGCAGGCAGTTGACTGGAAGCAGCAGCCATCAGAAGTCTATCGAGAGCTCCGAATTTGATTCTCGGCTTGGAGATGGCAAATACGCAGGCCACTTGATCCAGGTTTGCAGCGAGGATCAATTCGCGTGCTCGCCCCACATCTCTTCTACGGGAAATCCAAACCTTGCGCTCCTCGACCGAGACGATGCGGCCATCCGCTCCATCGTCGACCCCTTCGGTCAGTTCGACCTCGACCCAATCCCCCACCACTACAGGATTCCTACCCTTCTTGCGAAGTCGTCCCGCCAGTTCACATCGGAATTCTCGTCCTTCGGACAGGACCATCGCATCTTTGCTGGATCGAAATACAACCTGACCCCGCATCACCTACTATACCTTCAACTCGGTGAGGTGGTCCTCTTCAGGTGTGGGGAGGCGATCCGCCACTTCATCGAGATATCGTAGAGTTTGTTCGGCAGCTCTCCCGGTGAATCGACCGGCATCCCAGGGAGGCAAGCTGGCTGCGACTTCACCGAGAATATCGTCCGCCTCGATCAGTGACCGGAGAGGATTTTCTTTCCCCTCCAGGATCTCTTCCCGAGCCTTCCATGCATGCTCCCGGATGCGTTCGTGCAGTTGCTGACGATGGCCTCCCAGGGAAACCCCCTTCATCAGCAATTCTTCTGCGGCCATGAAGGGCAGATACTCGTGAATCCGCCGCTCTCGAACCCGATCGTGAACGACCAGCCCAGAGAATACATTTCGAGCGGTCACCAGCATCGCATCGAGAGCTAGAAAGGCTCCGGGAAGTGCCACACGGCGTTGTGCACTATCGTCAAGGGTTCGTTCCATCCACTGATTTGCAGCGAGTTGAGCGAGGCCGGGCGCAATCGTCATCAGGTGGCGTGCGAGCCCACACAGTCGTTCACAGCGCATCGGATTGCGCTTGTAGGGCATCGCAGATGAACCGACCTGAGTCTTCTCGTAGGGTTCTTCCACCTCACCCCACGACTGGAGCAGACGGATATCCGTGGCAGCCTTGTGGATCGCAACCGCGACATCGGTCAAGCGAGAGACGATGCGATGATCCCACGCTCTGGGATAGGTCTGGCCACACAGTGCAAACACCTTCTTGAATCCCAGTTCATTTGCCAGCTCCTGTTCTAGCTGGTCCACTCGATCCCCATCTCCTCCACAGAGTTGCAGGAATGTCGCCTGGGTTCCTGTCGTTCCCTTCAGTCCTCGAAGAGGGAGCGACTCGATCAATCCATCGAGTTCCTGGTGACAATCGACCAGATCCTGCAACCACAGTGATGCGCGCTTGCCGACGGTCGTCAACTGCGCCGGTTGCAAGTGCGTGAGCCCGAGTGTCGGAACCGCAGCATAATTCCTGCAGAAAGCTGAAAGGGAGTGAATGGTTCTGAGCAGTCGATCTCGAATGATGACCAGTGCCTCCTTGAGGATGACCAGGTCTGCATTGTCGGTCACGAAACAGGAGGTCGCCCCCAGGTGGATGATACCCGCAGCCTCGGGAGCCACCTCTCCATAGTGGTGAATATGCGCCATCACGTCGTGGCGTGTTTCACTCTCGATCTCTGCGACTCGATCGAGATCGATCTGGTCCCTACCCTGCTCCAGCGCCCTCACCTGATCTTCGGTCACAGGTAGCCCGGCACGGCACTCGACACGAGCCAGGGCGATCCACACATCTCGCCAGGTCTGGGCCCTCCTCATCGGTGAGAAGAGGCGCTGCATCACGGTAGAAGCGTAGCGATGAGCCACCGGGTCTATGTACTTGTCATGATCCAAGTTTTCCTGGCCTCTCGTACCATTTTGGAGATCCCTCAGATCGGGTCTTCAGAAATTGCTGCTCGATGCCGATCCTCTGAATGGACCCAATTTCAGGGTAATCCCGGGGACATGGTCCCCCGGAGAAAGGATCATCGCCCTTGCTACATGCCCTCGTCAACTGCTCCCACAGGATGGGATCGACACTTCTACACCTCTTCATCACCACTCTGGTGGTGTTGATGGCCTTTACTGATAGCGGCTACCTACTCGCAGACGAGGTCCAGTTGAAGAATGGCCACGTGATGCGTGGCAAGATTCTCTCGGATGATGGCCACCAGATCGTCCTGCAAGTGCCCGAGGGAAAGATCTGGATCCGCCGATCCAGGATCTCCAGCGTCCTCCGCCTCGATCCACGCAAGACGCTGATCGATGAGTGTGTACGACGCCTCGAACGAGGGACTCCAGGATCCGCCATTGGGTTCCTTCGACGGGAATACCAGCACTCCCCCCACCAGCGAGAAGTACTGCCCCTGTACCGCAAGAGTCTGCTCGGTGAAGTCGAGTCCCTGCTCGATCGAGGCCTGCTGGAACGAGCTCTCGGGCTCTGGAATGAGTACTGCTCTCTACCGGGAAGTCATCCTCAGGACATACCCCTGCGAAGCCGAGTTCTCGCCGGAGAATCCCTACTCTGTCAGCTTGAATCCACGATTCACAACTCCCTCGAATCGGATCAGCCCGCCGAGGCGATTGGCCACATCGATGCATTGCTCGACCGATTTCCTTCCGAGGGTTGGAAGTGGGAAGAGACGTTGATCGACAGCAAACTGGAACTGGGCAGACGATTGTACCTGTCCGGCGACCTGGCTCGTGCGGCACCCTTGCTGATCGAAGTGGTGGTCGAACAACCTCCCCTGTTGAATCGAACCCGCAGTGCCATCGTCCATTGCGCGGCCCAACAGCACGGCCTCTCCTTCGATGCTGCATTCGAACTGCTTCCCGATGATCCAACCCTCCATCTGGCAGCGGCCGAGGCCGCTGCCCTACACGGGTCCGGATTCGACCAATCTCGTCATCTCCATCGAGTCCAGGAGTTGGTCGGTGCACAGATCCATCCGCTACTGCTCGAACAGCAACTGATCCAGGACGCCAGTGACGAACTGGCGGGAGGGCTTCCGCTGGTGGTCCCCCTCGAACGGAGGCTGGCAGCGGTGAGCGAGCGGCTCTGGCGCGACTGGGATCTCCCTGCCAGTCCTCCGGCATCGCTGGATCTCGATCAGCATGAGGATCTCGAGACGATGCAAGACTCCCTGGGCCTGCCCTGTGGCCCCGCCATCCTGATCAGCGAGAAGCAGTACGGTCGGGTGATCTCGGAAACCCTACACCTGGTCCCCGATTTCCCCTTCATCGACCAGGATCAACTGCCTCGTGAAATGTTTCGCCTGTGGCTGCCACGAATCCTCGGTCAGCCTCGAGATCTCCCTCCTTGGCTGGAGGAGGGACTCTGTGTCCGATCCCGTGGAACCCTGGCTCTCCAGCGCGATCAGTTACTGCTGGCGAGGGCCAACTCGTTGGGAACCTTGCCTGAGATCTCTCGCCTGATCACGATGAAGGTCAGCATCGAGGATGAACTGTTCCGCGCCGCCTGTGGATCACTGGTCGACATGATCATCGAGGATGTTCCCCACATCCTGCTACCCGAGTTCCTCGACCAACTGGCCACCGATGGTCTGGAGCAATCCTTGAGCATCGTCACCGGGACAGATACCTTGCACGAGTTGCAACAGCGATGGATCCGGAGTATCGACTCCGGACCTTGATCGGTAACCGTGTGAAGGGGAACGAGATGCTGGGTCGGTGGCTAGAGATTCTGGATGACCTTCGCCTGCGAATCTCGAATCGCATTCAGCGACGACCACTCACTGCTGCTTCCTCGAAGCGAAGCGTCCCCCCTCCGCGGCGAGATGTGCTGTTCCAGAATGCTGCGTTGCTGTCGGTAGCGATTCACCTGACCGCACTGCTGGTTCTTCCTCCACCAGGTGCATCCGGAGAAAGTACCATCCCCGAGCGAGTCTCCTTGAGCACGAAATTAGTCCCCCCCCCGGAAACCGCTCCCCCATCGCCGCAACCAGAACTGCAGCCCGCGGAAGTAAAGCCACCTGAACCGAGCGCACCGGAAACGAAGCCAGCAGAAGAGGCACCGATCGAGCCGTCGCCTGCACCGCAAGAAGATGACCTGCGCACCGATCGCCCTGAACTCTCGGCCGATCCCCCTGCTGTAGCAACAGGACCTCTCGATGCTCCTCCTCTGGCGAAGGGTCCCAAACGAGAGAGGGTCGACACTCTCCTGCAAGAGACACTGCAACAGGCTTCTACCCACCATGACCGAGATCGATGGTTGATGCTCGAAGTGCGCGAGAAGGTGCGCGAGAACCTCTCCCGACTGCAACAGCAAAAACTCCTGATCTCGGATGGACCCGGTGAAGCCAGTTGCCTGCTCGGATTCCTGATCGATGCCGAGGGCTGGATCTTCGACATCACCTTGCGGCCCGCTCCGGGACTGGAGATCGATGCCTTCGCCATTCGCGATGCCATCGCTGTGCTCAATCCGGTCAAGGCTCCACCTGCTGGAGTTGCGACCCCGATCCACCTCCAGCTCCGTATAGATTTCCTGGAGTAATCGTGCCCACTTCACTGTCGACCACGGTCCACTCCTTCCTCTCGCGCCATCTGCCCATCGACGAGCCACGCTACATCGTGGCACTCTCTGGCGGGCCAGACTCGGTAGCGCTACTGCACTCCTGCTCTCAGTGGTCCAGTGGCTCCAGTGACCGGCCCAAACCGGAGGCTCTTCATGTCCATCATGGACTCCGTGGAGAGGAAGCAGACCGGGACGCCCGTCACTGCGCAAGGATCTGTGCCCACCTGGGAGTAGCTCTCCATCTGGTGTCGGAGTCGATCGAATCCTCCGCCAAAAACGAGGGTACCTCGATCGAAACTGCAGGGAGGGACACCCGCCGACGACGATTCGCAGAGTTGTGTGGCAGCCGATCCACTTCGATGGTGCTCACCGGGCACCATGGAGATGATCAAGCGGAGACGGTGATCGGGAACTTGCTACGAGGCTGTGGTCTCCGGGGCCTGCGAGGCATGGAACCGTTGTCCTTCATCGAATCGAGTCAGATCACCATCGCTCGGCCGCTGCTGGCCATCCGTCGAAACCAAATCGAGGAGTACCTGAAGCCGCTGGAGATTGAGGGCAACGAGGATCTGAGTAACCGATCGAGGGCCTTCAGGCGAAACCGGATTCGCCTCGACCTGATTCCCGCACTGCAGCTGGAAAACCCCGATCTGGTCTCACACCTGCTGGGACTATCGGTAGAGGCGAGGGCTCGCTGGACGATCGAGAGCAAACGGATCGAGCAGGCACTTCAGCAGGTCCACCTCTCCCCTCCTCGCATCTCCCTTCCTCGACAGTGCTGGCAACAGTTCGAGGGACCGGAACTGGCCGATCTCTTGCGCCAGGCCGTGATCCTCAGCTGCGGAGAAGAGGGCGGGCTACGCAGGGAACACCTCCAATCTCTGGTGCGACTCGCCAGCGGCGAGTCGAAATCCGCCATGGTGGCCTTGCCAGGAGCACGTGTCGCGATCCGTTGCGGTGGTTGGCTCCATATCGGGCCCGATCCGACCGCGGACCACGACTCTCCATCCTGTGCCGAAGAACGGAACCCTCTCCCGGCTCTACCTTGTCAGATCGAACCGGGTTCGAGCCGAGTTCACGGCGGTATCCGCTGGCAATCGCTGGTCGAAACTTCACTCACCTTACGGACCCCGGAAGCGGGCGAAAAAGTGCCCGGGCGGCAGGCCACCGTCGAGGAGACACTGCGTTGCCAGGGGGTTCCACCACGACTTCGGCGACACTGGCCACTGGTGTTTGACGAATCGAAAAATCGCCTGTGGTTTGCGGGCCAGGACCTCGACCCGCTTCACTCGGCGGCACCGGTGGCTCTCACCGCTGTAGAGTCCGCAACGGAGTGGGAACTGTCGTACCACCTGTTGCGAGTCCTGACTCCACAAGCGGAGTCGCCGCCACAACCTCCAGCGGCCAGCGAAATAGATCTGCGACCCACTCACACCGGATGAAAAAGATCCACGAGACCAAAGCGGCCTTGTGGATCTTTCTGTGGCAAGGGTGTCAGCACTCCGACTCAATACGAAGGCACCGAACTCTGATCAGCGATGGTTCGAAATGCTCTGTACCAGTCCGTCCCCATTGACAACAACAGCGGAATCTTCGTCGTAGCCCAGCACCGCAATCGAAGCGGGGCAATCGAAGGCCCAGCGAATCGATCCATCGGAAACATTGAGAGCGCTCAACTTATGATTCTCGTCGCTCACCCAGACCTGATTGCGATTGCTGATCAGGATCTCTGAGTATCCTTCTTGGCGCCATTTCTCTGCGCCATCTGCGGTGTCGAGGCAGACCAGTGCTATGA
This sequence comes from Planctomycetota bacterium, assembly GCA_018694835.1. Taxonomy (GTDB): domain Bacteria; phylum Planctomycetota; class UBA8108; order UBA1146; family UBA1146; genus QNYK01. The sequence goes on along the minus strand of JABHOG010000130.1, from coordinate 3,147 downwards.
CCGGAGCATCGCTGTTGCGATTGTCATTGAGAGTGACAAAAAGTGAGTTCCCGTGCACCACGGGGCTGCTAAACACCGGAAGTGCGAGATTGGCCTGCCAATTGAGATAGGCTTCGTCGCCTCCATCGGTCAGACAGTACAACTTGGTGTCTCGAGAACCGAAGTAGATCCGATCGTCGACAACGGTGGCCGCCGCCTCGATCGCCTGCTGAGTCTCGAAACTCCAACTGCCCCCCTTGGAAAATCCATTCCCCTGTTTGAGGGCATAGAAATTACCATCTTCACTGCCAACAAAACTTCGGCCTGCGAAATTGACGGGATCTGCACTGATCGCTCCATTGGTGAGATAGGTCCATGCCACGAACTTTTCCTTCTTCGAAAGTCCGTAAATACGGAAATCGTAGCCACCCACGATCAGGTTATCGATTCCGGGTACCACCGAGGTGGAGATGGGAAAGTTGCATGGAATCCGGTAATTGCGCGCGCCGTACTGGTCGTCGACACAATGAACCATCCCGCGCTCAACGATGAAGAGTTCATCCGGGTTCTCTGCCTGCAGTTCCTTGGGGTAAACAAATACCGAAGGAGCAAACTCTAGTGGCGCCTGAAGCGGATAGGTCCAGGTGGGAAGTCCAGTGGTGCCATCGATCTTGATCAGGTGATGGCTCCGCTTGCCCACAGCAGAAACGATGTAGAGGTTACCGTTGGCACTGAATGCCTGATCGATCTTCTGCGGATGGTGGTAACTCCAGTCCAGTTGCACTCCCAAAGGCTTGAGGTCAGCGGTGCTCAAGCCATCGGCATCTGCGGCACCACGAGGAACCGCTGACGGAGTGTTGGCCTCGCCGTTAGAAACGGTTAGACGAACCGTCGAAGAGCCACAACCTTGGATCAAAAATGTCAGTGTCAGCATGAAGATGCAGGCCAATGTGGCCAGGTTAGATCGCGAGTTCATTCGCTCGGTTCTCCCGTTCCGGTTCCTCGACTGTTGCACACACGACTAGTGGCATCGCTTGTGCTGGCCGGGACCCTGCTACTGGTGATCCTCAAGGTATTCCCCGAGGTCGATATCATGTTGTAATTCGTACTCGATCAACTTGTGGATTCGAGCGATGTCCGCTTCTATCGTTTCTGAAAGTTCAAACACATGAGGTCCCTTGTCCAAGCGCGCCTCAAGATCTGACGTCATCTCGGTCCAGGACCCCTCGTAGAGTTCCTCACGAATGATCAAGAGCGTTCGCTCCTGCTTCGAGAGTCCCTTCAGGAAATCGCGATGATCCGCGGTCACTGCGGCTCTCCCCCTGTCGGAGTCCATCGGTACCAGACCTCTAGGATCCGGGAAACTCATGAGTCACATCCACCCATGATTTCTTTGCGAACTGAAAAGAGTCCATGGCGGTGTAGAACTCGTCGCCTGGGCGATGAAATTTCAATCTCAAGACTCTCTCTGTGAGTCTCAGTCCATTATCAGGCAATTCCTCGACCACGATATCGTCGATCAATCCATGGACATCGATGACGATGTGATCCGCTTCTGGATCGATGGCATTGAACAGGGCGACACACTCACGCTTTTCACCGGCGGGAAAGTCGATTCCCAGTTCACCGGCTCCACTCTTCTTGAGCATGTCCACTCTGGAAAAGAGTGGCTTCCGCTCCCTGCGCTCGACCGCTTTTTCGACCCACGGCAAGGCGATGTCACAGTAGCGACGATTCTTGTCTGAGCTCGCCGTCAGCGAGACATGAAAGGATGCGTCGAGACCGCTCTTGTTCTCGAGGGTGTAGGGCAAATACCAGTAAGTTCTCCCCGATCCCGGAACTCCATCGGCGCGTAGGTCATGCCCCTTACCACCGAATACGGTGATCTGGCGCGGGCGCTCGAACTTCATCTCGAGGCGGGCGATTCCTGGATCGTCCTGAGCCTCAGCAGCGTTGAATCCTGCGTTGAATCCTCCGAGGCTTCCAACCAGAAGCAGGAGCAGCAACGCTCCACCAAAGCGGCAGGGATTCATCAAATCACGCCGACATTCCACATTGATCATGCTTTCGCCTCCCCGAGTGCATCAGTGAGTCTTGTGAGTCCGTGAGTTTCTCGCAAGTTCCTGCCGCTCCCCCGCCATGGGGGATGAGATGAAACGCAATCCACTCCAGATGTTCTATTCTTGGCTCGACCGAAGTCGAGATCTTTCCGAGGTTGCACCTCCTGGATCCAGACCTCAGTCGCCAAGATCAGATCCTCAAGGAGCAAGGAGAGATCATAGCAACCCACCATCCAGGGTGTCAACGGACCCGAGCACTGGCAAATCCACTTCTTGCACCTTATGATGTCACCAGGGGCGTCCCAGAGCCCTGGAGGATCTCGACGGACCCGCAGGCAATCCTTGCCAGGGAGTCTTCCGCCGGGTACCTCCAGATTCCCAACAGGATCCCACGCCCCATGCCGGAAGGAGATGCGAGATATGAGATACAAGGCTTCTCACGAGAAGACCTCGCGAGATCGAACCAGATCTGAGGGATTTACACTGGTCGAACTCCTCGTAGTGATTGCAATCATTGGAACCCTGGCTGCACTATTTTCGGGGAACATTTTGACCGCCCTGAAAAAAGGGGACGAGGTCAGTTGCACTAACAACCTGAAGAACATCGGGCAAGCGGCCATCGCCTATTCCCTCGACAAGCGATTCTTCCCGGTCGCCAAGGGAAAGACGCCGCCCGCATATGAGTCCCTGAACGTGTTGATCAATTCCAATGCGGGTTCGGGTTTGAGTCCTGAAGTTTTCATCTGTCCCTCATCCACGGACGAGCGAGCCGAGAAGGACAGCGATGGCGATTTCGTCCTCGATGAATACTCGAACTCCTACGCCTGGTTGGGAAAGAAGACCAAGGCGGCCACTGATGCTGGGACCATCCTCGGCTGTGACGACTCCATCGTCGACAAGGAAAATGACATCGATGAAAACCATGACGGTTTCATCATCGTCGTCTACGCCGACAGTTCGGTGAAGAAACTTGAAGAATCGGAGTTGACTGAGGGCGAAGATTTACCTAAGAATTTGGTCGGGCAGGAAGGTGGCAGCTAGCCACTGATTCTGGTTGCGTCGCGGATGCAAAAGAGGTGCGTGGGAATGACTCCCACGCACCTCTTTT
>JABHOG010000129.1 GCA_018694835.1 Planctomycetota bacterium | reverse complement strand
GCGATCTCCGGGGTGCGGTACACCGCTGCAGTGAGCAGGGCTCGACGATCCGCCAACTTCACCGCGACCCTGATTTCCCGCACCATCTCGGTGACCTGATCGCGTCGCCAGCGATCCCAGGCTTCTCCGTCTTGTTCCGGGTCGGCCACTCCTGTCTGTCGAGTAAATCGTGCGAGGCTCTGCGGATCGCGCGGGTAGTCGATCTCTACTCCAGATTCGAGGAACCGGATGTAGTCGAGGTGGATCCCAGCGACCGGATACTGCTCAACGATTTCCGAGCAGATATCTGCCACGTGCTTTCGCACCGTGGGTAAACATGGATTCAGCGCCACGTAGTAATTTGGTTGTAACGGTTGGCGTTTTTGTTGTGAGTCGTGAAGAAACCAGTCGGGGTGGGCATTCCAGTGCTGGGGAGGGGTCGTTACTGGCGGCGGCGTATCCCCACGCCATCCCGGGACCGCATTGATCCATGCATGGATGGCCAGGCCGTGTCGAGCGGCTTCCTGGCAAGCGATGGCCAGCGGATCGAAACCAGGATCGGCGTGATCGAATTCCTCAGCCCACGGCTCCAGTTGTGATCGATAGAAGACGGTTCCGTTGCCGCGTACCTGAAAGATCACCGTATCGAACCCACCATCCGCCACGTTCTGGATGCACTGTTCCACATCATCTTGAGTCTTGTAATCCCAGCGAGTGACCCATATGGCCTGCTGGATCGGCACTGCCGGAGGCTGGCTGCAGCCTCCCACCAGCATCACCAGCGATGAGATCACCCCTGCGATGATCGCCGAGCAGCGAGTGCTGATCCGTATCTGGAAGCTGGCTTCTGGCATCTGATTCATCCTCTTCTCCGTCGAATTACATCTATTCGAATGACTGTGGCAGGAACACCTCGAAGTGGCGCGCCAGCACCTCCAGCTCGATGACCTGAGGATTTCCGACGATATCCCCGTCGACCAGAAAAGGTCCGGCCGGCTGCTTGATGCGTATCTTCTCGTCTTGCCTGTAGGTGAGGCCGGGACACGTTTCGAGATGGGTGCCTCTGGAGATCTTCGGGAATAACTTCATCGCGGACCAGGGAGTGAGCGAGGGGATCAGGCACTGGTCCAGTAATCCATCGTCGAGCAGCGCCGCGGGGCAGGGCCGAAATCCACCTCCGATGGTCCCCTCATTGCCCAGAAACAGTGCCATTCCAGCAGCTTCCCAGGAGTGGTCCTGGGTCTTGAATTTCCAGCGGATGGGAGCGGTGTGACGGCTGAAGAGGGTGATGATGGCGAGAATCCGGTAGCAGAAATCTCCCAACCAGCGGATCGGATGGCGGATCACGGGTTGCCGTCGTAACCGATCAAATCTCCACGCCACCACTGCCGGGAATCCCACTGCTGCGACCTGCAACATCAATCCTGTCGATACATCATCGAGGGTGTAGCGCACCGCGTCGATCTTGCGAGTGGCCGTGGCATCGAGTGCCAGCGCAATCGACCGGGCAGGAGTGGTGGGGATCCCCAGGCCGCGCGCCAGATTGTTTCCAGTTCCTGCAGGAATGATTGCCGCCGGTGCCTTGACCGCTGCTTGTGCGAGCCACCTCAGCGCAAGATTGACGGTGCCATCGCCACCGACGATGAAGATACGATCGACGGGACCGGGGTCCTCGGGTGTAGAGGTCACTTCACACCAGGTAATTCGTGGTGCTGGATCGAGAGACGAAACGGTATCCTCGAGTTCTTTTCGAACCTCGGAGGCTCGTCTTGACCCCGGATTGGTCAACACCAGAAGAGAACCGATGCGACCGGATGATCGGTTTTTTATAGTCACTCGATGATCTGGCCCGGTTCGATGTCGATCACCTCGATGGGCAAATTGCCGATCGCTTCTCGCAATTGCTCGGGAGTTCCATGGAGTCGTGGAGAACTGCCGAAATGCATCGGAATGACCATCTGGACTCCGAGTAGATGAGCTGCCTTGGCCGCTTCTCTGGGGCCCATGGTATAAACATCTCCGATGGGCAAGATCGCCATCGACGGCGAGTACAGTTCAGCGATCAACGCCATGTCACCAAAAACCGAGGTGTCTCCTGCGTAGAAGAAACGGAATTCGTTCTCCGTCTCCACCACAAATCCGCACGCTTCGCCGGCATATCGATACTCGTCATCGATGATCACACCCGAGGAGTGCCGGGCATCGGTCATGGTGACCTGAAGGCCGCACACCTCGACAGTGCCACCCTTGTTCATCTCTATCACCTGGTCTTCTTCGAGGCCGAGCTTTCTCAGCCAGTGTGCCAGTTCGACATTACACACGACTCGAGCACCATGTTTCTGGGCCTGTGGAACGACACTGTTGAAGTGATCCCAGTGTCCATGAGTCAGCAAGATCAGGTCGACTTGCTCGAACTCCTTACAATCGTCAGGGCAACTGGGGTTTTCCAGCCATGGATCGATAAGGATCGTCCGGCCAGAGGGTGTCTCCACCAGGAAAGAAGCGTGGCCGAGCCAGCGAAATGTTGTTTCTTTTCCTAGATAGGTCACTCAGGTTCCTTTCTTCAGACGGGTGTCAGGGTAAGGCTATCGAGTCTGTTGACAAGCAGCGAGTAACTCACGTCCACGATCTTCGATCTGTGACCAATCTTGTTTCTCGATGGCCCCGGGGTGGAAGAGCGGTGCGACAAACCCGATGGCATGTGCGCCGGCGGACAGAAATTCAGCGGCATTATGCAAGTCCACTCCACTGGTGGGAATGATCTTGAGGAAGGGAAGTGGACCCAGAACCGCTTGAACCCAGTGGGGTCCACCGGCCGGACCCGGGAACAACTTGACCAGGGGAGCGCCCGCCTGGTGAGCAGCGAGCATCTCGGTCGGGGTGCTGCATCCCGGGATGATGGCGACCCCCAGTTCGGCGGCAGTCTCGACCACCTCGACATCGAGAACTGGAGAAACGAGAAAACGAGCACCGGCCGAGACCGCATCCCGCGCCTGGTTCGGAGTCAGGATTGTGCCCGCCCCGACCGTCACATCCGGATACTGGCAGGCGATGGTCTCGATGTGCTGAAGTGCTCCAGGAATCGTCAGGGTGAACTCGCAGATACGAAATCCAGCGGAGATGGCGGATTTCATCGCATCGACCGCAAGATCTCCGTGGGGAGTTCTCAATATGGCGCTGGCACGTGCGGCACCCAGTTTGTCGACAAATGAATCGGGACGGAGTTGCGCACTGGACAATCGGCCTCCTGATTCTTGGGTGGTATTTACTCCCACTGCGGGCATGATGTGGGGAAAATCCTTTCAGTACAACCATTGCCCAACAGGAGGACTACATTGTTTGGAACTACATTGTCTGGAGCTGACATCAGTACCCTGGTGCATGTGATCGTTGCTTTTTTCATCGCGGGAACCCTGCTCTTTCAGTGGCGTGCGATTCATCCAGCGGTCTCGGCAGCGGCCGGTGCTGAGAAGGTCCGTGAGACGATTCGCAGTCATTGGGCTCCGGTGATGCGCATCGGAATGGTCCTGTTGATCGGCACCGGAGTGTATCAATTGATGGTTCTGGGAATGCCCAAGGCGGAACTACAGAAGTCATCCGAAGCCGCAGGGCTCTCCTATCACATGCTGTTTGGCATCAAGTTTCTGCTGGCGATGGCGATCCTGTTCATCGGCAACGCGATGGTCGGAAAGTCTGCTGCTTTGGCCTCGATTCGTGAGAAGGCTCCGATGTGGTTGGGCCTGGCATGCGCCATGGTGATCGCTGTCATCGTGATCTCTCGCCACCTCGCAGAGATGCCCGCCTGAGTCATAGGATGTTTGTCACGGGGAACGAAAGTACAGGGAGTTCTTTCATGAATCTGATCTTTTGCCAGGTCACGAGCCTCCTGATCCGGTTCCCGAGCGAGTACCAGCGAACCCGCTGGAGCAGGGGATTGTGGTTGGGCCTGTGGCTGGTGATCTTCACCACGATCGGACCCACTCCCGTCGCAGCCCTGCTGCAGCCGATGCTGCAGGAACCCGCGACGCCGGATGATGGGGCGGACTCAGCAAACTCTCCTGAAGAACCGATCCAGGGACCAGAAAAGGACGCGCTCGATCAATTGAATCTGTCGGTCGAGCGCCTCGGTTCGCTGCCGCGGTCGGCCAAGGCCCGCACCGAGCGATTGCTCGAACTGGAGGAGGAATTCGAGCAGATCCGTCAGAAATGGCCCGAGACTGCCGCAGCGCGTCAGGCTCTGGCGTATCGTTCCGAGTGCCAGCGGCGGCTTGGTCGAACTCGCCCTGCCCGAGAAGGGTATCAGCAATACCTGAACCTCGATGACGGCGCCGAGACGATGGCGGTGGCGCTCCATGGACTGGGGCACTGTCTCGAGGAATCGTTCGACTGGGCTGGCGCCCAGATCCAATTTGAACAGGTTCCGGTGAAGTTCCCCGAGCACCCGCTGGTCGCTGAGTGCCTCTATGATGGCGGATTCTGCCTGCGCGAGCAGGGCAAGTATGACCAGGCTCGCTCGACCTGGAATCGGCTCATCTCTCGGTTCCCCAGGGAGGGGGCGGCGCGCAAGGCGCAGAGCCGGATGGCGACCCTTCGTCCACCGCGAGAACGGATGGTCCAGGTGGTGAGGGACTGGGAGCGGGAGTTGGCTCGCTGGAGTGCGCTTCCCTATGCGGAGAAAAACAAGGGCGTCAAGGATCTCGAAAAGGTACTGAAGGAGGCGGGGGATTGTCGTTGCCGCGAATCGGAACGATTTCTGCGCCAGTTGCTCGGTCATCCAGATAAGAACATCCAGGCGATCGCGGCGGTACCGCTGCTGGCGGTGGGAGACCATGAGGCCGCACGGCTGGTGCTGAAGCATCTGCCATCCCTGACCTCGATCGGACGCCGCCAGGTGCTCGACGCATTGCGGCCACGGCATCTGGAGAAAGTCTCGCTGGCACCACTGGAGCGCTGGGCCAAGGGATCGCAAGTGGCCGTGGCTTCCGCAGCGATCGATCTCCTCGGAAGGATCGGGAGTCGTGAGGCGACCAGGATGCTGGTGGGATTCATCCCGGAAGGGATCGATCCCGAGAAGATGCCGCAGAAGCAGCGAAGGAAGTTTGATCAACTTCTCCGCTCGCTTCGTTCGGTGCGTGATCCCAAGGCGTTGAAGTGGTTGAGTGACAAGAACCTGGATGCGGATCGGGCCCCTTTGCTGGCTCGATATACAGCGGCCGATGTGCTCGGTAGAGCCCACTACCAGCCGGCAGAGCCGATTCTTGCGGGACTGCTGATGCATCCCTCTTCAGTATTGAGGAGAGCGGCAGTGAGAGCGTTGGCGCAACTGGGCTCCGCCTCATCGGTGGAGGAGATCATCCTGGCTTCGAGGAAGTTGAGACGCGACATCGATTTCCAGCGGGAAGCGGTGAGGGCACTGATTCGGCTCGATCCGACCGAGGCGCAGGAGATGCTCCTGGCCCTTGGAAATAGCAAGGATGCCTCGCTTCGCACCCTCGTCATCACCGCACTTGGCAAGGTCTCCAGCGAGGTCAGCCTGGTGCGTCGCATCGAAGCGCTGGTCGATCCCGCCTGGCAGGTTCGATCCGCAGCGTTGCGCTCTCTCGGCAAGGAGCGCGATGCGCGGCTGATCGATGCCCTGCTCGATGCGATGGAACGAGAGAAGGGCGCGCTGTTACCGCAAGTGGTGGCGTGTTTGATTGCGGCGACCGGTGCAGACCTCGGTCCAGAGGTGGCCGATTGGCGCAAGTACTGGGAACGAGAACGAGATCGCTACGACCCGGTCGAGATCGCACGTCGAGAGGCGGAGAAAGAAGGCGGGCAAACCTATGTGCGGAAGGCGGATCCTGACGCGGCTCGTACTCCCTCCTACTTCGGAGTCGAGATCGTCAGTCGCCGCATCGCATTCGTGATCGATTGCTCCGGTAGCATGAGCGCCTCGGTAACGGTTCCGCGGGAGGGTGGGGGATCGGAAACGATGGAGAGAATCGCCCTGGCCAAGGATGAGTTGCTCACCGCAGTGGAGAAGTTGCGACCCGGTACCTTCTTCAACCTGGTTCGATTCAGCAACAATCCGGTCAATCTCCATCCCAAACCGGTCAGGTTGTCGAAGAAATCGGTGAAGAGTGCCAAGCAATTCGTACTCGGGCTGCAGCCAGGAGGGGGTACCAACATCTATGATTCCCTCGCCGAGGTACTGAAGGCCGGAGAGGTGGACACCATCTTCTTCCTCTCCGATGGGGCTCCCAGCATGGGTACCTTCATCGACACCGAGCGAATTCTCGAGGAGATCCTACGCCTCAATGAGGAGAGCCAGGTGACGATTCACACCATCTCCGTCGGATTCACCTCGACCTTCATGGAGCAACTGGCCGAGCAGAACCGCGGCAGTTACATCGTCGCCGGACGCTGAAGGACCGCAAAGATCTGCAATACCCCTCAAGGTTTGCTCTCATCGAGCCGATGGTGGTTGCATGGGAATGTTCCGTGCCGCTGAACTGGATGAGGATCTTCGATGACACCCGATTTCGATTGGCTTTGGCTGATTCCAGTTTTCTCGCTGCTGATCTTACTGTGGCAGAAGTACCGCCTTCAGGGGGCGGTGCCTCAGGAATCGAAGAAGGGGACCGTTCCTCTCTTCGATACCGCCAAGGTCGTCGATGGATTACTCGCTCGAGGGATCGAGGGGCCCGAAACCAGGCTGCTGGTGAAATTGCTGGAACTCTCGGCGGAGAAAGAGCCCGATCGCTTGCTCAACTCACGCGTTGCCTTCGAGCATGCTCTTCGTCTCGCTCTCGGGCAGGATCCAGCTTTGATGAGGGATCTCGAGATGAGAAGGGCGCTCGATCGGATCCGGGTTCGCCGCGGCTGGGAAGTGCCCAGCTCCAATTCTCAGGGGGTGTCATTACCCTTTGATGAAGAAGAGTTACTGGTTCAGGGGCCGGACGGAATTCTGTTACGAACCATCACCATCCATTGCGATGCTCATAGCATCGCGGTTCGCGTCGTCGAGCATTCCGACCCGACGCAGACAGACCTTTCATGGCAGCCGGGAGATGACCTCGAGGTCGTCTTCTTCCGCCAGGATCTGGGGGGGCTCCACTTCGAGACCCGTTTGCAGGAGAAAAGAGAACTGGGCGAATGGTTCCTCTTCTTCGAGACTCCTGAGCGAATCAGAGTCGAGCAACGGCGTCGTTTCGCACGCATCCCCATCGAGGCTCCGATCCGATTTCTCCATCTTCCGCTGGGGAAGGGTGGATACCACGATCCAGATCGTGAGTTGCTTCATCAGGCTCAACTGGTCGATCTGGGGACCGGTGGTCTGGCGATCGATACCGATGCCGAGCTGGAGAAGGGTGACCTGCTGGTGATTCGCGGGGTTCCCTCCCTCGAAGCGAAGGACATCACCGGACGGGTGGTGGAAGAAGTGCCCATCGGAGATGATCCGGAAGGTGGGGTCGGAGTCAAATTTGTCGGACTCTGCGCTACCGATCGGGATCGAATCGCATCGCTTGTCTTCGCCACCCGGATCGAGTCCTCGGATGTGGGATTTTACTTCGATCGAGAAGGAGATGTCTCCCAGGCCGCGCTCGGTTCCGAGGGCCAGGTCTAACTCAGCGGTCTCACTGAGCTTTCGGTCTAGTTTTCGGTCGAGTGTCAGGGCCGAGGAAGCCTCTGGCGATGGACCGTCTCCGATCGATCGACCCGTCCCGGGTGGGGCAGTGTTTCGTCGGCATGACCGAGCACCACCAGCACCGCAATCCCGATCTCATCCCGGTCGCTGGCGCCGATCACTTCCTTGACGGCGTCTTCTCGCCAGCCGTTCATGAAGGTGGTCTGGAGACCCAGAGATGTTGCCGCCAGCACGCAATGAGTGGCGGCGATCATCGCATCCTTGATGGCGTACTCTCGCAGGCGTCCCATCGCCGACAGTGCATTTTGTCCGCCGGGAATCGCCTGACGTGCGATATCGCAGTACTGCGGAGGCCACGCTCCACGTTCTTGCGCCTGCTCGATGATCGGCTCCATGTCCTTTTCCCATGCGCCCTGGTCGATGGCGAAGACGATGGTGACGGGTGCTTCCAGTACCTGCCGCTGGCCGAAGCATGCCTGATGCAAGCGGGCTCGCGAATCCGCTTCATCGATCACCACGATGCGCCACGGCTGAAGATTCCACGACGATGGAGCTTCGGTGCTGAGGTGGAGGATCTGGTCGAGAATCTCGGGGTCGATCGGATCCGAGCGGAAATCCTTGGTCGAGCGTCTCGCCGAGATGGCCGCAGGAACATCCAGCGGCAGATGACTGTGGGTGTCTGGCACCGGGTTCCTACTTCCTCTCGAGCAACGTGACCACTGAAGTTCGGTCGTCTCCGCCCATGTTGGCACAGAGTCCTCGCTCGGGAGCCGTGGCGACCTGGTAGTCGCCGCAAAGGCCATTCATCTGGCGGTAGATCTCGAAGATCTGCTTCACTCCGGTAGCTCCCACTGGGTGGCCAAACGCCATCAGCCCGCCTCCGCTGTTGACGGGAAGGGATCCCTCGAGAGAAGTGACTCCGTCAGCGGCGATCTTCATCCCATCTCCCTCCTGACAAAATCCCAGCGCTTCGCAGATCAACGCTTCGGTGATACTGAAGCAGTCGTGGACCTCGGCGATCTGGATGTCCGTGGCATCCCAACCGGTCGCGGAATAACAGCGACTCGCAGCGGCTGCAGTCACATCCATCTGGGTGTAGTCGGGGACGGCACCAAGTGGACCACAGGCGACCGAACAGGCGGTGATCTGGACTGCGCGATCGGCACCCTTACCGAGCTTTTTGAGACCGTCATCGGAGCACAGGATCACTGCGCAAGCTCCGTCAGAGACTTGTGAGCAGTCGCTGAGCCGTAGCCACGGATTCAACTCCTCGTTGGCGAGGAAGCACGGATTACTATCAGAGGAGCCCGCCGCCTGGGATTCGGTCATGGTGACCGCCCTCATGTGGGCATTGGGATTGCGGTTGGCATTGGCGTAGGCCTTGACGACGATCGGTGCCAGTTGATCGGGTGTGACCCCATGGCGCTGGCAGTAGGCCATGGTTCTTCGGGCAAACATCGCAGGAAAGGTGAACTCGTCGATGCCTCGTTCCTTCTCATAGTGCGAGGCACGGGCGAGGAAATCCGCACCGACCTTGGCATTGTGGGTGGTCTGCACCTCGGCTCCCACCACCAGCACCAGATCTGCTCCAGCCTGGATCGCGTCGACGCCAGCGGCGATGCCAAGCCCTCCTGACGCACACGCTCCTTCGACCCGGGTAAAGGGTGTGTGAAGAAAGCCTTCAGAAGCGGCGGCGGTCATCGCACCGAGATGGCCCTGATTCGAGAACAACTCTCCGACGAAGTTTCCGACGTATCCACGGTCGATGAGTGTCGGATCGATGTCGACATCGGAACACGCTCCAAGGGCGACGCGGTGGAGTAGTTGTTCCAGCGTCGGATTTTCCTTGTGACCAAAATCGGGGTGTTTCTTCCAGATGAAATCCGGATGAAACTTGCCGATGAACGGGGTGATAGATCCCCCTGCGATGGTGACCCTGCGTGCTGGTTTCAAGTGGCCTCCTGTCAGAGACGGGCTCGTCGTTGGAGTTCGACGACGGGTTGCGGATCTGCGACTGGAATCATCCAGGCGGGAATCCACAGCGATTCTTCCTCGACCCAGCCTTGCTCCAGTAATCTCCTGCGAATGTCTGGCAGGTGTGCGGCTCCGTAAAAGATGGCGATTCTTCGCCAACCTTCCGGAAGCGAATCGAGAAACACCTGCCACAGGTGATCATTACGGATACCGAGGATCAGGTCTTCCGGTTTTTCGATATCTTTGACCCCCAGCAGGGCCATCTGTCCCACCGAATGGGCGAGCGTCTTGGCCATCACCCAGCGCACCCGATTGACCGTCTGATCATCCTGAGAAGAGAGGGCCGCCTGCAGGCCGATGCCATCGAGCATGGCAGGAGCGAGTCCTGTGAACAACGCCTCGGGGTTGATGTGGAACAGGCCATGGATCTTCAATGCCGTGTCGAACGCACGTGAGGTCAGATCTGCGTGGCGCAGATTACCTCGGGTGTAATCGATCTGGCTCATCTGGTGCTCCAGCTGGAGGAGGTCCTGCATCCCCTGTTGCAAGGTGGAGATGAAGCCGAGACTGCTATTTTTGCGAGAACTGGAAGGAGGCGACTCATCGTCATCTTCTGCAGAAAGGAGTTCTGGAGAGCCGGGTGCCGGGCCACCGACCATCTCGTAGAGCACCAGGTCGTGCTGGTCCAACTCCTGCTGAATCCGCTGGAAGTAGCTCGATTCTCCGATGTGCACCGCACCGACCAGACTCACCAGTTGCCCTGTCTGCGGATTTCGATAACGGGTCACAGAAGTCCGTAACTGGGCGCTGCTACTGCCGGAACGAAAGAACTGGAGGAAATCCTCGACTGGATCCGCTGCGAAGAGCGGTGCAGGACCCAGAGAACTGAACCCCAGCAGCAGCCACAACAGCAAGAAAACCCGAACATCACCCGAACTTTTTTTGACATAGGATCGAGTTGGCAAGACTTAACTCCTTCAGTAGCAAATGTTTATGCTGAAAACGGGGGCAACCTGGAATCCCTTGATGTTAGGGTTTTGTTCGGCGAAGATCTCCCTAACAATGCTGGGTTGCCGACCGCAACGAACAGTGCCGTAAAGGACAGTGCAACAGTCAGCACGATCGGAACGCCAACATGATACTTCGACCGTGCGGAACCGCTAGCAGGCAGATCGAGCAGATCAGGTAGATCAGGCAGATCGAACACGAGAACTGGAGAGCCTGACAAACCTGGAGACTTGCGATCCTCTAATTTTGGAGCAGAGATGCAGATGAACAAGACTCAGCCACGGTCAACACAGCAACGGCCTTTGCCGCTGCAGCCATTACCGCTGCAGCCATTACCGCTGCAGCCATTACCGCTGCAGCCATTACCGCTGCAGCCATTACCGCTGCAGTCGTCACAAGCGGCCGATACGACCGCCACCGCACGATCGAACACGATGCAGACCCTGATGTCCGGAACGCCTGGTGGGGCCCCTCGAATCGATTGCCAGCTGGAGATCTTCCCTCTCCAGCCCGGATCCAATCCGGCGCAATCAGAGGGTGGCCCCCGGCGTCCGGGCTCTTCTGATCGACATCGAAGAGCGCGGTCAGGCTCGCTGTCGCCTCGTGGAGACGGTTCAACGGTCGATTCACTGGTCGAGACACGGGCATCGAACACATTGGCATCGAACACATTGGCATCGAACACTCCGAAGTTACCCAACTTCCCGTCTCTCTGGTCCGTAGCACACCAGGCCTGGGCCGCAGTCGACCGGAGGCGTGCTCGTCGCCGGGGGATTGCCGCCACCGCCAGTTCACAGCGGTGTGCCAGGCAACAGGGAAGTGCCAGCGTGATGCAGCCCGCTGCCCTGAATCCCCGAGAAGGACGGCACATCTGGTCGCCGCTCGTCTCTCTCATCGGGGAGCGTCAGGTCAAAGATGAAGGGATGCAGATCGATGGCGATCGACTGACCCGTTTCGAACTGGTTCTGGCGGCGATCGGCGTTCCGGCGGCAGCACTTCTGTTCTTATGTGTGCTCTAGTGGGATGATCTGGTGCAACTGCGGTCTTTTGTAAGAGAAGTCATTGGCGAGAAGAGTCAGAGGTGGAATCAGTCCGACGGAGATCGGGAGGGAAGCGCAAGCCGTGTACTACACCAATAAGCAGCTGGAAATTATGGAGTTCTTGCAACAGTTTCGGCGCCACAGGCAACTTTCTCCGACGCTGGAGGAGATGGCCGAGAACTTTCATGTTTCTCGGGTGACGATTCATGAACACATCAAGGAGTTGGCGCGTAAGGGAGCACTCCAAAGTGTTCCGTACAAGGCCCGATCGATCGAGGTTCTTGATCCCCAATTCGCCGATGAGAAGGTTCGCAGCAAGGAGCAGGAAAGCGATCGGCAGCGAGTTCCGGTCGAGATTTTGGGACGGATTGCTGCCGGAGAACCGATCGAGGCGGTCGAAGCGCCGGAGCGAGTCGACCTGGCCGATTTGTTACCGATGGGGCGTGACCACTACGCACTGCGGGTGCGCGGGACCTCGATGATCGATGAAGGAATTCACGACGGAGACATGGTGCTGGTCGAGCGTCGAGAGGTGGCGGACGATGGTGAACTGGTGGTGGCGATCCTCGAAAAGGAGGGGATCGAGGGGGCGACCCTGAAGAAGTTCTTCCATCACTCAGGAGAGGATGGAAAGAAGCAATTTCGCCTCCAACCCGCCAATGAGGAATTGGAGCCGATCATCGTCGACGAACTGGAGATCCGAGGCGTCGTGGTAGGGGTGGTGCGTCGATACCCTCGTTGGGCTGAATAGCCTCCCGCGTCTTCTGCGTCTTCTGCG
>JABHOG010000128.1 GCA_018694835.1 Planctomycetota bacterium | reverse complement strand
TTGAAAGCCTCGAGTTTGGCCACGATGGTTCCCGAGAGACCGCGGCTGACCCGGTGGAATCGAACCAGTGGTGTTCCCCCCACCGTTTCCAGGATGTGATCGTATATCTTCATTACTCTTCCTCGACTCCCAGAATTTTCTCCAGCTCTTACGGTCCTTCTCAATTCAACTCGTTGACCCCGGCTCCTGACAGGAGCCTGAATCGCCTCCCTCAAGATCATACTGGGAGGGGACTCAGGAAACACGAATCCAGGGCGATTTCCTCTCCTCGGCCCATGAATTTTCGTCCTCTGCCAACTTTCCTGCCCGCCTCCCTTGGCCTCTCCGCTCGAATCCTCTAGGCTTCGAGTTCTGGGCCATCTGACACCTCCCCAGTTCTGGACCGGATCGGCACGTACCACCATGGCAAAACCAACCTTCATTCAAGAGGCCGATCCCCGGTCCCTCGCCCTCCGGTTGCTGAGAGATCTGGCCGATCACCTGGAGCCGGAGCAGTGGATCTGCATCCCGACGGGGAAATCACCCGAAGCCTTTTACGAGGCTCTGGTCCAGGACTCCTCTTCCGCAAAACTGTGGCGCCAGCTTCACTTTCTGCAACTCGACGAGTATCTTGCCCCCCCCGCTGGATCGAAGAGTTTCAAAGCCACCCTGAGGGATCAGGTCTTTGATCCCCTCGGCATCGAATCGAACAGGGTTCACTCGATCGATGCGACCGGCAAGGCTTCAACAGAGATCCACAGACTGTCGCAGTTGATCGACCAGTACGGCCCCCCCCGTACTGCTATCCTCGGGCTCGGGTCGAATGGACACATCGCCTTCAATGAGCCCTGCGATCATCCCCCATCCGGCTATCACACCGTCGATCTGAGCGCCGAAACACTGAAAGACAATTTCATCGATCCTGTACCGAACTCACTCCAGGCGATCACCATCGGCCTCGATCTACTGCGGGCCATCGAACGGATCTATCTGCTGGTTCCTCAACCGAAGAAAGCCACCATCCTCGATCGTTGCCTGAGGGCTCCCTACGATCCCAGGATCCCGGGATCCTGCTTGCACGATCATCCGGACCTCCATATCTATCGCTGCTGAGTGGTTCCCACCTGCAGTTTGACGCTACAATCGTGGCGGATCAGAGGAGGATCAAATGCTCATCTCGCTCTTGTTGTCTGTCGTTTCTTTCCCCTCACCGATGCTTGCAGCGCCCGATGTTGCAGATGCTGTCGGTGGCACGGGGGACCGAGGAGTGATCCAGTTCCGGATCGAGGACTCCGCTGGCAAGACGGTTCCCGCTCGACTCACCTTTCGCAAGCCCGATGGATCGGTGCCTGCAATCTTCCACAACCGAGATGCCGCACCTTTAGACCTGGCGATTCGCCCCGATGTGATCTGTACTCTCTCCGGTGCCGGCAGCATCACCATGATGACTGGCGACTGGCTGGTCTATGCCAGCCGTGGCCCCGAATGGAGCATCGACCGTCAATCGATCTCGGTCGGCAAGGATCAGACGGTCTCGCTGGTCTTCTCGCTGGAGCATCAGGTCGATACCCGCGGCTGGGCCGCTGCCGATTACCACCTCCACACCCTGACTCACTCGGGCCATGGCGACAGCAACATGCCGGAGCGAATCATCAGCATCGCCAGCGAGGCGCTGGAAGTTGGAGTCGCCACCGATCACAACGTTCACACCGACTATTCCGATATCATCTCCGAACTGGGCGCAGAGGAGCAGTTCCAGGGCATCGTGGGTAACGAGATCTCCGTTCCTCTGGGCCACTTCAATGCGTTCCCACTGGTTCCATGGGCGAACGTATTCGATCGCAAGTCTGACGATGGCCCGGCACTGTTCAAGGCGGTCCGCGCCAGTGGAGACTCCTCTGGAATCATCCCGGTGGTCCAGGTCAACCATCCCCGCTGGGAAGGCATCGATTACTTCAGGGTCGCCGGTCTGGATCCCATCACCGGTGGATCGGTGGAGAAGAACTGGTCCGTCGATTTCGATAGCGTCGAGATCTTCAACGAAAATGCCGGGTGGGGATATTACGACGCGAACGATACCGATCAAGTGGTCGGCTCGAGCCGCCACTGGGCATTACAGGACTGGCACAATCTGCTCAATCACGGATCCAGGATCACAGGTGTCGGAAATTCTGACAGTCACACCGTTTCCTCCAACCTCGCAGGCTGGCCACGAAACTACTTCCCCAGTTCTAGTGATCGACCCGCAGAGATCTCGGTGGAAGAGGTCTGTGATGGCGTGAAGAAGGGTCAGATCGTCACCACCTTTGGGCCCTTTGTCACCTTCACCGTCGATGGCGCCCAGATGGGCGAGATGGTCTCTGCCAAGCGAGCGGCAGTTCAATTGAAGACTCACGTCCAGGCTGCCGACTGGATCGATGTCGACCGGGTTCTGGTCATCGTCGATGGAGATATCGTCGAGACGATTCCCGTCGCCGACAGCAGAGATATCGTCCGGCTGGTCGATCAGCGCAAAATACCGATTCGCACTGACGGCTGGATCTCGCTGCGAGTCGAGGGAGATGACAGCCTGGATCCCATCGTACCGGGATCAAAGCGCCCTGTTCTTCCAATCGCCATCACCAATCCGGTCTTCGTCGATGCCGATGGCGACGGAATATACACTCCACCAGTCGAGGTCGCTCGAAACTGGCTTGAAAGACACGGTGAGAATCCAGCGATGCTCTTCGCCGAATGGCAAGCACGGCAGCCGAACCAACGCTGCTCGATGCTCCATGCCTGCGTCATGGATTCTCCGACCGCTCGAACCCTCGCCCGATGGGGAATCGGAGATCCCGCACATCTGGTAAAATTGTCCGCCTGCCGTCTGATCGAAAGGATCGGCTGTGGCGATGATCCGGAGATCCTCCAGGCACTGACCACCATCGCCGCATCCGATCGATCCGATCCATGGATCCGGGTGGTGGCGATTCGTGCACTGTCTGCAGAAGTCGCCGGCGAAATCTTGAGCGATCAACTGCAGAAATCTGGGCTGAAGGCGTTCGCTCCCCACTCCTCAGAAGTGACTCACCTGCTGCCGGGGCAATCGGTGATTCGCTGGTCTGCCTCGGAACCATTTGCGGTTCATGGGGAGAGTGGATTGCGAGAGGTGCTGGCGATGGCACGAGCCGATCGCCCGGTTCAGCAAACGGTTCTTGCCGACCAGGAAGGCATCGTCGACCTGAGTCGATACGCCACCGAACGGGGACGAGGGGAAAACTGCGTCGTGGTGCTCGAATGCACCCTCTACAGCCCTGATGATCGAGAAGTTACGATCGCCCTCGGTAGCGACGACGGGTGTATTCTCAAGGTGGGAGATCAACTCCTGGTCGAGGACTTTGCCCAGCAGGGAATCGACCCGATGCGTCATCTGGTGCGAGCTTCCCTCCAGCGAGGGTCCAACTCCTTGATGCTGCTGGTTGAAAATGGTGGCGGCGGTTACGGAGCGGCGCTACGAGTTCTCGATGACGAGGTGATTGTCGCCCCATCAAAAGCCTCACAGTCTCGAAGTCTCCCCAAAGATCCACAACAAAGGGCCAACTCCGACATGGCAGGAATCGGCGCCGCAGCCCGGCTGTTCTTTCTCGATGAAGGCCGCTGGCCCAGAGACCTCGCTGAGTTGACGCTGAAGGATCGCTTTTCGATTCCCGATACCGATCCATGGGGTCATGGTTATCAACTGCGCAGTAGTACCACTCGCGTCACGGTGCTCTGCCTTGGAGCCGACGGTTCCGAGGGTGGAGACGGCATCAACGCCGATATCATTTCAGAGAAATGAACCACACCCAAGGGGAACCAGTATGACACGTTTACTACTGATCGTGCTTCCGCTGACCCTGATCGGGCTCGTAGCCGGTCCCGTGATCGGAATGCTCATCGTCCAGTATTCACACGCGGATCCGAACTCGTTTGGAGCCGCGGAGGACGGGTTCGTCGGTTTCCTCTACGGGCTGTACATCGGCCCCGGAGTGGGTTTTTTGCTGGGCGTGATCCTGGCGCTGCTGGTCCCGAAGAAGAGCTCCGAACACACCGAATAGTGGTGCACCCCACCGCCGATGCGGATCAGGACAACTCTTGCAGTTTATCCTGACGAATCTCTCGGCGGTCTCCGTTACGGCGAGTCCAGCCGTTCTTGTCGAGATACTCCAGCAGCGGGATGGCAAACTTACGCGTGGTGCCCAGCTGGTCTTTCGCCTGGGATGCGGAAAACGCTCCTTCTCGCTCAAACAGTTCCGCGAGTTTCTTGACCGCTGCCGGGATCGCCTCTGCCAGCAACGCTACATCGGTGGAGATCCGAATCACCTCTCCCCGGTCGATCAGAAATGCATGCAATTTCTCCACTAGCGCCTGCTCCACCCCGATGAGACGCGCCAGATCCTCGGCGCGGGCGGGGTCGTACAGTTGCTTGGTCAGATGACCCCGGATCGACTCGAGCGCCGCCTTCTCTCCTTCGGAGAATTGTGGCTCACGACCGGGCTGGAGGATTCTCCCTCCTCGCATCTTCTCGATCTTTCCCGATGCCGCGAGATCGTCAGTCACCTTTTCAAGGAAATGATCGCCCAGTCGGGTTCGATCGCGAATCTCCAGCACCTTGACAGAAATACGATAGGGATCCTCTCGATAAGAATGGTCCAGCGCATCCAGCACTCGCTGGCCTCCGCGCTCCAACCCTTCCCTGAGCACCCACTTGCCATTCGACACCGCATCGATTTGACCCGATTCTTGCAACTGATCGAGACAACTGGCGACATCTTCAGCGGTCATCGCCGCTCGCTTGGCCAGTTCGGAGGCCTCGTGGATCTCCAGTTCACCCTCGTGCATGAGGCTGGTGAGAAATGCTGCAGGGGTTCCCAGCGCATCCAACTTTCGGCGCATCGAATCGACCACGAAGTCCTTACCTGCCTTCAGTCTCCAGCGCGACCGGTCGAGCACTTCACCGCCACCGAGGGTGACCATCGGAGAGGTTTGTCGCAGCACAAATCGGTCTCCAGGAGCCACCACCACCGGTTGCTCCAGTCGGATCTGCGCCAGCGCTTCCTGACCCGCCTCTACCGTTTGACAATCGAGAAGGTAGAGACGTCCCACTGCTTCCATCGTTCCTTGAAGAAATCGAATCGGCATCCGATGGATCATCGGTTGGGCCAACCCATCGAGCGCTTTCAGGCTCACCTCAACCATCTCCGTGGCACTGAAGTAACCCGGTGTTGCAGCAATCATGCCCCGATGAAGATCTCGGTAATCCACATCAGCGAGATTGATGGCGGTCGAGTGACCTGCCCGAGCCTTTTCCACCTGAACCTTGTAGGCCTGAAGGCCACGCACACGCCCCGATAAACCGGGCGGTAGCAACTCGAGCCGATCATCCAGTTTGACCGATCCACTGGCGGGTACACCGGTGACCACCGTGCCATGTCCTTTTGAAGAGAACACCCGCTGAATCGGTAACCGGAAGACTCCCCCAGAATCGCGTGGTGGCAGATCTCTGACCATCGCCTGGACGCTGTTGCGGAGTTCATCGATCCCATCGCCAGTCTCGGCGCTGACTGAAACCAGCGGAGCGGACTCGAGAAAGGTCCCGGAAACCGTTTCACGAATTTCTTCCTCGACCAGTTCCAGCATGTCTTCATCGACCAGATCAATCTTGTTGATGGCGATGATCCCTCGACGAACACCGAGCAGGGTCATGATATCGAGGTGCTCTCGAGTCTGAGGCATCACGGAGTCGTCGGCGGCCACGACCAGGATGACGATGTCTATCCCTGAAGCTCCCGCCACCATGTTCCGGATGAACTTCTCATGACCTGGAACATCGATAATCCCGACCAGTTCGCCATCCGCCAGTTTCATCGGGGCAAAACCAAGATCGATGGTCATCCCACGATCCTTCTCCTCCGGTAATCGATCGGGATCGGTACCGGTCAGCCGACGGACCAGGGACGACTTCCCATGATCAATATGGCCTGCTGTGCCCACGACTACCCCGAAAATGGTCGAATCTGCATCGGACAATGGTTTCCTCCCGGCCCCGAGGATCGGTGCAATTCACAGTGATGTAAAGTCCCACTCCTTGACCTACGGGAAGATCTCCTCCAGCATCGGCTCATGGCTACCTCCAGAGATGAACTATTTTGCAAGTTAGCGATCCGCCAGGGTGCCTGGACGCAGGACGAAGCGGTCCTGTTTCTTCAGGGCTACCGTGCCGCTGGTCAGGGCCAACGATTTGGCGAATGGGCTGCCCAACAGGGAGCGATCGAAGCCGGTCTCGCAGCCCGGATCGAAAATGCCATCAACAAGCGCAATGAAGGAACGGTGTCCGACAACCGCAAACGGATCCCCGCCAGAGGTGGCCAGGGAAGTGGCGCGACCGCCACCGGCAAGGTCGCCTCAAAACGGCTACGCCGCGGCAGCGGAGGATCGGGTCTGGATTTCAATCGACGGCCTGTTCAATCGACCATCTATGTCGCCTGCGGAGTGATCAGCATCGTGCTGCTCTTTATTGTCTCCTACCAGTTCATCAAGAAACCTGTGCCCCCACCCACACCAGAGATCACGGATTCTGCGAAGGATTCCGGGAAGTCCGGTTCTTCGGCAACCGCTGCCGCCAATGCGACCGAGAAAGCTCCCGTCTTCTCCACAGAAGAACTGAAGGCGATGACCAATCGGATCCAGATCTCGATCACCGATGCCCGTGGATATCTTCGCGATGGCAAGACCCCCATCGGCTTGAGACAGTTGAAGAAGGTGCGTGAAGAACTGGGAGGCGACAAACTTCCCGAGGAACTGAAGAGCAAGATCGACTTCGAGATCGCCGAGCTCAATTCCATCATCAACGACATCTATTCCGAGTTTCTGGAAGAATTGACCAAGGCCAGGGCCGCCAGCGATGCCGATGAAGTGCAGGATCTACTCTCCCAGATCGAGACCAACTGCGGTCCCGATTACCGCTCCCGTGCCGAAAAGGAAGGTTCCTAGGAACCGCTCTGCCACCATGCCACAACCATCCAACCCCAGTGAACGACTGCAGAAATACCTCGCGCGATGTGGACACGGCTCTCGTCGTAGAGCGGAATTGCTGATCGAGCAGGGGTTGGTGCTGGTCAACGGCAAGAAGGCGACACTGGGCGATAAAATCACCCCGGGCCGCGACACCGTACTTCTCCACGGAGAGACCATTACTCCCCCGCGCGCTTTGACCGTGATGTATCACAAGACATCCGGAACCATTACCAGCACCCACGACACACACGACCGACTCACGGTGATGGACATGCTGCCAAAAAAAATGATCGAAGCGGGCGTGCTACCTGCGGGACGGCTCGACCTGGAGACGGAAGGTTTACTGATTCTCACCAACGACGGTGACCTTCAACATCGGATCACTCATCCGCGATACGAATGCACCAAGGAGTACTTCGTGGTTCTATCCCGACCTCCCAGTGATCGAGAACTGGCGGCGCTGCGAAATGGTGTGTTTCTTCCAGATGTCGGAAAGAAAACTTCGCCCGCTGAACTGAACCGACTTCGGCGAAAACGAGATGGCTCAGCATCGATCCATATCCGCATTCACGAGGGACTGAAACGACAGATCCGACGGATGTTTTCCGGGCAAGGAATCGAGGTGACTTACCTCAAGCGGATTTCCGTCGGCGGGTTGGTCCTGGGAGATCTGGCTCCCGGTAAACATCGCAGCTTGTCACTCAAGGAGATCAATCTGATGGTCACCCCACAGAAAGATGAAAGTCCACCAGATCGGGCCCGATCTGGTAGACGTTGATCTTCACTAGTCGAGGATGACCTGGACAAATCCGTCCACCGAGGTGCTGTCGATCTGCACCTCCCACAACCCGGAGATCCCCAGATCAGAGATGGTCTTCGACTGCAGCGTTCCGCCATTTCCGAAGAACATCTCATCGAAGATCAACACCTTGAAGTCATCATAGATCCGGATACGCACCACGCCGTAGAAGTCGATCCCATCGAAGGAAACGAAGGCGTCGTTGAGGATGCTGCTCCAGAAGTAACTCTCGGA
>JABHOG010000127.1 GCA_018694835.1 Planctomycetota bacterium | reverse complement strand
TTCGAGCATTCCTCGCACCGCATGGCGCGCTCCGTAGATGGAGCCGGCCAATCCGGTCTCCTGGATCGCCTCGATCACTCCAACGAGAGACGCATTGATGACGACCGTGGGGCCGCCTGACTGGGCGATGACAGCATTCTGTGCCGATTGACTCATGACCAATCCCTCCTCGAACTTGCGCCGGTTGTACTCGAACGTTTGTGGTGCGGTGCCACCCTCCGAGGGTACACCAGCCGGGGTTATCGATGCGACCGACTCGCCGCGTTACTTCCCCGGTAGATCCGGTGATCGATCGATGATGATCCGATCGGTAACCACGCCATCCGAACTGACATTCTCCATCTGCAGTTGGTCCGAGTCGATGGTGATCAGCGCCGAGCCATAGACTTCCTGACTCTCAACCATCACCGGATGGTCTCCGGTCTTCTTGACATGACCCCCGCCATGACCGACCACCGCGTATACGGTTCCACCACCATCTTCAGTCCAGTAACGCTCACCCTCCCAGCGGATGATCTTGCCATCGCTGCGGAGTACTTCCGTGGCAGGAACCGGATGATCGTCACTCTCCCCGTAGCCATGCACTCCCTGGATCAGTCCAGATCGTTCGTAGATGTGAGAGTGTCCCGCCAGTACCAGGTCGACCCCTCCCGCTTCCAGGATCGGCACGGCCACTTCCCGCATCTTGACCAGGCGCCCCTCGCTATCCTGGAAGTTGTCAGACCGGTGCGACCCGAAGCTATAAGGAGGATGATGGAAAAATGCGACGATCCACATGCTATCGGTCTGAGCCAGATCCGCTTCCAACCATTCCATCATCGGACCCGCCGGGTCGATGGCATCTCCGCTCGAATCGAGCGAGATGAAATGGACAGGACCGTAATCGAAGGAGTAGTACGCTTCGGTTCCACTGGCAACGCCACCGCATTGACCCGCGGTAGGCAACAGATACGCCTCAAAATAAGGGCCCGCCTGATCGACGCTGGTCGAACTCTTCATCTCGTGATTCCCCGGTGCAGGCCAGCAAGCGATCGATGAAAGGATGTCCCGATAGGGCCTGAAGAAGCGTGCCGAAAACTCTCCGTCTCGACCACGGCTATAGGCCATGTCGCCGACATGCAGCATCAGATCGAGCGGCGTGTCACCGAGGAACTCGACCATCGAATCCCTGACTTCGTACTGCACTGGACCACCGGTGCCAGAATCTCCCAGCGCCCAGATTCTCAACGGCCCATCATGATCAACCGTCGGAGCGGAGCGGAACTGTCCGCTTCCCACCGACAAGTCGCCATTGCTGGCCCGGTACTGAATCTCTGTTCGATGGGGCAATCGGTCGAGAACCACATGATGATCGAGATAATCCTCACCATATCGAGATGGAACGGTCTCCCCCTCGACCACGTGTAGCTGCTGCGATCCATCTGCAACATCCCCGAACAGTTGCCATTCGATCCGTGGTACTCCGATAAATCGAGTGGAGGTACGCCAGGCGATGATGGCTCGATCGCCGGCGACCTGCTGCAGGTAGGGAAGCCTCGCCTTGTCCATCGGGATCCAGCCGCGGCTATCCATGTGGCGGATTCCCAGCAGGAGGCCCAGTCCCAGCAGTAACAGTAGTAATCCGCGCTTCAATGGCCCCCCTCGGGTCAAATATTTTTCGTTCCGCCTGCGGGTACGATACGCCTTTCGCTGAGGAAGCGGTAGGATACCCAAAACAGGAGATCACGTGCTTCAGATCCAAAGTATCGGAAAAAGATTCGGGGAACAGGTCCTCTTCGACAACGCCTCGTGCCTCATCGAGGCGGGTGAGAAGGTCGGCATCGTCGGTGCCAATGGCCATGGTAAATCAACACTGCTCAAGATGATTCTGCGCGAAATGGTCCCGGATCAGGGCCAGATCAGCGTCCACAGGGGTATCCGTGTCGGACACCTTTCTCAACACCTGACCTTCTCCGAAAAGACCGTTCTGGCGGAGGCGTGTCTCTCCCTGAAGGTCAAGGAAGAGGGATACATCGAACTCCATCGCGCCGAAGCGATGTTGATGGGTCTGGGCTTCTCCAAAGACCAGCTGGATCAACCACCGGAACAACTCTCCGGCGGTTACCAGGTGCGCCTCAATCTGGCCAAGGCACTACTGGAAGATCCTGACCTGCTACTGCTGGACGAACCGAACAACTACCTCGATATCGTCAGCCTTCGCTGGCTTCGAGGTTTTCTGAAGAAGTGGCGAAGAACGATGCTGCTGGTCACACACGATCGAGAGTTCATGGATTCGGTCACCACTCACACCATCGCGGTACACCGACAAAAACTGAGGAAGTTTACCGGAGGAACGGAAAAAGCCTGGGATCAGATCTACATCGAAGAAGAGATGCATGAAAAAACCAGGATGAATTCCGAAAGGAAAATCGCCCACGAGATGAGGTTCGTCGAAAGGTTCCGAGCCAAGGCCCGACGAGCCAGTCAGGCGCAATCTCGCCTGAAACAGATCGCAAAACGAGAACGACTCGACAAGCTCGACGAGATCTCCACCCTCTCCTTCTCCTTCAATCACATCCCAAATCCAGG
>JABHOG010000126.1 GCA_018694835.1 Planctomycetota bacterium | reverse complement strand
CGGCTACCTGAACATGGCGGACTCTGTCTACCTGCTCAACTGGTTGTTCAAGTTCGGGGACGTTCCCACGGCACCAGGCCCGTTCAACGATGGTCCAGATGCGACCACCGACGACATGTTGCCTGTTTGTGATAGTGACGATACGAATTGCTAGAAGTCTCACAGGTGAGTTGCGGGGGGTCGTGGATCATGCCCCCCCGCAACAAGCCCTGAGGAGTGGGTCCGATTGTCCAGTTTCTCTCCTCCGAGATTCTGGAGAAAGCAACGCTCGCTCCTTGTACAGAGAGACTCCTTCTTGACCACTTGAGTTCGAAACCACTCAAATCCGGATGAGTTCCTGGGCCTTGCGATATCTCCTCGATATCGTAAGGCCCGCTTCTTTCTCCATCCTGAAACGATTCCCACTCCCACGACGGCTTGCCCAACTCCGTTTCTCAGAGCATCCTCTCTTCTTCAAGGAAGTGTTGGAGGCTCATGAAGGCGATCCTGTTCGACTTGTTCGGCACCCTGGTCCCCAATCTCCCCTTGAGTACATGGGAGCAAAGCAGTGCAGCAGTCGCCTCGAAGTTGCAGATCGACACGGATCTATATCAAAAACTATGGAATGCTCGATTCCGCGATCGAATGATCGGCCAGATCCGCGATGGGGATCACCAGTTTGACTGTCTCCTGGAAGAAGCGGGCCTCGAAGTCTCCATCGAAGAGAGGAGCGGTGCCGCTCGACTTCATCGAGAACTGCTCCGGGAAGTCCTGGTCCCAAAACCTGAAACATGCTCCACGCTCGACCAAATCGTCAGCGCTGGACTACAACTGGCCCTGGTCACGGACTGTTCCAGCGCTGTCCCAGAACTGCTCGATGAAACACCACTGGGTCGCTATTTTCACACGCGCTCGATCTCAGCATTTCTTGGAGTGAGAAAGCCCCATCCCTTGATGTACACTCACTGTCTCGAAACTCTCGGTCTTGCTGCTGAGGAGTGCATCTTTGTCGGAGACGGAAACTCCGAGGAGTTACTCGGCGCAAAGAAGTGCGGCCTGACGACGGTGTGGGTCGACAATGGCCAGCATCAACATTGGCACGAAAGATTTTCACCGGATGGAGACTACACGATTCGCTCTTTGGACCGATTGTTACCCATCATTCAAACGCTCTGTACAGAGTAGCCGAGGAGTTCGATGGAACGAGTCGTGATCGAAACAGGAGAAAATCCAACTGCTGCGGTCATCTGGCTCCACGGCCTGGGCGCAGACGGCCATGATTTCGAACCGATCATTCCCGAACTCGGTGTCGACCAGATCGACCCGATCCGCTTCATCTTCCCACACGCCCCCACTCGTCCTGTCACCATCAACAACGGCATGGTGATGCGTGCCTGGTACGACATCCTCGAGGTTTCCATCGATCGCCGTATCGATGAGACCGGGATTCATCAAAGTGCGGCTCTGATCGAGGAACTGATCGCCGAACAGCGTGCATTGGGTATTCCTGACCAGCGCCTGATCCTGGCCGGTTTCTCCCAGGGAGGAGCCATGGCATACCATGTCGGACTCGCACAGGACCCCCCGATCGGCGGTATCCTGGTTCTTTCCGCCTACTTGCCGATCGCCGATTCCCTGCTCAAGGGTGGTGGCGAGGGGGCCGGTTCGACACCCCTTCTGTGCTGCCATGGCCAGTGGGATCCGGTGGTTCCGCTGACGCTGGGAGAATCTTCTGCCAGACAGGTAGAACAAGCCGGCTGGCCACTGGAGTGGAAGACTTACCCCGCCGCTCATTCTCTCCACCCAGATGAAGTGAACGACATCGGACAGTGGCTGAGGGATCGACTACGTTGATCGGAAGAACACCGATCCAGTACCCGCAATGAACCAGGAAATGAGGTAAAGGTGGTCACGCACTCCAGTGAGTTGAAGGGGAATACCTTTCAGCCAGACATCTATGAAAAGCTATTGCCGTTGCTGCCCGCTGATAAGAGCGCCAGCATCCTGGATGTCGGAGCAGGATCAGGGTTTTTCTGTGCCAAGATGCGGGAGTACGGCTGCCAGAATCTGACCGCCTGCGATCTTCCTCAGTTCGACTTCCAGGTGGAAGATGTGCCCTATCACGGCTGCAATCTCAACGAATCGATCCCGCTTCCCGATCAAAGCATCGATTGCACCATTTCCATCGAGGTCGCCGAGCATATCGAGCACCATCAGAATTACTTCTCCGAGATCTTCAGGGTTCTGAAACCGGGCGGCCGTGCCATCTTCAGCACACCGAACATCCAGGGGCTGGGATCGAGGATGCACTATCTCTTGCATGGAACCACTGACGGAGCACGACGACCCTTCGATCCAAAAAAGGTCAGCGGGCTCCAGCATGTCAATTGCCTCGGAGTTCAGCATTTCCAGTACTACATCCACCACAATGGTGGACAGATTCGATCGCTGGCAACCAATCACCTCCGGACCTCATCCCTCATCTTTGCACCTCTGGTGCCTCTGCTCGCCGGGACGATGTGGATGCGTGGACTGGGCAAAAAGGCCCGAAGTCAGCGGGATCGATACCAGGAGCACTGCCGCTTGCACCTCTCCACGCCGGCTCTATTCGGTCGAATCCTCTTCGTCATCGCCGAGAAAAATCCGGCGTAGGGTGTGCCCACGGACTGCACCCGCATTACAATCCCGGTTCGGTTGATCCCACATTGAAGGAGATTCATGACCACTGACAATTTGAGTATCCAGATTCAGGGCCGTCCTGTGACCCGCATCGGAGTCATCGGTTCCGGCCAGATCGGCCCAGATATCGCGCTCCACTTCTCCAAGGTTTTCACACCGCTCGGAGCTCCCATCGTCGTCGTCGACATCGATGCTGTCGCACTTGAGAAGGGCCGAAAGAAACTGGACCGAAAGATCGACAAAGGCATTGAAGCGAGAGCCTTTGGTACCGAGCAGGGCCAGGCGATGAAGGAGAATGTCCTCTTCACCAGTGATTACGACCAGCTCAAGGGCTGTGACCTGGTGGTCGAAGCGGCCACCGAGGACAAGGATCTGAAAGGGCGAATCTTCTCTCAGGTGGTCGACCTGGTACCAGACCATGCGGTGCTCTGTTCCAACTCATCACACCTGGAGCCCGAGGTCATCTTCGCGGGCATCGAGAGTCGCAACCGTACGATGGTGGTCCATTACTTCTTCCCGGCGGAACGGAATCCGATAGTCGAAATCGTACCGGGCGCCGACACCTCGCGCGCACTGGCTCACGACATGATGGGATTCTACGAAGCCATCGGTAAGATCCCGATTTGCGTGGGCAGTCGCTACGGCTACGCTCTCGATCCGGTCTTCGAGGGTATGTTCCTCGCCTCCGCACTACTGGCAGAACAGGGTATCGCCAGCAGCAAAGAGATCGACCAGGTGGCCTGTGACGTGCTGGGATACACGGTAGGGCCCTTCACT
The DNA here is from genome assembly GCA_018694835.1 of Planctomycetota bacterium. Taxonomy (GTDB): domain Bacteria; phylum Planctomycetota; class UBA8108; order UBA1146; family UBA1146; genus QNYK01. Next base: position 63,954 of record JABHOG010000126.1, on the reverse strand, counting down.
GCGATGAACCTCACAGGGGGGAACCCGATCACTGCGGTGGGCCTCGATCACTACAACGAGAAGATCCATCGCTGGTACCACACTCCTGAGATCTTGCGCCGAGCAGTCGCCGACGAGACCTCCTGGGATGTCCCGGGCCGTGGGGAGAAGATCGAGGTTCCAGAAGAAACTTTCCAGCAGGTGCGAGATGCTCTCCTCGGATCCTTCTTTGGGATTGTCGGAGAAATCGTAGACAGTGGCATCTCCTCGATCGAAGACATGGATATGGCAGTCGAGATGGCACTCGACATGAAAGCTCCCTTTCGCCTGATGAACTCGATCGGGGTCGAGTCTGCACTGGAACTGGTCCAGCAATACTCTGCAGTTCATGCTGAGTTTCCGGTGCCCGCTTGCATCTCTAAACAGGCCAAGTCGGGGCACCCTTTCCAGATCTCAACGGTTCTGCGTCAGGACGTCGATGGTATCGCCCACGTCTTGATTCGCCGCCCAAAGCAACTCAACGCCCTGAACAACTCCGCTTTTGATCAGATCGAGAAGCACTTTGTCGACATCGCTGCTGACGATGATGTCGTGGGTGTCGTGCTTTCGGGATTCGGGATCAAGGCCTTCGTTTCGGGCGCAGATGTTCCCTTTCTCGCAAAGATCGAATCTCCGGCGATGGGGGAAGCCACATCTCGAGGCTCCCAGAAGTCGATCCAGGCGATCGAGGACTGCCCCAAGCCGGTGGTCTGTGCACTCAATGGCCTGGCCTTCGGCGGCGGTAATGAGATCGCCATGGCCTGCAATGCTCGAATCGCGCGGGCGAATCAGCGCATCCTGGTGGGACAACCCGAGGTCAATCTCGGCATCATTCCCGGGGCCGGGGGAACTCAGAGGTTGCCGCGCTGGGTCGGTGTCGAGAAGGCTGCCGAACTGATGCGTACCGGCCGCCCTGTCTCCTCTGCAGAAGCTCTGGCGATCGGATTGATCCAGCAGGAGGTGGTGGGAGATCCGCGAGCCCTACGCGACTGTGCGGTTGCGCTGATCCGTGCTCATCTTGCTGGAGAAGCCACCTTACCTTCGATCCAGCGCGGTCCGATGGAGACCCCCGATTCCTTACCTGAAGTGGACCTCGGACACCTGAGTCGTAGCGTCGATGCCGTGCTTCAGAAGGCGATCGTCGAAGGATGTCGCTTGCCACTGAGAGATGGAATCGCCCTGGAGGCCCGATATTTCGGGGAAGTTTGTGGTACCCAGGACATGAGGATTGGCGTCTCCAACTTCCTCGAAAATGGTCCCAGGACTCCAGCGAAATTCGTCCACGCTTAACCTAAGCAACTGTGAAAGAATAAGTTACAACTCCGCCTCGAGCTTCCAATTGAGAGCTCGAGGCGATTCTCAATTCCAGGGTGATACCGACAAACGGCGGATACCCGTAGAATTCGGGGCTCCCAGGGGAAATTACTCCTTTTACACCCAGCCCATCCATGGCTATCCTCCGATAGTTGAGTTCTGCACTCCTTGCCCGCACCGCGGCGGGCTTCATGCCAAAGGAGGGCAGATATGCAAGGCGCTGGCAGGATCGTGCGGATATCCGTCGAGCCAGCAAAGTACCAGGTTCTACCGGAATCACATGCCTGGCCGATTCTTCGGAATTCGAGTCGGGTTCAGAAAGGGGATTAAATGTCCAAGGAAATGCTGCTCGTCGGAAGTAAAGCGAAGGCTGCACTCAAGGAGCACGATGTCAATGTCGGTGGCGATGCCCTCGACGGACTCAACGAGATTCTGCACCAGGCCATCGAACAGGCGGCGAAACGTGCCAGCCAAAACGGGCGCAAGACCGTTCGCTCCCACGACTTCATCTGCTAATTGACGAGATCTCGATCTTGTCAGAACAGTGGGCCTCGACGCAGCCGGCGTCGAGGCCCACTTTCTTTGGCAGGTGATCCCCACAGAACTCAGGAGGAACTGGTTTTCTTTCCAGAGTCCCCTTCAAAATCTTCCTTGCGGATTTCATGGCGCTTGAGCAGGTTCGATAGTTGAGGACGATGAATCCCCAGTGCCTCAGCAGCCCGGGTGATATTCCCTCCGGAGCGAAATAACTCTGCGATGATATATCGACGCTCGAGGGCGGCCTTGGCCTCTCGCAGGGTCAACTCTCCTGAAGTCAGCCTGGCAACCTCCTGATCGAGATCTGGTTTTTGCGCGGATCGAAACAGGTCCGCTCTACCACTGCTGAGTTCAGCCACCTCTTTCGATCCAACTGGATACCATCTCGGCAAGATGTGGATGGCGACTTCCATCGGTAATCCAAACTCCTGACGAAGATCATGGAATACGTGCTGAAGGTCACGACTGCGCTGGCGCAGGTCATCTTCTCCCGGCCCGATCAGTGCACAGACCAGATGATCTCCACCGGTGTGGTAGACCCCGGAGTTTGGTTCCAGCATCTGAAGTAGCCGTTCGACAAAGGTCTCGTCCTGACGCTCTTTCAAGAGGATGTCGAGACCAGGAAAACTCATCTCGAGAAATCCCAGCGGCTGCTTGTCACGATGATGGCGATCGAGGAACTGCTCGAGGTCCACATCCAGTGCGGCCAACGATCCGATCTCACTCTCCTGGTACTCGAGTAACTGAGCATTCTCGGCCAGCGCCCTCATCTGGCCCTTGACCATCGAGAGCAATCGAATCACCTCGGCGACATCCTGTTCCTGGAACGGATTCCCAGCGGTCGGGCGCTCCAGAACCAGAGCAATAGAAAGGACCCCTTCTGCACAGAAGGGGATCGCCAGCAGGCTTCGGCCTCTCACCGAGGACTCCTGTGGGTGGTTGTGTATCCACGACTCCCAGGCTGCGGTTCCACTGCGAATCGCCACGCCTCGATCGAGACACTCTTGCGCAAGGGCGCCAAGAACTTGTTGCTGTGGAAGCCAATCCTCTGTCGGTCCCATGTCGATATCTGCCAGGCTCTGCCAACGGCGTTTCCTGAGCGCTGCGATGAAGCCTCGAGGACTCGGTGCAATCTTCCTCGATTCATCGAGTACCCCTTCGAGGAAGGTGCGGAGTTCGATTCTCTTCCCCAGTCTGGTCGCCGCATTCACCGCGGCCACTAGCAGGTCGGAGCCGTTATTTGCTCCGTGACCGCCGCCCCCGCCCTGATCGAGGTCGGAGAAAACCACCGGTCCCGGACCGATCGCTGGAGGGAGAGAATCGGATTCCCTCCTGAAGCGTTGGAGGTCGGCGAAGAAGTTCTTGCGTCTGCGATCATTGAGATAGACGACCCTCATATCCTCGGGCAGCCTCTGTGAGATCCGTTCGATGATGGCGGCTGCTCGGTCGTAGAAAACGCATGCGCCTTCGAAGTCATGGGAACTCTGCTGAACCCTGGCGAGGGCGTAGTGGATCTGCCACTGAAGAGGCAACAGCGAATCTCCGCTGATCATTTGAAGTGCTTTCTCGTAATTCTCGAGTGCCTTCTCTTGCCCCTCCTCATTTCGCTGCAAACTGATCGACCCCTTGAGTAGCAGTCCACGGACAATCAGTGGTACCGATTGAAGCGATTCGGCGGTGAGCAACCCTCGGCTGACAAGCTTGAGAGACTCCTCGTACTCTTCTCTCTCGATCCCCAACTGAGCGCGATCAAAGAGGCTGGCTGCCACCACTCGATCGAGTCCTTGCTTCTGGCTCAGGTCGAGCGCCTTCTTCAGTTCGCGATCGGCGAGTTTCCAGTCCCTGCGCAGAAGTGCCAGGTTCCCCAGCAAGCGATGGCCTTCCGGCTGGTGCTTCGGCAGTTCAAACTCCTGGGTGAGAATGAGGATCTGACGAGCCAGATTCTCGACCTGCTTTCGTTCTCCCAGCGCAAACCATGCCCAGCCCAGGTGCAGGAAGGAACGAACGATTCCCTCGGTACTGCCAAACTTCTCGCTATTGGAGATACTACGCTTGAAGAAACGAATCGCCCGATCGTAATCGCCCGAATGAGCGTGGAGGCTTCCGATGGAGTTGAGAGTCGGAGAAATCTGATGGCTGTCACCGATCCGCTCCCGCAAGGTCAGAGAGCGACGGAAATGCTCGAGGCTTCGTGAGAAATCGCCGCTGTTCCTGTAGACCTTACCCAGTAATTCGAAGGTCGCAGCGAGAGCCCTGACATCCTGAGATCGGTCGACCACTTCCAGCGCTCGGAACAGGTACCTGGCGGCGCGGAAGTGTTTCCCTCGCTCGTAATAGACTCTCCCGATGATTCGAAGGACCGATCCGAGTGCCACCGGATCCTCGTCTCTTTCCACCTGATCGAGTAGCCGCTGATAAGTGTTGAGTGCGGCAGCAGAGTCGCCTCTGGCGAGATGGGTTTCCGCCAGGACTTCCAGCACCTGACATTGCAGCTTCTCCACTCCCTCATGCTGATCGATCCCCGAGATCTGCTTTTGTGCCTGCAAGCAATGGCTCATCGCCCTCTTGATATCTCGTCGTTGCAGTCGTAGACGAGCTCGCAAGATCGTCAGTTTCGGCAGCGCAATTGCTCCTGCAGTGTCCAGATCGGAGGAACTGATCCGGTTGAGGCCTCGGATCCCCTTCAACGGCTCTCCCAGTTGGTGGTAGATCTCGGCAAGGTAGAATCGTGACTCCACTCGTTCCTCTGGAGTCAGGTCGGGATCTTCCAGTAGCAATTTGAGATGCAACTTACCCGACTCCAGTTGACCGACCTCGACCTCAAGACGAGCCAGTCGACCGAGAATCTCAACGCGTAACTTGGGATCGGCATCGCCCTCGAGCAGTTCGAGCATCTTTTTTCCGATGCGAATCGCCAGAGGCTCGGCGTAGGCATCGGCAAAGTAACTCATGGCGATGATCCCGTACGGGATGGCCAGTTTCGGTTCATTTCCAGCGGCCAGTAACTCGTGCACTTCGTAGGCTCGAACCGGATCCCGGCTTCGTACATCCTCGCTGAGAGTCATCCCCAGTTCTTTTTGCAGATTCCTTGCCGCTTCGGGTCGAATCGCTGAACGGATTCCTCGCATGTGAATCTCATGGCTGATGTGGAACCGAACCTTGCCTCTCGATTCATGACGATCGACGAATCCTCGCTGGATCAGTGGCTCCAACGCTCCTTCGAGGCGCTCCTGAGAGACTCCGCAACACCGAACCAAAAATGAAGATTGAACCGGTCTTCGTAACATGGCCAATTGCTCCAGCACTCGTCGCTCCAATGGCGGGAGAGCTGCCACTCTGCGCTCGACCACTAGTTGTGTCAGATCACCCCCTCGAGCACTCTCGAGTAGGGCTTCTACACTCTCCGCCTCGAGCGGCGAAGCCACGCCACCTTCCTCAAGCAACCGGCACATCTCCAGCACCAGCATTGGATTGCCATCGCAACCTTCGGCGATGGTCTTGGCCAGTTCCTCAGGGGGTTCGCTCCCGAGTTGTTGATTCACCAGATCCGAGACTTCTGACCCGGTCCAGGAGGGGAGATCGATGGTTCGACAGAAGGGCTGACTCGCCAACCGCTGCAGTTCTGGAGCGCTAGCGGCGAAACTATCGGAACAATGATCTCCTACGATGAGAAGACGTCCCTGAACCTGTTCCGCTGGGAAGGTGGTGTCCTGATCCGGCTCGACGATGGAACTGGCGAACTCCCCGGCGCGCCCCTCCCTCGCACGGATCTGCTTCCAGTCCCGGTCACCCTCGCCTCCAGCCGGGTTTCCTGCCCCCTGGGCAGGCTCCCTGGAGAGAGCCGAATTTCTGGCCAGGTATTCGACAAACTCGATGGTCCCTGGGTCACTCCGGTGCAGGTCATGGAGGACCAGGACAAGAGTCCGATCCTTCGCCAGTTCCCAGAGAATCCCCGTCAAAGCCTGGTGGAACTGGATCCGGCCGCGAGTTCCCGCCAGAGGCTCCTGGTCGACGACACCTTTGACCTCCTGTTGCAGCTCGGGAAAGACCCGCACCAGGACATGGGCGTAGCGCCGCCACAGCCCTCTCGTCTCGCCATGTTCGATGATGAGATCCTTGACCAGACGAAGCACCGGAAGAAATGGGATCCCCTGACGCTCGTGGCAATGAACCCGACAACTGAGTATCGGTCCTGTTGCTGCGGAGGACTCCGAGAGCGCCTGAGCGATCAGGTGAGTCTTGCCGATCCCGCTGGCACCACCGATCAGCGACAAAGAACAGTTGGTGGCGCCCTTGCGAGGAGTTTCGGGGTCGGGATCGAGTCCGATCTGGATCCACTCACGAAGCCGAGTCAACGCTTGCTGGCGAGGGGTCTCTTCCAGCGCTTCTCCGCTCGATTCGACCACTTGGCTCTCTCCGTCCATCGAACCCACCTCCTCGAATCGGCGCCTTCTCAGCACCCCCATACGACCGTAACAAATCCTGACGGATAGGGTATCGGGCGGGGCCTCTCCCGTAAAGAAAAGTAACGGTGAAAATCGCCCCCGGCTGGGAGAAAAGCTCCTCGCCGTCCCTACTCGGCGAGGAGAAGCTTGGGTATGAATGTCGCTAGGACGTTGGGAAACCTGCCCAGGAAGTGCGTAGGGACGAGCAGGCCGATGTGCGTGATGTTGAGAGGTGGGAGCGATCAGGAAAACAGGCGGAGACATACCGGGAGTGGACAGGGCTTTCTTCGATCCAGCAGGCGGTGGTAGTTGGAGATGGATCCAGCAGGAACGGATCCTGCGATCAGCGGTGCAAGACCGCTCTCTCTCTTCCCCCCACGCTCCCGTCTTCAAGTCGCCGTACCTGGCACGGCTCCTCGATCGGATCCCCTCGCCCCACAGAGGGGCGTCCCCGTCCAGGCTCCCCAGCCTGGTCATCCATCTTCGGGCAAAAGGCGCGTCCCGCCTCCGCCACGATCGGTCCCTGATCCACGCCCCACACCCGCCGATTCCCCCATTCCCTGCTTCAGTGCACAGGCGGATTCTGGAGCCGAGTTCCCGAATCGATTTCCCCCCTGGGAAACCGCGTATTCAAGCCACTGATCTGAAACCTCTGACCGATCGCCGCCGACTCCAGTGTTGGACTCCAGTTGCGGACTCGAACCGATAGAGACTTCTCAATTTTATCAGAGAGGAGTGTTGGAACTCTCAGAGCGGGTGGAGATGGCAGGTGGAGAAACACACTCTCACGATTCTCGAATCAACTTTATCAGCCAGAGCCAGAGGGATGGGTCCAGATCTTGGGCTGGCAGGAATATGGGGGGTGGTCAGCCACAGGTCAAGGTGTGGAAAGAAAAGATCCGGGGCCGACGGTGGGTTCCGTCGGCCCCGGGGGCAAAGGGAGGGACTCTAGTGAAAGGGACCGACACCAGAGAGGCCACAATCGGGCTTCTGGAAAACCCAGGCACCGGGGACATGGACCCGGTGAGAGACCCTGCGGGCCCTTCCCGGGATCCGGATCCGTTGCTGGTATGACCTTCGAGAAGGGACTCCACAGCGAAAGACGGTGCGAAAGCGGGTCACCGTACGAAATCGATCCGGACTGCATACCTTCCGGTATTCGATATGCGAGGACGCTGCTCTCCAGACCTGCGTCATTCCGTTCGATAAGGTTCGGAAACAGCCTCCACCCCGTCTGGAGTAAACGATGCCCGGCAAGATGTTGTGCGAATGGTCATGAAGGGAACAAGCCCTGACCGATTGACGCGCGGTGGCCGAGACACATCGCAACTTGCGGGGCGAGACAGCCTCGACTTTTGTAGCTGCCAGGATCATCGGTGACACCAGCAGTGCCATCACCAGTAGAGAGCGATTCGACATTTCCGACTCCTTTCTCGAGTGTTTCCCGCAGCTGAATCGCCACGATCATTCACTCGAGAGGGATGACGGAGTGAGTGGGCTGTTATTCAATCCCATCTTCTATTCAGGAGGCGCAGGTGGTCCCAGCATCAGGTGATCTCGCCCCGGCTCGACAAATCGACCTCCGGCTCGCCACTCTCTCCTGGGAGCGGTCATTCGCTGAGCATCTGCCCGACGAATCCAATCCCGACCTCGCACCGGATCTCCCAGGCGACCCCACAAGGCCCCGATGCGCAACGCTAATCCCGCAGATGACGAAAAGCGGGCAGTGGCTTCCTCCAGCAGCTGGAGTGCCTCTTCATCCATACCCCTGGCATGATAGATCTCTGCGGCGAGCCAATCGCTCCAACCATCGAAGGGGCGAATGCGACGTGACGTAGCCAGCGCATCGGCAGCTCCGTAGATGTCTTCACTGCGCAATCGCGCAAGAGCCAGATGAAACCAGGCATCCGCATCCTCGGGATCCTGCTCAGCGATCTCTGAGAAAGTTCTCGCAGCGGATGAATAGCGCAGGAGATACATCTGAGCAGCACCTCGACTCCAGCGATCAAATCGATCGAGAGGTTCCAATTCGATGCTCCGTTGAAGCTCTACAAGCCCCCCCAGGTCCCCCATTTCGAGGGCGGCGATTCCCAGTGTTGTCCATGGACCCGGACGGGACGGATCGCTCTGAAAGGCAAATCTAGCGGCAAGCCGCGCCGCTCGCGGCTTTCCTGCACGGATGGCTACCCACGCCAACTGACGCTGAACAGCCGGATCGCTGCGCAAGGAAGATGCCTCTTCTCCGTACAGATCGAGCAGCGTTTGCCCTAACGAATGCACGGGAACATCCTCCGCATGGCTCGGAAGCGGTCGTGCCAGCATCGCCGAGGAGAGGCTGCGAATCAGATCCGCGGTGGCTGGACCTTCTACGCTCGACCGTCCCAGCCAGACCGCCAGAATCAACAGAACGATCATCCCGAAGTATCGGCCCCATCGTCTACTGAGCCGCCCCTCCTCGACAGAACTATTGCGGCGTGAGCGGGGTCGCGCTCCATCTCGAACCGCATCGAGCATGCTGGCAAAACCTCGAAGGGTGGCGGGACGAAGTTGTGGATCTGGAGAATGTGCGTCTCTCAGTAACCCACTCAAACCCGGAGGATCGCTGACCCGGTCGGAAATGAAATAACCCGGGTCTCTCGACAGAAGTCGATCGGCGACTTCCGCAGCGGTCCTGCCAGACCACGGTGGAGAGCCATGGGCACACTCGTGGACCAAGACCGCCAGTGCATAGACGATCTGGTTCTCCTCGAAGGGGATGGGATCTCTTGAAAGAAGGATCTCAGGGGCAACCCTACAGGCCATCTCATCGATGCTGGCATCCAGATCGACTACGATTCGATCATTCCTCACACGAAGTCTTCCATCGCTACCCAGTACCAGCGCCGATGGTGGAATCACGTATAGCACCACACCCTGTTCCGCGAGAAATACCAGCAACCGGGCGAGATGGGCAAACTGCTCCACCAGAGATCTCAATCCTCCCGGGAGAATCGTCGTCCATTGGTCGCCTGCTGGGGCACGTGCTCGATCGATGAGTTCCTCGAGTGAGGTGGTCGAGATGTCAAAAACCTTGCCTTGCTGATCGGAGTGAATCAGTAATCGACCGGCATAATGTGGATCACCACTGTCCTGCTGCGCCAGCAGGTCCAACTGGTCGAGACGATCATCGCCGCCGACCCCTCCCAGGAGTTCCGAGTACTGTTCCTGTGGATGGAATTTTTGGTAGAGCCGTTCGCTCATTTGGCCGTTCCCCCGCACGGATGCTGCCCCTGCTCGATGGCAGGTGCAACCATCCGCGATGGCGATCGACGATTTGACGAGTTTCCCGATCGAGCAGGCTCAAAGGAGGCTCAGGAGCCCTCCAGGCCCAACATTCCAGGATCCATCTCCTTGGGCAATTTTGGATCCTCTGCCGCATCTACCTTTTTTTCTGGCGCTGTTCTCGAGGCTGGAGGCTCTCCCGAATCTTGGATCATCTCGGCCAGTTCCGGTGGGACCGCGATCCCCATCAGATCGTAGATCTCTCGATCATTGAGAACTTCCTTCTCCAGTAATTCTCTCGTCAATAACTCGAGTTGCTCTCGTGACTCTCCAAGGATCTTCATCGCTCGCTGATAACCGTCGTCGAGCATCGCTCGGATCTCTTCGTCGATGAGCATCGCAGTGTGCTCACTGATACCACTCGAATCCCCCAACTCACGACCGAGGAAGACATGCTCCTCGCTCCGCTTGAAGGAAACTGGACCCATCTTCTCACTCATTCCCCACTGACAGATCATTCGTTCTGCCAGGTTAGTAGCCTGCTCCAGATCATTCTGTGCGCCGGTGGTGAACTCCTGAAAAACAAGGTCCTCTGCTGCTCGACCTCCCAGCAAGATGGCGATTCTGTTGCGCAGATATGTGCGAGAGTAATTATGAATCTCTTCTCTGGGCAATTGCTGGGTGACCCCGAGTGCTCTACCGCGAGGAACGATGGTCACCGAGTGAACCGGATCGGTCTCCGGTTGCAACAGTGCCACCAAAGCATGTCCCGCTTCATGATAGGCCGTCAGTTCCTTCTCACGATCACTCATCGCTTCATCACGTAGGGTTCCGAGCTGGATCTTGTCCTTGGCCCGATCGAAGTCACCCTGGGTGATCGTATTGTGGCCCCGACGCGCGGCCATCAATGCCGCTTCGTTGGCGAGATTTTCAAGATCTGCTCCGGAGAATCCAATCGTTCCTCGTGCCAGCAGTTCCATGTCGACGTTTTTGTCGAGGGGCATATCCTTGCTGTGCACCTTGAGGATCGCACGGCGGCCATCTTTCTGCGGCCTTTCGACTACTACCTGCCGATCGAATCGTCCCGGTCGGACCAGAGCAGCATCGAGGACATCCGGTCGATTGGTCGCCGCGAGTACGATTACGGCCTGATTCGACTCGAAACCGTCCATCTCCGACAGGATCTGATTGAGGGTTTGCTCTCTCTCGTCATGGCCCCCGCCCAGACCTGCTCCTCTCGACCTTCCGACCGCATCGATCTCATCGATGAAGATGATGCAGGGTGCGCTCCGCTTGGCCTCTTCGAACAGTTCTCGAACCCTGGAAGCTCCGACACCGACAAACAACTCGATGAATTCTGAGCCTGAGATGGAAAAGAAGGGCACTTCTGCTTCGCCGGCCACGGCTCGCGCCAGAAGCGTCTTACCTGTGCCCGGAGGTCCTACCAGCAGAACACCCTTGGGGATCTTTGCACCCAGTTTGGTGAACCGCTCTGGTTCCCGGAGGAACTCGACGATCTCTGACAGTTCTTTTTTGACATTCTTCAGGCCAGCGACGTCCTCGAAGGAGACGGAATGCTCATCCTTCTCGAATCGCTTCGCCTGATTGCTGGCAAACTTCCCGAAAATTCCGGGGCCACCCATCTGACGGCGAACGCGGTTACTCATCCACCAGAAGAATCCGACCAGGATAATGATGGGGAGTAGCCCTCCAACGATCACTTGCCATGCAGGAGCAGAGGTGGACAGGAAGACCACCTCTCCCTGAGCGGCGGTGATGACCAGAAAGATATTTTCCTTGAGGGCCGGAGGAATGTTGGATCGCAAACTCTTCGTCTCGACCAGACTTTTCCCCGTGAACTCTATCACTTCAACTTCGATGGGTGCTTTCAGAGTGGCGACAAATACATCCAGTTCGACCTCTTCGAGTTTCTGAATGTTGCTCCGGCTCGCCTGCTTGAGCAGCTCTGACGCGGGAACCTCTCGTGAATTTCCGATCGCTCCTGGACCGGCCATCTGGACCATCACTACCACGATCATCAACATGATGAGGAACCAGACCCAGGGTCGTTGGCTCCAGGCGCTCTTCTCCGACGGGTCGATTTCCCCGTCTTCGGGGGACGGATCATTGTGATTCTGAGATCTCAAGAATACTCCTCGGCTCTGGTTTCCGACGTTCTGGAATCGATGCATCGATTCCCCACCGACTACAACGGAGATCTGCTGCGAAGGGTTCCTACAGACTCTCCATCAATACAATGCCAGATTTCTCGCTGCGTTGGCCACCTTCTCTGGCTGAGGGAGGATTTTTTCCTCCAATTGCGGTGCATAGGCGACAAAACAGTCCATCGCAGCCACTCTTCTGACGGGAGCGTCCAGGTGGTCAAACAACTCGTCCTGAATCCTGGCGGCGATTTCGGCGCCATAGCCCCAGGAAAGGGTCTCCTCATGAGCGATGAGCACCCGATTGGTTCGCATCACCGACTCCCGTATCGCTTCCCAGTCGTAGGGAGCGAGGCTTCTCAGATCGAGGATTTCCGCCTCGATCCCCTCCTGGGCCAGCGTCTTCGCTGCCGTAGAGCATCGATGGACCAGCGCTCCATAGGTGAGGATCGTCAGGTCTTTCCCTTCCCTCACCCGAGCCGCTTTCCCGAACGGGATCATGTAATCGGGCCCAGGATCGACACTCTTGTTGTGGGTCTGACGGTAGAGGTGTTTGTGCTCGAGGAAGATCACCGGATCGTCGCAACGGATCGCAGTTCGTAGCAATCCATTGGCATCTTGAGCATTACTGGGCATCACGACGCGTAATCCAGGAATATGAGTAAACATCGTCTCGGCAGATTGGCTGTGGTAAATCGCACCGCCTCGAAGGTAGCCACCGCTAGCGACCCGGATGACGACCGGGCAGCGATCCACGCCGGCGGATCGCCAGCGCAACAGGGCAAGCTCCGAGCGGATCTGATGGAATGCCGGCCAGATATAATCGAGGAACTGAATCTCGACCACCGGCTTCAATCCACGAACCGCCATGCCGATGGCACGTCCCACGATATTGGCTTCTGCCAGTGGCGAGTTGTAAACGCGATCATCACCGAACTCTCTTTGCAGCCCGGCGGTCGCCTTGAACACGCCGCCTTTGCCCTTCACATCGGCAAGCACCTCGGAACGACTGGCATCGGCAACGTCTTCACCGAAGACATGAATCCTCGGATCTCTGCGCATCTCATCGCGCATCGCCGAATTGATCAGATCGACCATCGTTGTGGGCTGCGCCTGAGCCAGAGGTGCCGGCTCGGTATCGAAGTCGGCTCCGGTCGGATCCACATCCTCCGAATATACATGTTCCAAAATGGTGTCGGGGTGTGCCTGGGGTGAACTCACAGCAATATCAGAAGCGATTCGGACCTCTTGCTTCACCTGGTTCCGGATCTCCTCTAGCTGCTCTTCCGTGGCAATCCCTCGCTCCTTCAGGAACAGCGGAAAAGTGGTCAATGGATCCTTCAGAGCGTCCGCCTCGAGCTCTTTCGCGGAACGGTATGCGCTCTCGTCATCGGAGAGACTGTGGCTATACGGACGCACGACATGAGCGTGGACCAACGCCGGGCCATTGCCATTACGCATATCGGAAACAACATCTTTGAGCAGGGTGTGGCAAGCCACCGGATCACAACCATCGACCTCGTGGACATCGAGCCCAGGGAACCCCAACACCAGTTTGGAGATGGACCCTCCCGGTGTATTGACTTCCACTGGAACACTGATGGCATATCCGTTGTCCTCGACCACGAACAAGACCGGCAAATCGAGAGTACACGCCGTGCTCAGCGCTTCCCAGAATTCACCCTCGCTGGTGGTGCCATCCCCGACCGAAACAAAAGCGACCTCTCCGTCGCTCCAGTTTCGAATTTGATCGCGGAGTTCCTCCTTGCGATGACCTTTCATAAAGGCTTCAGCACAACCGACCGCATGGAGACACTGGCTTCCTGTGCAGGAGGATTGATTGACCACTTGCAGTCGCTCGCTGCCCCAGTGGGAAGGCATCTGACGTCCGGCACCCGCGGGCTCGTCCCGCGCCGCTGTGGCAGTCTTCAGCATCTCCACCGGAGTCAGCCCCAGTTGAAGCATCAAGGCTCGATCACGGTAGTAGGGGAAAAACCAATCCTTGCCCGCTTCCAGTACCATGCCAAGTGCGGTGTTGATCGCCTCATGGCCACAGCTGTTGATCTGGAAGAAGATCTGCCCCTTTCCCTTGAGCCGAATCTCTTCATCATCCATCTCTCGGCTGAGGAACATGTTCCGATACATCGCCAGCAACTCCCGAACCTCGAGACCCTCGATTCTGGGCTGCTCTTCGCGGTTCTTACGCGGACGGCCTCGCGGGTTAGCGGACTGGGGGCTCTGAGTGGACATGTGGATCCTGACCTGGTGGAACCCATCTGCGAGGACGAGTTCTGGGAGCTTCGAGAACCAGTAATGGTGCCTATTGTGCTCATTCTAGGGGGGAGAAGCACTTCATTCAACGAGACCGCAGGTTTCCCGCTTCGCTGGATGGCCAAGGGGTTCTCCGTGTATCGTCTTTCTCTGTACCCTCGAATCCAAAGGCGCTGAGTGAAGCCCATTGGAGGACTCCCCGTCTCCTCTGACTGGATGACGGCCTCACTAGATACTTGAGAAGGGAAATCGAAAGATGGTCGAAAAGATCGGCAGTTTCGATGTAGCCATCATCGGGGGCGGCCCCGGTGGATATGTGGCTGCCATCCGGGCTGGCCAGCTCGGGCTCAACACGGTACTGGTCGAGAAGGATCCGCTTCCAGGCGGCACCTGCTTGCACCGTGGTTGCATTCCGACCAAGGCACTCCTTCAGAGTGCACATGTCCTCGACACCGCCAGGGAGAGTTCCTACTTCGGAATCAAGATTCCACAAGCAGAGGTCGATGTCCCGGCAGTCCTGTCATTCCAGAAAAGGGTGGTGACCAAGAACGCCAAGGGCGTGCAGTTCCTGCTGAAGAAGAATGGAATCACCACTGTCCACGGCACCGGTCGACTCGATGGGCTCAATACCATCCGTGTCGTGACCGACGAAACGACCGAGAAGTTGATCGAGGCCAAGCACATCATCATCGCGACCGGATCGGTCCCTACAAAACCTGGCTTCCTCGATTTTTCCAGCCCCTACATCATCACCAGTGACGAGGCGTTGAGACTGGACCATGTCCCGTCCAAGGTGGTCGTTCTCGGAGCGGGTGCCGTCGGCTCTGAATTTGCATCCATCCTGCGATCCTTCGGCAGCGAGGTGATCCTGGTCGAGATGCTGGATCGTCTGTTACCTGTCGAAGATCAGGAGTGCTCTGAAGAGTTGATGCGTGCCTTCAAGAAACGTGGCATCGAGAGCCGTGTATCGACTCGACTGGAGAAGGCCACACCGACCGATTCAGGGGTCCAGATCCTCCTCAAATCAGCGGACGGCAAGGAAGAGACGATTGAAGCCGATCTGTTACTGTGTGCTGTCGGCAGGAAACCGGTGACCGATTCGCTGAAACTGGACCAGGTGGGAATCAAGACCGACCGCGGTTTCATTCCGGTACAACCGAACCAGAGCACCAGCCGCCCGCACATCTACGCCATCGGAGATATCGTCCTCGGTACTGCCCAGCTGGCACATGTCGCCAGTGCAGAGGGAGTCATCGCCGTCGAAAGTATCCACGGCATGCACACCCAGCCCATCCGGAATGACCGCGTTCCCAATGCTACATACTGTCACCCCGAGGTGGCCAGTGTTGGCCTGACCGAGCAAGCCGCCAAGGAAGCGGGACACGACACCAGGGTGTCGAAGTTTCCACTCGCGGCGCTGGGTAAAGCGGGAATCATCGGCAAAGGAATACCCGGATTCTTCAAGATCGTCGCAGATGCAAAATACGGTGAGATCCTCGGAGTCCACATCATCGGCCCCCACGCCACTGACCTGATCAGTGAAGGCTGCGCAATCCTCGGTCTCGAAGGTACCGCTGAAGATCTGGCCCACGTGATTCACCCCCATCCAACCCTCGGTGAGGGAATGATGGAGGCGGCACACGGGTTGGTCGGCGGCGCCATCCACATGTAGGAAGGGGCACCCTTGTCGGAGCAAGTCACCTACCTCGAAGCAGTGAAACGTGCGCTGGCACACTCCCTTGAGGACGACCCTCGAGTCGTGTTGCTCGGGGAAGACATCGCCGCCTACGGTGGCGCCTTCAAGTTGACCCAGGGCTTCCTGGAACGATTCGGGCCGGACCGGGTCATCGATACGCCCATCGTCGAGACGGGCCTGGTGGGAGCGGCCATCGGAGCCGGAATGGCGGGATTACGCCCGGTCGTGGAGATGCAATTCATCGATTTCATCTCCTGTGCCTACAACCAGTTGACCAATTTTGCTGCCACTTGCCACTTCCGCTGGGGACAACAGGTACCGATCGTGGTTCGAGGACCATCGGGAGGAGGCGTCCATGCGGGGCCCTTCCATAGCCAGATGGTGGAGTCCACATTTCTCAACACTCCGGGGTTGAAGGTGGTCGTTCCAGCCACCGTCTCCGATGCCTACTCGATGTTACTGGGAGCCATCGAAGATCCCGATCCGGTGATCTTCCTCGAGCAGAAATCACTCTATCGCACGCTCAAGGGAGAACTCGATGAAGGGATCGCCCCGGTTCGCCCAGGGGTCGCCGCTCTCCGACGAGAAGGGGATTCACTCTCCATCATCAGTTGGGGAGCGATGCTGCATCGTTGCCTGGCGGCGGCAGAATCCGCAGCCAGTGAAGGGCTCGAATGCGAAGTGCTCGACCTTCGCTCCCTGTGCCCTCTTGATCTCGATGCGATCTATCAAACCGTCCGCCATACAGGGAAGGTTCTCATCGTTCACGAGGACAACCTGACCGGTGGCGCCGGCGCGGAGATCTCCGCGCGAATCTCCGAACATTGCTTCGAGGACCTCGATGCGCCGGTGCGAAGACTCGCCGCCCTCGATGTCCCCATCCCCTATGCCGCCTCGCTGGAGAACGCATCGCTCCCGGGCGAGGGTGACATCCTCGATTCGATTCGTTCCCTCACAAGCTGGTAACCACTGCTGCTCACCGGTGACTTCGGCTGGATGGCTTCGACTCACGAGGATGAGGGACCGGCCTCGGGGGAGGAGGGGCCACCGACTTTCCAACGCGCCACGGTCTCTCGAGACGCAGAGCAGGGCACACTCACGACGATTTCGATGGGGCTGAAAGGCGCCTAATTGCCGATTAAAGCCACTGTCTCGCCACTGGGGGTCTGACCTGACCCCGGGTTCACTTCATCGAGCCGCCCTTCCCGTGTAGACTTCTCAATTCCGTGGCGTGGGGCCACGCTCCCTCTGCAGGAGGAAATACCGCCATGGCAACAGAAGTCAAGATGCCTCAGATGGGTGAATCCATCGCCGAGGGGACTCTGACCCGCTGGTTCAAGAAACCAGGAGACACCGTCGTTCGAGATGAACCGCTCTTCGAGATCTCCACCGACAAGGTCGACGCAGAGGTCCCAGCGCCCTCAGATGGGATTCTCGAGCAGGTGCTGGTCGCCGAAGGCACCACCGTCGAAGTCAACACAGTGGTCGCCCTTCTCGGCGACGGCAGCGGCACCGCTCAGGCGCCCGCCGACACCACAGTCTCCAGCACTCCAGCAGCGAATCCGATCGAAGTGGCTGCAGCAGATCCCGTCGAGGTTCCCGTGGTAGCGGAGGCCGCCACCCCGTCCACAGCAGTGTCGAGTGGCGATCTGATCGATGTCCCGATGCCACAGATGGGTGAGTCGATCGCTGAGGGAACCCTGACCCGCTGGTTCAAGAAAGCGGGAGAGTCGATCGAAAGGGATGAACCCCTGTTCGAGATCTCCACCGACAAGGTAGATGCCGAGGTTCCCGCTCCAGCGAATGGTGTGCTGGCGGAGATCTTGGTAGCCGAAGGCACCACCGTCGAGGTCAACACCGTGGTGGCGAGGATCGGCTCGGGAGTCGGCGGCACGACCGCTGCTCCTGCCGCCGAGAGCGCTCCCGCTGCTCCTGCGTCTCTACCACCTGCGTCTCCACCTCCTGCGCCTGCCGCTCCAGTGCCCCCCCAGCCCCATGTCGAGGTGGCCGCCGCTGCAGCGCGCCCCGCCAACAGCGATCCACGGGCGGTTCGATCCTCTCCTCTGGTACGAAAGATCGCACGAGAGCATCGGATCACCGATCTATCGGTGATCGCTGGAACCGGAGCCGGTGGCCGGGTGACCAAGAATGACATCCTAGGATTCATCGCCAGACCTGCTGCCGCCCCTCCAACGAGTCCGGTAGCAGCCCCAGCCGCCACTTCTGCAGCGATCACCCGCTCGGCGGTGCCCACCACCTCTGATCCTTCCGATCGAAGCGGTGTAACGGTCGAGAAGATGTCCGTGATGCGGCGCAAGATCGCCGAACACATGATCGATTCCAAACGAACCTCTGCTCATGTGCACTCCGTCTTCGAGGCGGACATGACCCAGATCGTTTCGATCCGTGCGAGCAAGAAGGACCAGTTCCTGGCAGCCAATGGAACCAAGCTCACCTACATGCCCTTCTTCCTCAAGGCATGTAGCGATGCACTTCGTATCTTCCCCCATGTCAATGCTTCCATCGATGGCGACGACATCCTGGTCCATCATTCGGTCAACATCGGCATCGCAGTGGCGCTCGAACATGGCCTGATCGTTCCAGTCATCAAGGGAGTGCAGGACCTGTCGATTCCTGGCATCCAGAAATCTGTCTCGGACCTGGCCAACCGTGCCAGAAAGAAACAGTTACTGCCGGACGAAGTCGCCGGAGGCACCTTCACCATCACCAATCCCGGTCAATTCGGCGGCCTCTTTGGTATCCCCATCATCAATCAACCTCAGGTGGCGATTCTTGGCATCGGTGGGATTGAAAAACGCCCCGTGGTGGTCGATGGGGACAAGATCGCAATCCGCGATATGACCTACTTGTGCCTCTCCTATGACCACCGACTCGTCGATGGCGCTCTCGCCGATCAATTCATGGCACAGGTGAAGAAGAACCTCGAATCGTTCGAGGCTTATTCCGTGGTGTAGTGATGCCCAGCAGGTCTTCACTGGTCACCCGGCTGCCGTCAGTGACGGTGCAGCACCTCGGTGCTGTCCCCTTCACCACCACTCATCAGCAAATGCTCCAGCTCCAGCAAGGGATTGGCGAGTCTCGAAGCGACTGCCATGAATCTCTGCTCCTGTTCGAGCCTTCTCCGGTGGTGACCCTCGGCAGCAAGAGCAACCTGGATGCACTGCTCATCTCTGAATCGACCCTGAAAGAGCGCGGCCTGGAGATCGAAGTGGTGGACCGTGGAGGTGAGGCCACCTACCACGGCCCTGGACAGATCCTCGCCTATCCGATCCTCCAGTTACCACCATCGATGCGCGACCTCCATCGATTGCTGCGTGGGCTGGAGACGGCAGTTATCGAGACCCTCGAGAAGTGGGGTATCCGCGCTCGCCGCGATGCCCAACACACCGGAGTGTGGGTCGAGGATCGCAAGATCGCATCGATCGGCCTCAGCGTTCGTAGTTGGGTCACCGGCCACGGCCTGGCGCTGTGCCATTCGGGAGATTTAACTCCTTTCGAGTGGATCGTTCCCTGTGGGATTCGCAGTTGCCCGGTCACTTCCATCGAACGAGAATTGAAGACACTACCCCACCGTGAAGAAGTAGAAGCGCTCCTGGCGGATCGGTTGCTCGACTTCTTTGACAGAGAGGCCCGCAGATGAGCAACACCCACTCCTCCCCTCAGCAGAGCAAGAAAACGCCATTACCCAGACCTCCATGGATCCGCGTCAATGTACCCAAGGACGGTTCCCTTCAAAAAGTCGGCGAACTGATGGATCGGGGGGGGCTTCACACCGTCTGTCAGGAAGCCCACTGCCCGAACATCTACGAGTGCTGGCAGATGGGAACCGCTACCTTTCTGATCCTCGGTGAGGTGTGTACCCGGAAGTGCGGTTTCTGTGCGGTGAGCAAGGGACTTCCTTCCCCGGTCGACCCTGACGAGCCGGCGCAACTGGCCGAAGCGGCCGCTCGACTGGAACTGAAACATGTGGTGATCACCAGTGTCGACCGTGACGACCTCCCGGATGGAGGTGCACGACAGTTCGCCCTGGCTCTCGAAGAACTCAGAAAACTCTCACCGAAGACCACCACCGAGGTGCTGGTGCCCGATTTCCGTCCCGACCCACAAGGGGCGCTGGAAATCGTTCTCGCAGCAGATCCGACGATTTTTTCCCACAACGTGGAGACGGTCCGAAGGCTCTACCCAGCGGCCAGGCCCGGATCGAATTACGATCATTCCGTCTCGCTGCTGCGGGAAGCAGCGGATCGAATCGGTGGTGATCGGATCAAGTCGAGCCTGATTCTTGGACTGGGAGAGCAGGAGCATGAGGTACGGGAAACGATCCTGGACCTCTACGAAGCCGGGGTCCGAAGGCTGAATCTGGGCCAGTATCTGGCCCCATCCGATCGTCATATCCCGGTGAAGTACTACTGGACCCCGGACCAGTTCAAGGAGTTGGGTCAGTTTGCCCGGGAGTCCGGATTCATCCGGGTCGAATCGGCTCCTCTGGTTCGATCCTCCTATCACGCCAGCGTTTGACCCCGCTCCTGGTGGGTGGCACCATGGCACGACGGTCACCGATCCGCTGAATGTATCGGCCAGATCACCTCACGCCTCAGGTTGGAGTCGAACTTGTCGATTCAAATCATCCCCATCGATGGCCAGCACCCCGATGGGAATGCGATTCAACGCGCAGCCCAATCGGTGGCGCCAGATGGACTGGTGATCTTCCCCACTGAAAGCGTCTATGGAATCGGAGCCATCGCTCGCTCCGGGGCGGCGGTAGACAAGCTCAGAATTGCCAAGCAGCGCGATTATCCTCAGCCGTTCACTCTCCACATCTCTGACCCAGCACAACTCGAAGACTGGATGCGGCGGCCCGGAGAGACAGCACAACGCCTGATGGATGCATTCTGGCCCGGTCCGCTGACCATCATCTTTCCGGTGGGAGAACAAGGACTCGGTGTCCGCCTGCCCTCTCACCCGGTTGCGCGAGCATTGATCGATAGAACCGGCCCATTGCTGGCCAGCAGTGCAAATCGAAGTGGAGAAGATCCGGCGACCACCCTGCCCGCTGCAGTCACGGCCATCGGTGAGCATGCGACTGTCGGCATCGACTCCGGACCCGCCTCGGGAGGTGAGGCCTCCACAGTGTTGCGACTCCTTGGCGGTTCACAGTTTGAATTACTGAGAACCGGTCAAATCTCCTCGGAACAGATCGAGCACACCCTGAAATCCACTCGTAAGATTCTCTTTGTCTGTACCGGGAATACCTGCCGCAGTCCGATGGCAGAGGCGATCTGCAAGAATCTGCTCGCCACCAAGTTGGGCTGCTCCATCGATGCTCTGGGTTCTCGAGGATATCAGGTCGAGAGCGTGGGGATTGCATCGAATGGCGGCTCGGCCACCGAGCACGCCAGACAAACGATGATCCACATGGGACTCTCCATCGAGAATCACTACTCCCAACAACTCTCCGCAGAAGCGGTCGAGAAAGCCGATCTGATCATCGCCCTCGCCCACTCCCATAGAGATGTGGTTCGAAGTCACTTCCCGGAGGCCAGAGAGCGTGTACATCTCATTCATGAAACTGGAGTCAGCGACCCCATCGGAGGCGGCCTCGAAGTATATCGCCGCTGCGCCGAAGAGATCGAACAAGCCGTTAACCTTCACTGGATAGAAAGGATCATCTCCAAATGAAAGTCATCCTGGGATCAGATCACGCCGGAATCGCTGGACGTAAGGAAGCAGTGCGACTTCTGCGTGAGAGAGGTTGGGAAGTGCAGGAACTGGGCCCTGAAGGAGACTCGGAAAAAGCCGATTACCCCGACATCGCTCATCAGATAGCGCAGTCTGTCACTTCCTCGGAATCGGAGATGGGAGTACTGGTTTGCGGTACGGGCCAGGGCATGGCGATGACTGCCAACCGGTATCGAGGAGCCCGAGCCGCCGTGATCACCGATCCCTTCACTGCCGAGATGTCTCGCGCTCACAACGATGCCAATATCGCCTGCTTCGGCGAGAGGGTGGTGGGAGCCGAGACGATCGGGCAATTACTCGCGAAATTTCTAGACACTCCATTTGAGGCGGGTCGGCACATGGCACGGGTCGACAAGATCGACCAGGTGATTGGCGAGGCCTGAGCACTCACCCTGTTTCGCGCAGGGGGAAGCCTGGCATGCCAGAAACAGCCGGGCAGAGTGGAAGTTGCGATTAGATGCAACCAGGGCCGTGTCTCCTCTCCACTATTCGGAGACGGACACGGCCCTGGAATATTCTACGATCAGTTCAAACTGGATCAGGGAGTCGCCGAACCCTCGGGGTCCTGCGCCGCTTCCTCGATCAGGTCGCTGCGAAGCTGTGCAGGGCCATCGCTCTGGTACACCCGAATGTCTGCAGCAGCCATCAGGTTGGCCTCAAAGGCGTCCAACAATGCCTGCTTCTTGGCGCTGAGCAATCTCGTCTCGGTACTGGTTCTCAGCGAGTTAAACAACTCCATGTCCGGGGCCTCGATACTCTTGAGGCGAATGACATAGCCTGCAGAATCTGTCACATTCGTGATCGGTCCAGCGACTGAACCCTCTTCAAGAATATCAAAGGCTTCTGCGATGACTTCTGTTCGAGCCAACAGCACCTTGTTATCAATCTTCAGATTGAAGGACTGGCTGCGAGAGACTGGATCCATCTCATGAATGGTGTAGTTGTTTTCCTGGGCGAAATCTTCGAGGGTCTCTTCGCCACTCTGCACTCGCTCCAGTGATTGGCCGATCGCTTCCGCCATCAGTTCCTTGGCTTTCGATTCCTCAGTCGCCTTGAGCGCATCGGGAAGCGCCTCATCATAAGTCATGGTGCGCTTGGGAAGCATTTCGACCACCCTGAAGATGAAGTTCCCCTGACCATTGGCTGCAATCGTCTCGCACAAATCTCCAGGCTTTACTGTCCCGGGAGAAGCGCGCTCCTTGAGGAATAAACTGGCAAACGCTGCTGGATTCTTGATATCATCCTCGAGCTCGTAGACTTCCCTCTGGATGAATGGCTCGATCGTGCGGACTTCGACGAAGTCGATCCCCTCGGGAAACGCTTGCTCCATCGGAACCGACTCTCCGAGTTCCTTCATCGCCTTGAGCTGGTCGAGAGCCTCCTGGAGGATTCTCGCCTCCTCCTTCTGAGCATGCTCACGCGACAGCACTCGGATCACTCTCTCGATGATTTCGGTGAGTGGTCGATAGTCATCCTCGGGTAACGCGTCTTCTGGCGGAACGTAGCCTTCCGGCCGACGAACCCGCCACAGGGTGTCCTTGTCCGCCTCATATCGAGCCTCGACCTCTTCGGCAGTGGGTTCGAATTCGATGACCGCCTGCAGGCGAGGTCGGTCGATCCGTGCCACTTCGATTCCGAGGCGATTTTCCAGCACAAACTGCTCAGGATTATCGTTGTAGGTCGCTTCCACATCCTCCGGAGTGACCTGCTCGCTCGCCTCTTCCAGGAAGGTGTCCTGCGATACCTGAATCAACTCGAGAACTCGACGCTCATTCTGCGATGAGAACTCCTCGAAGGCTTCCTTCTCCGTCACCACTGCGGCTTCGACGACGGACCTGACCAGTTCTTGCACCCGCAGGCTCGAGATTACGGTTTCCTCGAATTCCTTCTTTGACATCTGGATGTTGAAGTTTGGATCGCTCAGTGCGGCACCGTAGGTCGATAGATCGAGCCGAGCCAGAGATCGTTGACTGATGTAGTCGGGATATCGCTCCTGATAAGTCCCGGTCCAGCCAGCATTCTCCATGACTCGATACCAGGTGGTCACATCGAGGACCGCTTCGCGAACTTCCAGGTCCTTACTCTGATCACTGGGTTCAATACCCATCCGAGTGATCTCATCTTCGAAGACCAGTTGTTTGAGCACATCGTCTACCGTCGCTTGGCGGTACCGATCTGCTCTTGCGCCCCACCAGCCAAATCTCCGGACATTATTCAGCCACAGAGTTTTTGACAGTTCTCGGCGCTTTTCGCTGAAATCCTGGGTGGTTACAGTCTCACCGTTGATCTCATACGAAGCGGTGGCAGAGGCGTCTCTGGCCCACCAACTGATCAGACCAGTCGCAGCAAAGGTTGGGGCAATCAGCAGCAACAGAAGGGTCATCACGACCCGTTCGTTACGCTTGAAGAAGCCGGTCGACATCTCTCGGACCTACCTCTCGGTTGGTTTCAAACCTAATCTTCACAATGAAGTACAAACAACAGCACCGGACCGAAGATTCTAGGTCCACAGCCATGATCTCGCAACGACACTCGAAGGGTACGATACCCGTCTTCCAAAGAATACGATGGGGAGGAGGCCCCAGCACATCGCTTGATCCTCCTCATTATCGGACTACTGGACGATCTCGATCAATTCCACGTCAAAAACCAGCGTAGCTCCACCAGGTATCTTCGGCGGACGACCCTGCATTCCGTAGCCCATGGAGGATGGAATGATCAATTTCCTCTTTCCGCCCACCTTCATCGATCCGACCCCTTCGGTCCAACCACTGATCACTCGATTGAGCGGGAACTCGGCCGGTACACCTCGATCCACGCTGCTGTCAAACATCGTTCCATCGGTGAGATAACCGGAGTAGTGCACTTTGACCGTACTGGTGGAATCGGGAGGAGACTCACCGGTTCCCACTTCCAGATCGATGAAGTGCAGTCCCGACTCATTGATCTGCATCTCTCCATCGGTGGGGATTCCCGGAAAGCGAGGGATCTGCACCCTTTCGACCACCTCGCCACTCCCCGAGATCATGACGCGTTCGACCTTATCGGTGCTCACGGAAATGACCTCGTACAACGGGTTCGCAGAACCGGTGCGGAGTTCTGCCGACTGAGCCAGCCCACCGGTCAGGTCGGTCACCTTTTTCACCGCTTGCTCAAGGGTGACCTTGGACCGGGACAGCATCGCATGGAGGTCCTTCGCTGCAGGTGGAATCGCCGTGAGATCTTCCACCATCGCAGTTGCCGCCATTCCTACTGTCAATACCGCTGCCGCAGCAACGGTCCATTGAATTGCTCTCATCTTATTTTCCTCTCAATTCGGTCAAGACGCCTCATCGATGGCTCGATTAGCGAGCGCATCACATCTTTCGTTTTCTTCATGGCCCGCGTGGCCTTCGACCCAACTCCAGCGGATCGTTCTTCCCACTGCAGCCTGTATCAGCTGCTTCCAGATATCATCATTGAGGACCGGCTTGCCGTCAGACTTTCGCCAGTTCCTGCGTTGCCAGCCTTTCACCCATTCGCTCATTCCCTTGACCACGTACTGCGAATCGCTGAACAAGGTCGCTTCCGACCCGTCCGGTAATGAGCGTAACGCTTCCAGAGCGGCAGTCAGTTCCATCCGGTTGTTGGTGGTGGAACGGTGGTGATCGTAACAGACTTCCTCGGATCCATCTCCAGCACGCACGATATAGGCCCATCCCCCCGGTCCGGGATTCCCCCGACAGGCTCCATCGGTCCATATCTGGTAGTTCTCAGCGCTCATCCGTGGGTCCTCCGGCGACCCTTTCCGGGGCCACCTTTTTTCTTCCCTGATCGACCGTGCCGAGTCGCTCCTCGGCGAGGCTTCCTCGAGCCATGCTCTTCTTCCCGAGGGCGTTGGGGCCGACCTTCTTTCAATCGGGTGGCGGGGACTCCGCCAGAACCTCGACCTCTCCGAGCTCCCGTTCTGGTGTGACAGTACCTCAGATCGATATCTCGATGGAGCGGATCTACCGATTCCAGTTCGACCTCGACCGGATCTCCAAGGCGAATCATGTTCCCGGCATTGGCACCCCTCAGCGCGAACTGAGTTTCGTTGAAATGATAGTGGTCATCCTGAAGCTTGGAAACATGGACGAAGCCATCGATGAGGACACCATCGAGTCGTACATGAAATCCCTGCTCTCTCACCGAGGTGACGATCCCTGTGAACCGCTCCCCTACCCGATGGCGCAGCCAAGAGATCGCCCGCAATCGGGACATGTCGCGCTCAGCTTTCTCGGCAATTCTTTCACGAGTGCTGCAAGATTCCGCCAGTTCCAGCAGGGAAGCGGAGTCCGATTCCATCACTGGACCCCCACCCGAGAAAAGATGGCGATCCAGTGCGCGATGGACCTGAAGATCGGGATATCTGCGGATCGGCGACGTGAAGTGACAGTACTCCTCTTTCCTCAGGGCAAAGTGTGACTCACGTCTGGGACTGTACTCGGCCCGGCTCAAGGTCTTGAGCAAGGCAAAGGAGACCACCGGAGCCGCTGCAGTTCCACGGACCTCGTCGATCACTGCGGGAAGGTCATCGATCCCTCTTACCGTCACTGCTGGAGCGAGTACCCGACACAGTCGGGCAAACTTCTCGAGGTCCTCTTCCTCTGGAGGTGCATGGACCCGACGAAGGATCGGAATCTCTCTCTCGGTAGCGATGGTGGCGACCGCCTCATTGGCGATGAGCATGCACTCCTCGACCAATTTGTGGGCCTCGAGTCGTTCCTTCGCCTCGACCCCGATCACCTCACCCTCGTCATCCAGAATCAACTTCATCTCGGCCAGATCGAGATCGATGCAGCCAGAACGCATCCTACGACCCCTCAGTTTCGTACGAACTCCGGAGAGTTGGTGCAGCATCGCAACGATCGTTTCGGTGGTGATACGAGTCGATTCAACTTCCCCGTCGATGATTTGTTGTACCTGTTGATAAGAGAATCTCTGGGCACTGCGGATGACTGCCCTCTCGACGAACGCGTCCTGGATCTGTCCTTCGTCTCCGACCTCGATCCAGACCACCTTGGCGAGTCGATCTTCTCCCGGCCTCAGGGAACACAATCCATTGCTCAGTCGCTCCGGAAGCATCGGGATGGTCTTTCCCGGGATGTAGACGCTGGTGCTACGAAGGATGGCCTCGCCATCGATCGGATCTCCAGACGTGACATAGTGACTGACATCTGCAATCGCCACTCCGAGCAAGACTCGACCATCGGCTTGCTCGACCAGAGCAATCGCATCATCGAAATCCTTGGCGTCCTCCGGATCGATGGTGACAAACGGAATCGCTCGGAGATCGGTACGCCTGTCGATCTCATCCTCAGAGATCTGCTCGGGAAATCCATCCGCCTGCTGAAGTACTTGTGGTGGAAACTCCTCACGCAGCTGATGCTCTGCACAAACCACCTGCAAATCAGCACGCCAGGTCCCCTCCGGAGCCCACTGACAAACCACTTCTCCTGGTGGCATGCCATCGACTGGGGGGCCGTTTCTCAGTCGAGCCAGAACTCGATCTCCGTCATCGGCACCATTTCTATGGCCGGGGTCGATCCAGATCTGGCGGAGACTGTCATGGCGCATCGGTTGCACCATTCCACCGCCATCTCGTTGCTTCCAGTACTGTCCGGGAATGACTCTCGGGCTACGGACCAGGACTTCGAGAACCTTGCCGCTACGGCCTTCCTGGGCTGAACCAGGACGACCACGACCCGGCTGAGAGATCCCGGCGAGCACTCGATCCCCGTGATGAGCATCTTTGAGTCGCCGCGCTGGGATGAACACGTCACCTTGTGGATCCTCGACCAGCGGTCGAACAAAACCGAAACCACGTCGAGTCACCGTGAGGGTTCCGACCAACCACCTCTCTCGACGAGGCACAAACCAGCCTCGAGCGAGCAGGTGAACCGTTTCTCCCTGCTCTTCCAGGTCTTCCAGTAACTCTTTCAGGCGAGGGTGGTCCTTGCTCTTCAGACCCAAGGTATCAGCGATATCCGCCAACGAGGACGCATGGTATTCGGGTCCATGGCTCCAGACTCGGAATGAATCGAGCCACTTCTGATCAATCGAGGATCTCAAAGGGTGCCCTCTCAAGATTGGAAAAAGTCCGTGAAGGGGAAGGAATCTTCCCCTTCACGGACTCGATATTATCTACAAGTGCGGTCAGGATGCTTCGATCCGTTCTATCCAACAGTCTGGATGATCGAAAGCAGGGGCATGAACAGAGCCACGACGATGAAGCCGACCGCCCCTCCCATGCCAACGATCAACAATGGTTCGAGCAGACTCGACAGCGACTCCACCAGAACGTCTACATCGAGATCGTAATTGTCGGAGATTTTGTTGAGCATCTTGTCCAGTTCTCCGGTTTCCTCACCGATGTCGATCATGTTGACCAGCAGTGGATCGAACACCCCTGAGGCACCGAGCGGCTCTGCGATGGTTTCTCCCTCTCGAATTGAGCCACAGACCTCTTCGATGGCGTCAGAGATGACCCTGTTCCCCACCGCAGTCTTGACGATATCGAGTGCTTCAAGAATCGGCACCCCGGAGGAGATCAGAGTTCCCAGTGTGCGGCAGAAACGGGAAATCGTCGACTTCCTGACGATTTGCCCGAAGACGGGAGCATGGAGTTTGGACTTGTCGATCATCAACTCCCCGGCATTCGTGTTGGCGAGCCCCTTGAGGGCAGCGTACCCAAAGAAAACCACCAAAGGAGCGAGATACCAGTAACTCTGAACAGCATTTGCGAATCCCAGTAGCATCTGAGTAGGGGCCGGGAGTGCCGTCCCCATGTCGGCGAACATCTTTTGAAACTGCGGGATCACTTTGGTCATGATGAATCCGAGGATCAAACAGGCGACGCAGATCACCGCAATCGGATACACCATCGCTCCCTGTACCTTCTTCCGCAACTTCATCGACTTTTCCTGGAAGTCGGACAATCGCTGCAAGATGGTATCGAGAACTCCACCGATTTCACCGGCCTTGACCATTGCAACGAACAGGTGATTAAAAGTCTTCGGGAACTTTTCCAGCGCTTCCGAGAAGGTCGCACCACCCTCTACATCTTCGGTCACCTTGTTCAGTTGGTCCTGAAAAGTACTTGGAGTCATCTGGTCGGCAAGAATCTTGAGAGAACGAACGATCGGAAGGCCTGCGTCCTGAAGGGTGGCGAGCTGCTGAGTGAACTGCACCAGTTCTGCCTGTGAGACTCTGCCTCCGAATGGATTGAGGTTCAGTTTCCTCTTCTTTTTTCCCTGTGCAGCCTTGGGCCCACCCTTGTTCTCGCGAATTTTCGTTGGCTTCAAGCCACGGGACCGCAGTTGCTTGATAGCCTCCTGCTGATTACCCGCCTCGATAGTACTACGCTTCTTCTGCCCTCCTGGGCCGACTGCTTCGTATTCGAAAACCGCCATCTGTGCTGCTCCTTCTGGTGAGGCTCATCCTTGAGCCTCGCTTTCACATCTTAGGGGATAATCCTCTAGGAGACGATGGTCTCCTTGACCACCTCCTCGATGGTGGTGACTCCGTCATATATGTGGATCAAACCGGCATCCCGGAGGGTCTTCATCCCCTCTTCACGTGCCAGTTTCTGGACTTCCTGGGTACTCGCACCGGTCATGATCACATCTCGTAACCGGTCTGACATCTGCATGATTTCGAACAGAGCGACCCGACCCTTGTAGCCGGAATTATTGCATTCCCTGCACCCTTTTCCGTAGAAGAAGGTACGGCCCTGGACATCGGACTGGGTCAATTCCAGTTCCATCAGCATCTCGTCGGTCGGTTCGTACTCGACCTTGCACTCCAAACAGACCCTTCTCACCAATCGCTGCGCCACCACCGCCTCGACGGTAGCCGTGAGCAGGAACGCTTCGATCCCCAGGTCGACCAGTCGAATCATCGAAGAAGGGGCATCGTTGGTGTGCAGGGTGGAGAACACGATGTGACCGGTGAGACTCGCTTCTACTGCGATCTGCGCGGTCTCGAGGTCTCGAATCTCACCGACCAGGATCTTATCCGGGTCCTGTCGCAGGATCGCTCGCAGACAAGCCGCGTAGGTGACTCCAATTTCTTCGTTGATCGGAATCTGGACGATACCATCGATGTTGTATTCGACCGGGTCCTCGGTGGTGATGATCTTGGTCGTCGGGTCATTGGCCTCATTGAGGCACGAGTAGAGCGTAGTTGTTTTTCCAGAACCGGTCGGCCCCGTCACCAGGATGATCCCATTTGGTTTGATGATCAGTTTCCTCAGCAGATCGAGGTCTTTCTGACGCAAACCAATATTTTCCAGGTCGAGGGAAACCTGACCTCGGTCCAGCACACGCATCACCACCGACTCGCCGTACATCGTCGGCAAGGTGGAGACACGAAGGTCGACCGGACGTCCTGAGATGTTGAGTTCGATCCTGCCATCCTGTGGTAGACGGGTCTCGGCGATATCGAGATTTGCCATCACCTTGACCCTCGAAATTACGGCCCTGGCCAGTTGAATCGGGGGAGGCATCATCTCGTAGAGCACGCCGTCCACCCGGTAGCGGATCTTGAATTCCTTCTCGAAGGGTTCGAGGTGAATATCCGATGCACGGTCCTTGATGGCGGACAGCAGCACCATGTTGAGTAGTTTCACCACCGGGGCGGCATTGACATCCTGCTCCAGTTGATCCATGTCCATCATGTCGTGACGGCTGTCGTCGAGCACCTCGATGTCGCCCTGGTCCATCGAACCCAGCAAACTCTCCATCGATTCCGTGCGATCAGAATAGTACTTCTTCATCGCACGCTCGACCGATTCAGGATCGCTGAGTGCGCCCTTGACCTCGACATTGAGCATGAACTTCATGTCATCGAGAGCGCTGATGTTTTGCGGGTCCGCCAGTGCCAGAGTGAGCACCTTGCCATCGAACTCTACCGGGACCACCTGATAGGTCTCGGCCACGTGAGCGGGAACCAGATCCAGCAGGTCAGATGTCACGATCACCTCATCGAGATCAATCGGATCCATTCCCGCTTGCTTGGCAATCGCCACCCGGAGGTCAGAATCGGTAACCAAGCCCTTGTCGGAGAGAATTCGGCCGAGGGCGCCGCCCTTCGACTTCTGCTCCTGCAGTGCCTCCTGGATGTCGAGTTCGGTGATGAGGCCCATCCCCTTGAGGATTTGACCTATCGGTTCTCCGGCCAGTGCCATGTTCCACCTCACCGCCGGCAAATCCGGGGCGGTACCGGTTCAAGTGTTCAGATTAGCTCGAGAACTCCGAAGAGTGCGTCACCCTCAAGATTTCCTCGATGGTAGTAATCCCCGACAGGAGTTTCCTCACGGCATCCTCCTGAAGGGAAACCATTCCCTCACTTCTCGCCTTGTTGCGAAGGTCCTTCGACGGAGTCTTGTTGAAAGTCATGTCTCTGAGTTCAGAAGACATCTCCAGCAATTCATAGATTCCACAACGACCCTTGTATCCATTGGAGCACTTGGGACAACCGACCGGACGGTACAGGGTTTGATCCGCAATTTCTGAGCTACTCAATCCCACCATCCTTAGTTCGGTCTCGGTCGGCTCGTAAGCCTCCTTGCACTCCTTGCACAGCACCCGGATCAGTCTCTGCCCCATGATGGCGAGAACCGCAGATGCGACCAGGAATGGCTTCACGCCCATATCGATCAATCGAGTCAGTGCGGAAGGCGCATCGTTGGTGTGCAGAGTCGAGAAGACCAGGTGACCTGTCAGCGCCGCCTGGATGGCGGTGTCCGCCGTCTCCCGGTCACGAATCTCACCGACCAGGATGATGTTGGGTGCCTGACGCATCATCGCTCGAAGAATCCTTGAGAAGTCGAGTCCGATCTCGTGCTTCACTTCTGCCTGGTTGATCCCGGTCAGGTTGTATTCGATCGGGTGCTCTGCGGTGATGATCTTGACGTCAGGACGGTTCAGATCCATCAGTGCCGAGTACAGAGTGGTAGTCTTTCCAGAACCGGTCGGGCCGGTGACCAGGAAGATTCCATTGGGGCGCTTGATGATCCGATTGAAACGGGCGAGATCGGATTCGTGGAACCCGAGTTTCTCCAGGTCCACCAGTCCTGCGTCCTTGTCGAGAATCCTCATCACCACGCTCTCGCCGTGGACGCTGGGAATGATCGAAACACGAAGGTCGATCTCTCTTCCCTGGATCTTGATCTTGATCCTGCCGTCCTGAGGACGCCGTTTTTCGGCCATGTCCATTCTCGACATGATCTTCAATCGCGAGATCACAGGGCCCTGTAACTTCTTCGGCGGCGATTCCATCACCTTGCAAACGCCGTCGATCCGGTATCTCACCCGGAGTTCCGACTCCATCGGCTCGATGTGGATATCCGAGGCGGAGGCCTTGAGCGCGTCTGCGATGATCATATGCACCAGTTTGATGACCGGAGCCTCATTGGCATCCCCATCGTCTCCGGCAAACTCACCACGACCGAACTCGAGATCGTCATCCGACCCAGCGTCGGCACCCAGGACCGAGTCGTACCCACCGGCAAGGCGGTAGTAATCGTCCAGTGCCTCCTCCACCGCGGCAGGAGTCGCCAGCGCGCAGTCGACCTCGGTCGAGAGGATGAAACGTAGGTTATCGATGGTAAAGAAATCGAGGGGGTCGCCCATGGCGATCACCAGGGTGCGACCTTTTCGCGCCACCGGGACGATCTTGTGTTCGAGTGCGACCTCCTTGGGCACAGAATCGATGATTTCCTGTGGGATGATGTGCTTGCCAAGATTGGCAAAGGGCAGTTGGAAGTGGATTGCGAGAGCCCGGGAAACTTGTTCCTGAGAACAGATCTCCAGATTCACAAGTGCTTCTCCAATCTTGCAGTTTTCTGCCTTGGAGTAGCCGAGCGCCTTCTTGACCTGCTCGTCGGTAACCCAACCCTTCTCCAGAAGGATTTCTCCGACCTTCTTCTTCATGCGTCACCTCTCCTGTCGGGTCCCTCAAGGATCCGCAGACTGACCCGCCACGCCGGGCCGGGTCCGTTATCGGTCCGATACCTTCTGGGTACCAACCTTGGTCAGTGATTTTGAGGAGCAAATGTTGAATCGAGATCCTGAACATTGCCAGACCTGAGCAAGCAGGTCTCCACAATTTCTTTCCGATCCAAACGCTTCGTCTCCTCCGAGAACTCTCGCCAGGGCTGCCGCGCCGCCTCAGTTCCAGGCGAACCCCGCGCGTCTGCCCTCAAGCTTCCAATCAACTTTCCAGGACCAAACCTTCCATTTCGAGCCCGGCAATCATGATCACCGGATCCGGGCAGGCTCTGTCGAACAGGCGACTCTGGGACAGGATCACCAGTATGGACATACCTGGAAGCCTGGATCCTACGAGATGGCCGTTCGGAGTCAAGAAAAGCCCACTTCTCTCTTCTTTCCGGCCATCGGCCCTGGCACCGGGCCGATCGCCGTCACAAGAGCATTCGAGGGTCACTTGCCGCTGCTTCTCCTGCGGTCTAGAATCCCGCCTTCCCCATCCGGGTCGTTTCTGTTCAGGAGTCGGTGATGGTCAGTCGGAGCCCCTCCGAGTCGATTCAGCCGAGGCTTGGCGTGCGACCAGAAGGGATTCCCGGAATGACCGGGAACCAGGAAAGGTGTGATCCCGATGTTGAGCCCAATCAACTGGAGCCAATTGAATTGGAGACCAAAAGTGTGGAGTCTCAGAGCCCTTGCGCTTCCCCTGCTGTCCCTGGTCCTACTTGCCGGCTGCGCCGGCAATGATGACTGGGTTCGCTTTCGCCCCGATGCTACTTCGCCCTTTTCCGGGGTAGAGCAGCCAAACCCAAAGCCCTACACCGGCCAAACGAGTCTCATCTATGGCACATACGACCTTGAAGAGAATCCATCGAATCTCAACGATGTCGATGGTTACGGCCTCTGGGTGAGTGCACGCAAAAGTGCGTGGTACATCGCTCCTGAAGTGGCATACATCCAGGCCACCGAAAATGACGGCGTCCTCGGAAAGGTTCGCGACTCCGAGTTCTTCGCCGGAGGCCGGATCACTGCAGAACTCCCATTCACACCGTTGTCCTTGATCGGTGGAGGTGGAGTTTCGATGATCAGTGTCGACGAGTACGGAATCCCTCCCGTTGCCGGCATCAAAGCAGATGAAACGGGCGTTTACTTTCACGGTGGAGCATTACTACACCTTGGAGACAACGCTCACTTCGGACTGGATTACAGGATCTCTACATACGATGGGATCTCGGACCGGTCCGTGTTTTCAGTGATGACCGGAATCAACTGGTAATCCAGCACTGATCGGATCTTTGAGTTCAGTATCAATTGTCGCCTGTGACCTGACCGGTCTCAGGCGATAATTTTTTTGACCACGTTTCCTGCGACATCGGTGAGGCGGAAATCACGCCCCGCATGGCGGTAGGTCAGTTTCTCGTGGTCAATCCCCAGCAGGTGCAAGATCGTCGCGTGAAGATCATTGACGTGCACCTTATCGACCACCGAGTGATAACCGTAGTCGTCCGTCTCGCCATAGGACATACCCCCTCTGACGCCTCCACCGGCCATCCATATCGTGAACCCATGCGGATTGTGGTCTCTTCCGTTTCCATCCTGAGCTGTCGGTGTCCGGCCAAACTCCCCGCCCCAGATCACCAGCGTGTCCTCCAGTAATCCCCGCGTCTTGAGATCCTTCAACAGTCCGGCAATCGGCTTGTCGACCTCGAGCGCATTGTTGGAATGGCCTCCCTTGAGATTGCTGTGCTGATCCCACTTGTAGGAATGAGTGCACTGAATGAAACGAACTCCCGCCTCTGCGAAACGTCGAGCCATCAGGCACTGACGCCCGAAGTTGTCAGTTTTCGGTTCGTCGATGCCATACATCTCCATGGTGGTCGCCGTCTCGCCTGCGAGATCCATCACCTCTGGAGCCTCGGTTTGCATCTGGAACGCCACCTCAAAGGATCGAATCCGAGCATCGAGCGAATCGTCGGTGGCTCGATCTCCGAGATGCTCGAGATTGATCTGGTTGAGAAGTTCCAGCTGCATCTGCTGCAGTCCTTCATTCCAGTGGCTGTTCTTCAGGTGATGAATCGTTGCATTTCTCGCCTTGACTCCGGCATGCCCGATCGGAGTTCCCTGGTATCGAGCCGGCAAGAATGCGCTCGACCAGTTGTTGACTCCCCCATGCCCCAGCGTCGGACAGATGGTGATAAATCCTGGCAGGTCCGAGTTCTCCTCACCCAGTCCGTAGAGCACCCACGAACCCATGCTCGGCCTGACGAAGGTGTCGCTTCCGGTGTGGAGGGCAAGTAATGCTCCACCATGAGCGTCATTGGTGCCGTGCATACTCTTGACGAAGCAGATGTCATCGACCATTCCCGCGACGTGGGGGAACAGATCACTGACCCACTGCCCCGACTCACCGTATTGCTTGAACTCCCAGGGAGATCTCATCACTCCGCCATATTGCTTCGGATCGGCAAAGGTCACTCGAGGGAGTGGGTACGGCAGCGGCTTGCCGTCATCCTGGATCAATCTCGGCTTGTAATCGAAGGTATCGACCTGTGACGGGCCACCGTGCATGAAGAGGAAGATGACCCGCTTTGCCCGCGGAGCAAAATGCGGCCCTCCGGGGATTCCTGCGAATGCCGGAGATGATCCAAGCAACCCATCGAGAGCCAGTGCACCAAATCCGGCGCAACAGCCCTTGAGCATTTTCCTGCGCGAGATAGCACTCATCGGATCAATATTCACTTCAACTCCTCAGTCTCCACGGGCCTCGAACCCGACCAAGACCTTCAATCAAGATACAGAAACTCGCTGGTCGCCAGTAACGCCTGACAAAACGCCTGACACGCAGACTGGTACGGATCACCCGGTCGATCTTCTTCAGGCATCGTGAGGATCGACTGCTCCACTCGCTTCACGAACAAGATCGCACGCTCTACCTCTGCTTCGGTGGCTTCGCGACACAGGATTCTGCGATGCATCTCCTGAACTTGGTCGACCTCGGTCAACTTCAATTCGAGGACCTGATTGGCTATCGCCAGCGCAGCATCCAACACCATCGGCGAGTTGAGAAAGAACAGCGCCTGGTGAGCCACCACGGTCGAGTAACGCTTCGAGATCGGTGTCGAAGGATCATTGTAATCGAAGGCGCTGAACAGCTCATACATCGCATTGCGAATCACCGGCAGATAGATGGATCGACGAGGAAGATCGTAGCGAGCCGTATTGTTCGACTGGTCATTGGTCACATATCCGCGATTTTTGGTCATCAACAAGGTGCCGCCCATCTCGCGGTCGAGACCCTGACTCACGGCCAGCACTGAATCGCGCACTGCTTCTGCACGCAGGCGTTGGCGATTCTGGCTCCACAAGAGTCGGTTTTCCGGATCGATCAATGTCGCCCTCGGATTTTCGATGACCTGTTGCCTCCAGGTGGAAGTCTTGAGGATTCTTCGGATCGTCTTTTTCGTCGACCAGCCATCGGCGACGAAGTCGTGAGCGAGTCGATCCAGAAGTTCTGGATGACTGGGTAGATCACCACTGAAACCGAAGTTGGACGGAGTCGAGACCAGTGCTTCACCAAACAGTTCCAACCAGATTCGATTGACCGCCACCCGCGAGGTCAAGGGGTGCCGCTCATCTGCCATCCAGCGTGCCAGCTCCAGCCGCCCACTCTTCCCATCTTCTGCCTGCATCGGGGGAACCAGGTGGTCGGTGATCTGAAGAGCACCACGCGGCACCGCATCCTTGGCCAATCGAAGATGGCTACCGCGAATATGAATCGGAAGGTCGGCGACCTTTCCGTCCTGGACACCGAGTGCCATCACCGCAGCGGGGGGCATCGACTCATCTTTCTTCGCAAGCGCCGCCACCATCTGCTCGACTGGTACACGAAGTTCTTCGGGAGCTGCGTTTTCTGCCTGCAATAACGGCTCGAACCAGGGGCCGACCGTCGAGTGCAACTGCTGGGAGACCGATGGCGTTTGAACCACTGTCCCATCTTCGGTGACTACCGTCGCCTCGACCACCTTCTGGAAGACCGCTGCGATCCCCGGATGATCCTTGGGAGTAGCCTCTGAGAGGATGGCCTTCACCTCTGCAGGCAACTTATCGATCCGCGGGTCGGCGACGGTATTGGCCCACCAGTGGGCGACCTGCTGCGGGTTCTGTGGTCGATCTTCGCTCCCCAGATGCATCCACCGGACCCAGGATCCCCAGAGAGGATCCTCCTCGATCGTCGGTCTTGTCAGGAAATCGACCCATCCGGAAACGATGATCGGATCCACGGTGTTCGGCCACCCTTTGGCGGGAACCAGCCGGACTCGATCCAGATGAGGAACAGCACCCGGTCTCTCGAGTCGGATCGTTACCAGGCCCGCATCGAGGTCCAGTGTCGCCTGAGTTTCCCAGCGCAGATCGTTGGTGGTCCAACCACCAGTGACGGAGGCGAGTGCATCCTTCGAGATCTGCTCCCCGTTCACCAGTAGACGCATCGGGCGCTTCTCCAGCGCCGCATACCGAACATCGAGGTTCCACTCACCCGCTGTCGGGACCTGCAATTCCCAGGTCGCTTGCTGGAGTCCGCCCTTCGCCGAGTGAAGTACCGGTATCTGATCGGTCCCGTAGTTCGAACGGTTCTCCCCGAGTGAGGTGGAGTGCGTCTCTGTCACTCCTGCGATGGCGATTTCCTGCATCGCATCCAGCGCCGCCAGAAGATGCTTGCCGACTCCCCCGGAGAGACCTCCCTCGAGGACTTCCCGCAGTTCCTTCTTTGCGCTCTCAACATTCTTGGCAATGCTGGCTCGCTCAGTTTCCCAGAGTTTTCTACTCTGCGCCTCTGCCACTGTTTCCAGCGAGATCTCACGCCACTTGGCGACGGTTTTCAAGCTCTCCATGGTGCTGGTCGATCGAAAGATCCCTGCCATGGCGTAATAATCCTTGGCCGGAATCGG
Source organism: Planctomycetota bacterium (assembly GCA_018694835.1). Taxonomy (GTDB): domain Bacteria; phylum Planctomycetota; class UBA8108; order UBA1146; family UBA1146; genus QNYK01. The sequence goes on along the minus strand of JABHOG010000126.1, from coordinate 26,535 downwards.
ATCAAACTTGTGATCATGACAGCGAGCACAGCCTACGGTCATTCCCAGGAAGGTCCGGGCGGTGACATCCAGTTGCTCATCCACCACATCGATGGCCAACTTCGCCTCGTCCTGTTCGGCCAGCATCTTTGGACCCAGAACCAAGAATCCGGTAGCGAGACGCTGATCTCTCCACGCCTGTTGATCCGCCGTCTGGGGAAGCAAGTCCCCGGCGATCTGCTCGACCAAGAACTCATCGAAGGGTTTATCCTCATTGAAGGACCGGATCACGTAATCTCGATAGCGCCACGCCTCTCCGAAGGCGAGGTTTTCATCGAGACCGTTGGAATCGGCATAGCGCACCAGGTCCAACCATGACCTGGCCCACCTCTCTCCAAATCCATCGGACGCCAGTAACTCATCGATGAACTGATCGAAAGCTAGCGGATCCTCGGACTCCACCAATTGCTTCAGGCGGGGCCAGGGCAAGGGAAGTCCAGTGAGCAACTGGTGCGCCCGCTGGGCCAGCACCGGGAGGCTCGCCTCGGGTGCCATGGTGAGATCATTTCGTTCCAACTCCGCGAGGATGAATGCATCGATGGGATCCCTCACCCGCTCGATCGCCTGCACCTCTGGCGGTGCCGGGTCTGCCACCGGCAGGAAAGCCCAGTGCGACCGGGACTTCTCGATCTCGACCGGCTTTCGCCCTGCTGGGGATCGACGATTCGGGGATATCGGTTCATCTCTGGGATCACTGGCCCCGGTGCGGATCCACTGCGCTAGCGACTGGATCTCCAGGGTGGAGAGAGTCTCACCCGGGGGCATCGTGAGCCCCGGCTCGGTTCCATTGACCGCTCGCAGTAATAGACTGCCCGCCGGGTCCCCGGGATTCACTGCGGGACCCCGATCTCCTCCAGTAAGAACTCCGTCGCGGAAATCGAGCCTCAGATCGCTCTTCAGTTCCTTCGCCTCGGAACTGTGGCAGGAATAACATCTCTGTACCAGCAGCGGCCGGACTTCATTCTCGAACTGCTCCAGTAGCGCTGCTGGAATCTCCTCCTCCAGCGCCTCCCCCGCCAATGCATGAAGAGGGCCGGCAAGAAGAAGCAGGATCGCCCATCGAGCGATACTGCTGGCATGGCGTCCAGAACTTCTCGAATACCAAAATTTCACGAATTCTCACCTCTCTCTGGTACTCGCATCCGCCTCACCCCATCCTAGCCTCCACGAGTCCCCAGGACCACCTCGGGGGCATGAGTTGCGGAGTCTCCACAAACAGGCACAATCGATCCCGAACAGGAGATTGAAGAGGATGGAAAGAGCATGGTAGTCAGTCAGAAATCAACACCGACAGTTTCTTCGCTGGTCTCTCCCGAGTCCCGGCTGCCCCTCCTCGGATGGATGCTCCTGCTGAGCTGCACTTGTGGCTGCTCCATCTCCGAAAAGTTCCAGCAGCGATTGGATGTCACCGCTACGGTTTCCGCCGCGAGAACTGCTCCTGAAGGAAAAATGACCACTGTCAGTGGCACAACCTCCAGTCAGGTCCACCTCGAGCAACAAGATCTATCGGAATCTTCACTCTCAGCAGGGATGCGAATCCAGCTCGATCATGGACCCTTGCGCTTCCTGGTCGACAGCATCGGTGCATCCAGTGCGTCGACAGGTTTCTTCTCCGGCGCCATCGTCGGCGCCGATCTCCCGGCAGACATCTACGGCTCCGAGATCGAACTGAGCAGTGTACGCTTGCTGATGGCCTTTCCCCTCTCCGCATCTGCCCGGGGAGAAGAAGGAACTCTCGATGCTCGGCTACTCGCTGGCCTCGATCTGACCGGGATTCGGCTCCAATTTAAATCGACCAGCGACCCGTCGGTATTTGCCGAGTTCGATGAGTTGGCACCGGCACCGGTTCTCGGCATCCAATCATCGATCAAGATTGCCGCTACATGGGATCTTGAAGGGATCTTTACCTTTCTTCCCCTGGCGAAAATCACCGACTACGACGCCGAATGCATCGATGGCTCGATTCGACTCGGCTGGGATCCTGACCCTGACTGGAGCCTCTTTGCTGGAGTTCGATCGCACAACATCGAGTTGTCCAGAGTTGCCGATGGAAGGCCCATCGATCTCGACTTCTCGATTGAAGTGATCGAACTTGGTGTCGAGTACCAGTTCTGAATCATTCCGGGGATGTGTCGGTCGAAAAGCAGAGGAAACGGCACCTGTTTTAAATTGACCACTCCATGGGCTCTCTACCTGGAGTCAAAACAGATCGACCAGAGTTAGATCTCCAGTCTTCTGGAAAGATCTGAATTCAGTTTCCGATCGGGATCGATGCGATTTCTCAAACTGAGAAACTGATCCACTTGCGGATACATCCTTCGCAACAACTCCGGTGTGAGAGTCGAATCCTTGGCGAGATAGACTCGACCGCCCACATCTGCAACCAGCGAATCACAGTGGTGCAAGATCTCCTTCACTCCAGCGGTGGCTTTGAAATCCATCGAGAGGGTCATCCCTTCGGCACCAAAAGACAGTCCCCCCGCACCTTTTCTCATCTTCTTGATCACGACCAACGTCGAGGGGCACCGTCCACGGTTCGAGAGTTCGAGCAGTTCGCGGATCGTTCCAGAGCAGTGATCTTCGGGAATGAGCGACTGGTGCTGGTGGAATCCATCTGGCTGGTAGATCTTCTTCCAGTCGCGCCAGCGTTCGAGCGGGAACAGCAGCCGCTCCAGTTCCCAGCTTCTCTGCCGACGACCGATTCTTGCCAAGGCGTGGCGCACGGCGTTATGACAGCGGATTCCGATCGGAGACAGAGCCCAGGAGAATCCAGCGGGAAAACTGTTCCCCCTGGGAAGATCCCAACTCGAACGGTTCGATCGAACGACCCGATCGGTCGCGACCACCGTTCCCCCAACCACGATCCCTCGACCAAACTCGCTGCCCCTGGCGGTCGGGTCGATCCAGGCCGCTACATGCTCTTCACTAGCGGCGAGTCGATCGAGTTGCGCGAGGGACTCCTGCAGATTTTTCGTGGCCAGAACCTGCACCTCGACCCTGTCTGCCAGCAGAGGAATCACTGCCAATCGGGCCTCGAGAATCACTCCCGTCAAACCCATGCCACCGATGGTCCCACGAAAGATCTCTGGCTCTCGATCTCGATCACAGTCGATCACTTCGCCAGAGGGAAGCAGTACTTGGAGAGCAACGGTGACATCCCCGATCGACCCCCTGCTCAGGTGATTCTTGCCGTGGACATCGGCTGCAAGCATCCCTCCCACCGTGGCATCGAGGACCCCTGGGACCACCGGCAGAGTGAGCCCCTGGCGATTGAGCAGTGGGAGTAGTTGGCGCAGGGTTACTGCAGCAGAAACCGATACGCTTGGTGATTCCAGATCGGTTGGCGTTGGAACAGCGGACAGGATCTGGTCACCGCTGGGGGGCTTCAATTGCAACAATCGCCCCTGATCAAGAATCGCAGCATCGCCGTAGGAGCACCCGCCGCCCCGAGGCAACCAGGGGCCGTCCTCCCGCAGAAGGGTGCGGCTCTCCTCGACTCCTTGACAGCGGATGACCTTGCAGCGGGCATGGCAAGTGCCCGCCCAGCCAGAGACATCTCGCCACTCTTCTGCTGGGTCCTCACCCATCGACATCAGAAGGTCCTCCTCCACCCTGAAGGGGATGTGCCGGAAGCGACCAGGAATCAGACGATGAACTCAGGTTCAGCCACTTCCGGTACTGCTCCACTGCCGGCACCCATCCGGAGGAATCGGCACACCGCTTCGCGGCCATCCTCACCGTAGTCCAGGGTTCTCTGATTGACGTACATACCGACGAATTGATCGGTCTGCTCGCGCGTAAGACCTCGATTGTATTGCTCGGCATACTGGAGTGCTTCTTCACGATGCTCCAGAGCATATGCGATGCTCTCGCGCAAAATCCTTGAGATCTCTCGGATGTGTGTCTCCCCCAGATCTCTGCGGATGGCATTCCCTCCCAGAGGAAGCGGAAGCCCATCCTGAGTCCGAGCCCACCATTCACCGAAATCCACTACAGAGTGATATCCCTCATCTTCGTAGGTCACCTGACCCTCGTGAATGATCACACCAGCCTCGAACTCTCCCGAGTCGATTCGTTGCATGATCTCATCGAAGGGAACCACTTCCGTTTTCGCTTCTGGCATCCACAGCTTGAGTGCCAGAGCGGCACTGGTCCACTCTCCAGGAACAGCGATGACTTGATCTGACAGGTCTTCACGGGTCCGTGGCTCCTTGGTGATCAGCAGCGGGCCGTATCCCTCTCCCATGCTCGCTCCATGATTCAGCAATGCATACTGATCCGACAGATGGGCGTAGGCATGAATCGAAATGGCGGTCACTTCGTGTCTACCTTCGACCGCATGGCGATTGAGCGTTTCGATATCTGCCATCATGTGGTCGAACTGATACTCACCGGTATCGACCTTGCCTTCACCGATGGCAAAGTGCATGAAAGCATCGTCTGAATCGGGGCTATGTGCGATGACGACCTTCAATGGGGCTCCTTTCCCTCCAATTTCTCAGTCTCCCCCCCCGATCGGAGGGAAACGGGAGGTCACGGCGAAACGCCGCCAACCGGGAGAATATCCGCTCCTGCAGCCCGTGGCCACAAAACCTGCCCAGCGGTTCCCTTGCGGAGAAATCTCAGAAATCCTATCCTCACAGTGGTACGGGTTCACTGGAGAGGGCCAGCAGGTATCCTCTGAATTAGAAAACTGAACATTTCTTGGAGAACTTCGATGGCAGACCCAGCAAACAGAGTTGAAAGCAACGTGCCTGGAAAATGGTATGTCGACGAGGAGTGCATCGATTGCGACCTCTGTCGCACCACTGCTCCCGATAACTTCAGGGCCAATGAGGACGAGGGCTATTCCTATGTCTTCAAGCAGCCCGCGACTCCTGAAGAGATCGAGTTGAGCGAGCAAGCCAAGGAAGAGTGCCCCGTCGAGGCGATCGGGGAAGACGGAACATAACCCGATCAAACGGGTCCTGCACCGATCCCATCAACGGGCGGGGACCAGTTCTACCGTTGGAGCGGGCAGCAACCTCCTTCGGATCACCTGGGTACCTTCCGGCACTACTCCCTCGAAGATCATCGTCAACACTTCTTCCGGCTTCAACTGGTGATCTCCCTGCAGGCAGATCCTCATCTGAAGCAACCGTTCATCATCTCGCACCTCGAGTAATTCTGTGGCGTCCTCGGGAACCTCATCGATCCATTCCAGCGAGGCCACTCCGGGACGGATGTCGACAATTCTACGCTTGCCCTTCTTGCTGAATCGCTCGACCTTGATCTCGTGTGGATTCAAGAACTCCACCAATTGTTCAGCAGTCACTGCAGATGCAGCCTCTTGCGAGACGAGGATGAGGAAGTCGGCCCAGTTGCTGACCGCGGACAGTTTTGGTGCAGCCGCTCCGATGGAATGCACTGAACGGATCTCGAATCCATGGGGGAGCTGTTGGGAAAGTGCATCGGCCAGCACCTTCGGATCCACCTGCTCCTGCAGGCGTAGATCCATCACTTCACACAACCCCGCCATGCCGAGCCGAAGTGGCGGTCCAAACGACATCTGTGGAATCGGATGAAAACCCTGCGAGTAGGCAGGGGAATATCCAGCTCTCCGCACCGCTCTCGGTAGCATCCGGTTCAGATCCAGATGACCCATGAAACGAGAACAGCCGACCTTTGCGTATCGGACCCTGTAGGAGTAGCTGGGTCGATCCAGTTCCTCGCGCACTGGTGGCTGGTTCGGATTCACCCGCGACTCGTGACGCAGTTTTGACGCTGCACGGACCGATTCCAGATCGGCATCACGCTGTGAAGAAACCGTGGTCTCGTCCTTGTGCGCATCGAGATGGTCGAGGAAGTCGATCCGTTCAGATTTCATCTGGCCCAGGTCACAGGCGATTCCGCAGTCGTAGCAAACCAGTCTTCTCTTGTCCTCACTCGCCTCTTCAAAGTTGTTGTAGTGGGTCAGTCGCTTACCCGGCTTGCCGCACGGGTGTGAGGTACGGTCCTTCAGCGAGCGACGGTACTCTCGTTTGAGAAAATCTTGCTCGACACCACAATCGATGTGATCCCAGGGAAGACGTGCATCGACCGGAATCGTCCCCAAATAACGGTAGCGATCGATTTCTAGTTCCTCGATCGCTTCCATCCACAGGTCGAACCGGAGTCGATCGGACCACCCATCAAAGCGACACCCCTTGCGCCACGCCAGTTCCACCGCCTCGGCGATGACCCGATCTCCTCGACTGAGAAATCCTTCGATGTGGCTGGTAGTAGGATCATGCCATCTCAAGACCATGCCCGGCTCACGAGTCAACTTTCTCAACAGGGTGTGCTTGCGTTCGATCTCAGGAATGTCGTCCATCGCAGCCCACTGGAATGGAGTGAAAGGCTTGGGCACATGACTCGATACCGAAACGGTCACTCCCGCTCTTCCCTTGGGCAGGTACTCGCGTGCGATGGCAAGCATCCGCTTGCCGGTGTCTGCAATTCCATGCACATCCTCCTCCTCCTCGGAAGGGAGGCCGATCATGAAATACAGTTTCATCTTCCGCCAGCCACGAGAAAAGATCCGATGCGCGCTCTTTGCGATGTCTTCCTCGGTGATGTTCTTGTTGACCACATCTCGCATCCGCTGAGTTCCCGCTTCCGGGGCAAAGGTCAGCGACGTATTTCTGACTGTGGCCATCTCATCGAGCATGGCATCGGTCAGGCCGTAAGCGCGCAAAGACGACACCGAGAGGGAGATGTTCTTCTCCCGCAATTCGGGCATCACCTTTTTCACCAGCGGTTCGATGGCGCTGTAATCTGCGGTGGAAAGGCTGGTCAGTGACACCTCATCGAAGCCACCACAGCGAACCGAATCCCTGACCGTCTTCACGATCTCCTCGGGAGATCGCTCTCTGACCGGTCGATAGATCATTCCTGCCTGGCAAAAGCGACACCCCTCGGTACATCCTCTGGCCACCTCGATACTGGCACGATCGAAAACCACCTCGGTATTCGGAACCGGTGAAGCACTTGGAAAGGGATATTCTCCCAGATCCGCGACATGCGCCCTGCTCACGCTCTTCGGGACCCGCTCATCGAGTGGCGCATCGACCACCGTGACACCGGTCATCGGCTCAACCTTGGTACTGTAGAGAGATGGAACATAGACTCCATCTAGCTGACTGATTTCGATGAGTCTTTCGCGCCGGGGCACTCCCTCTTTCTTCAACTGACTCCACCGCTTGACCACCGAATGGAAAAATCCCTCACCATCTCCGATCAGGAACGCATCGATGAAGGGGCTCATCGGCTCCGGCTGAAATGCGACAGGCCCTCCCGCCATCACCAGAGGACAATCGTCATCACGATCTTCGGAGCGAATCGGAAGTCCTCCGAGGTCCAACATCGTCAACACATTGGTGAATGTGAGTTCGTACTGCAATGAGAAGCCCACCACATCGAATTCAGACATCGGCTGCCAGGATTCGATGCTGACCAGGGGAACCTCGCGTTCAACCAGTTCCTTCTCGCAGTCGATCCACGGCGCATAAACTCGCTCAGCTCTGACACCATCGAGAGAATTGAGATGCGTGTAGAGGATCTTGAAACCCAGATGGCTCATGCCGATCTCGTAGACATCCGGAAAGGCTAGCAAGAAGGAGAGGTGTGCATCGACCTTTTTGACCGAGTGGAGTTCACCACCGGTGTATCGCCCAGGCTTTTGCAGACTATGCAGAAATGAAGCATAGGGATGCTGGTGGAGATCACCACGATCGGGGATCCTTGACAGATCTTCCGCTTCCGCCGAGTTGGTCGCGGCACTCTTGAATCCGACCTTACCCATCGAGTCCCAGAGAGAATCCTCATCTGACATTTCAGCGCTCCTCTACTGGCCCTGCGGTAGCACCGCAATTGAGCGCAGATTTCTCCAGACGATTTGACCGTATCACCTGCGGATCATATCACAGGAGGTGGGGTATAGCCCCGACCTCAGGACACCTCTATCGACTCTTTCTGCAGCAGATCGGACTCCTGACGCAGCGCACCGCCGCCACCAGTTTCGAACTTCCCGAGGAGCGATTGGTGGCGGTCGAGGATCTGATAGATGAAATCGTGAACCTTCGATCGAGCGGCGATAATTTCCTTGCGGATTGCTGGCTCCAGTCCTGCGGAAATCTCACACCACGAAGCGACCACATCGGTGACCTGTTCGCCGATCTGATGGGCTTTCTGCTGCGAGTCTTCGGCCAATTGAGCCAGTTCTTCGGGGAGAATCGTGGGGTCGTCGCATCGTTCCAGCAGTTGCTCGTAGATTTCGGCCTGATCCTGGAGCGCTTGGAGTAACCGCTGTGACGCGGCGGGCTGGTGGTTCATCGTCATGTTCCTTTCGCTAGTTCCCCGGAATGGGATCCACTGAAGCGGGTATATGGCATCTTCGGTGTCGAGCGTGGAAAGACTCGAATCAGGTCAGATCGTTTCCTCATCAATCATCGTCTTGATGGTCTTGAGGGAATGCCCCTCTTGCTGCAGCTGTCGGATCCGATCCAGTCTCTCGAACACCCAGCCACCATACAATCGGTGCCCCGCAGGAGTACGGGCATCTTCATCGATGAAGCCCCCTACAGTGTAGTCGTGAATCGTTTGGCGTGAGATGCCTGTGTGCGCCATCACCTCGCCGATCTTGAAAAGTTTGGGTGGGATTTTCCCCACGAGTGCCTCCACCAAGGTCAATACTCCCCGTCCACCAGCCCCCTGTGGCGCCAGGGATCCCTGCCAGAGATGCACTTTACACTTTATAAAGTATCCTGCAACAGTAGATGGCCACCAGCAGATGGCCCCGACGCGCTGTCAGTCCCCATCAATCGGTAGGCGGCGAATCGTGTGGACACCCCGGAACCGGATCATGACCGCCCCTGCTGAAGGGATTGCAGCGCAGCAGTCGGGCAGTGGTCAAGTAGATGCCCCGCCAGGCACCGTGTCGTTGCAGTGCCTCGATACCGAATTCACTACAACTCGGTTGGAAACGGCACATCGGCGGAAGCCACGGAGAGATGCCGCGCTGGTAGATCCGGATGCAGCCCTGAAGAAAGCGCACGCCGATGCCATCGCTGAGTCGCTGACGAAGGGAATCGTCTCCCATCGGTTCGCTCATCCACGAACTCGATCCTGTACCGAGATCCCGATCAACTGCCGCGCCTCCTTCGTCAGATCCTGATAGGAGATGGCAGCACAGCCGGGACGTGGGATGAAGATGATGTCTCGCATCTCGGGAGCCTGGTCTCGATGAATACGAAAGATTTCCCGAAGACGTCGCTTGAGTCTATTTCGGACCACTGCGTTTCCGACCTTACGACTGACCGCAAGTCCGATGCGTGACCACTCTGCCCCAGTGGGATGGATCACAGCCTGTAGATGATCAGTCCTTCGGCGCTTCCCTCGAGCAAACACTCGTTGAAAATCCACCTTGGCCCGAATCCGACTGCGCGATGGCAATCGTTGTCCAGCAGGCCCAGAAATGGCCATCAGGAGTTCGGAGCCCCATCTGCGACATGATGTCCGTTGCGGTTTCTCGCCTGTTCAAGACGGAACTCTGCAACACGATCTGCGGCCTTTGCGGGAGTCAGATTCTCACGGCGTGATTTTTCAAAAACCTCACGCAATCCGTCGTAGATGTTTTCAATCTTGCGGACTGCAGTACGCTCGTTGTAACCCTGCTCCCTGACTTCCACCGACACATTGATGATTCCCCCCGCATTGATGATGAAATCGGGGGCATAGAGAATTCCCCGTGCATACAGGGCATCCGCATGTTCGCTTCTCAGCAGCTGGTTATTAGCACATCCTGCCACGACCTGTGCCTTCAGTAACGGGATCGTGTCGTCATTGAGAACACCTCCCAGTGCACATGGCATGAAGACGTCACAATCGACCGAATAGATATCATCCAGAGGCACCACTTCGACACCCGGAAGAGCGGCATACTCTTCGCAACGTTCGTCGTTGATGTCCGAGACAGTCACGGTCGCACCCAGCATCGAGAGGCAGCGAACCACATCGCCACCGACCTGACCCAGTCCCTGAACCGAATAACGAAGTCGATCGAGATGACTGGTTCCGAAACGCTCCTCTGCACAGGCGAACAGACCCCGGATCACGCCACGTGCCGTGAAGGGAGAGGGATTACCGCTCGAACCAGAAGCCCGTGAAAGTCCAGTAACATGCCTGGTTTCCTCGCGTAACCACTCCAGTTCCCGGATGCCGATTCCCACATCTTCTGCGGTGATGTACCGACCTTCGAGGGTCTCGATGAATCGACCCATCGCTCGAAAGCGCTCCTCGGTAAGATCGGTTTCTCGATCACCAATAATGACCGCCTTGCCGCCACCGAGCCCGGTATTGGCACAAGCACTCTTGTAGGTCATACCGCGAGCGAGCCTCAGCACATCGGTGAGTGCCTCTTCTTCGCTGGAATAATTCCACATCCGCAATCCGCCGAGGGCCGGCCCCAGCGTCGTATCATGGATGGCGATGAGAGCGTGTAATTGGGATGCGGAGTCCTCTGCGACCACGACGGTTTCGTAGCCATCGACGGGAATCTGACGAATCTTCAATTTTGCACCTCGGATTTCATACTCAGAGTTGGCTCCCGGCAGCCTCCATGACAGGGTCTGGCTGCGTTTCCTGGCTCAGGGCCACCGATGTGGCGGCGGCATTCGGAATCCCCACTGGGGCCAGGAGGGTCTCTACCCCAGGATTGGATCAATTTTCTTACCGTGGGCCCCCGACAAACGATGTCATCGGGTCCCAGGATTCCCCTTGCGAACCATCTGTATACTACCCGGGACGCGCTCCACTCTGTAGCGATTCTGGAGTGAGAAAGTAATCCACCAAATGCCATCCAACTCCTTTATCAAGAAGACTTTGTGTATTTCAATAGTGGTCGGATCACTCCTTGCATACCCCCGCTCCGGAGGGTAGATCGAAGAGGATCCCGAGTTCCTGGAGTCGACCATTGCAATACCAGACCTTTCTCTCAAGACGCTACTTGAAACGACGCTGGGCGCCGTGGGCCGCAACGGTGGCGGTCGCGCTCGGGGTCTTCTCGTTGATCTCGGTGCTGGCGGTGATGGAGGGTTTCAAACTCGAGATGAAGGAGCGCATCCGCGGTAGCCTCTCGCACCTGGTGGTGAAGGGGAGCGCCATGCGCTTGCTGGTCGGAGAGGATCCGCTACTGCAGGCCGCTCGCCAGACGGAGGGAGTCGAGGCTGCCAGCCCCTTCATCGAAACCCTCGCCATCTACAAGTCCACCGTACTCGACTACTGCATCCTGCGCGGCATCGACCCATCGACAGAACCCGAGGTCTCCGATTTCGATCTCTACCTACTCAGCGACGATGAGATTGAACAGCTACAAGCAGACCCGTTCCGGATGCTCCCCGAAGATCGGCCACCGCCAGATCCCCAGAGGGTGGCGGATGTATTCTCGCTCGAGCGTCGCCGCCAGATGCTGCGATGGAACTTGCGCGGCGATGCCGGCGTGGGATTCGCTGAGGAAGCCCCCCCCCAGGGGTTGGTGGTCGGAATCGAAGCGCTACGCAGCGGACGAGTGGCCCTGGGTGATATCGTTCAACTCTCGACCTACTCGCCAGTCTCCTACGAACCCAGGATCGGTAAGTTCATCGTGGTTGGTGCCTTCCAGTCCGGGGTCTACGAGCAGGATCAGCGCTGGGCCTACTCCGATATCCGTGCACTTCAGCAACTCCTCGACCTGTGGGATGAAGAAGCACAGGACATGCGCATCACGGGGATCTCCCTGCGATTGGCAGATTACTCCCAGGCATCCCAGATCAAGGACCAGATCCATCAGGAGATCTCCCGCAGAATGGATCTCGACCCGACCGAGGAAGATGCGATCCCATGGCGATCGCTGGAGATCAAGACCTGGGAAAATCAGCGCGAAAATCTGCTCCAGGCAGTCGAAATCGAAAAGCGCATCATCGCCGCGATGATGCTGCTGATCGTCGCCTTCGCCGCCGCCATGATCTTTCTCATCCTGATGCTGTTGGTGATCGAGAAGAACCGCGATCTCGGAGTTCTACGCGCACTCGGCGCCACTCGTAGCGGAGTCGTCCGGCTGGTGTTGAAGCAGGGGATGTTTCTCTGCATCACCGGAGCAGCCATCGGCCTGTTCGGCGGCTGGTTACTGACAGAGAACATCAACGAGATCCATGAATCGATCTACCGAGCCACAGGACTGAGGCTGTTTCCACCCGACATCTACTACCTCGAACAAATTCCTGCGCACCTACGCTGGCAAGACATGGTACTGGTCTGTGCACCAACCCTCATCTTCGGTTTCTTCGGCAGCCTGTTGCCGGCGCTGTGGGCCGGAAGAAGAGATCCGATCAAGGCGCTGCATCATGAATGACCTCCAGCCAGCTCTACCGGTCCTCAGTGCCCGAGATCTGTGCCGGGAGTTCTCCCTTCCCGGGGACCGCTCTCTCGAGGTGCTTCGCCATCTCGATCTCGACATTCACGAGGCGGAGATGGTGGCCATCGTCGGCCTCAGCGGAGTGGGGAAGAGCACCTTGCTGCACTGCCTCGGCCTGCTCGACACCCCGTCCTCGGGACAGATCACCTATCGCAGCGGTGGTCAAACATGGCAATCCCCAGGACTGAGCGAGCCGCAGCGCTGTGGCCTTCGAAATCAGTTCATCGGCTTCGTCTTTCAGTTCTTTCACCTGCTGTCCGATCTCGACGTGCTCGAAAATGTCATGCTTCCGGCCATCGTCGGAACACCGAAAAGCGATTGGAAGCAGCGCAAGCCGCAGATCGAAGCGAAAGCGCGCACCTTGCTCGAAACGGTGGGACTCGCCGGCCGTGAAGAGCAAGCTCCTGGCACTCTTTCCGGAGGTGAACGCCAGAGAGTGGCGATCGCCAGGGCCCTCATCAATAATCCGCGGCTATTGCTCTGCGATGAGCCCACCGGAAATCTCGACTCCAGCACCAGTGAGAAGATCCACACCCTCTTGCGTCAGTTGCACGAGGATCTTGGCACATCGATCCTGGTCGTGACCCACGATCCAGACCTGGCCTCCCGGGCAGACCGCAGGCTCGCCATGGTCGATGGGCGATTCGAAAAATCAGCGGACCATCCCAGCGACTGATCTAGTTCGATCCGATCGAGCAGGATGCCCAATCCTCCGGCACTTCATGAGAAGCCATCAGTACCGAACTGCCTTCGGTACACAGTAGATCGAGCAAGACTTGCATCCGTTGACGCCCATCCTGGTTCTGTGCAGAGAAGGGCTCATCCAGGAGCAGTAACCGCCCGGGAATGATCACTGCCCGGAGCAATTCAGCACGCTGTGCCTCTCCACCAGACAACTGGGCAGGAAATCGATGGAGCCGATCGGAGATGGCCAGTTGCTCTGCCAGGGCTGCGATCCGTGGCTCAAGTTCGCGCTTCTTTCCACCGACAAGTCGACATTGCGCCTCGATGCTCAGATGTGGCCACAGTCCCCGCTCTTGCCCCAACCATCCGATGCCTCGTTGCCACGGTTCAGCACCATCTGCACCGCTGGCGATCGACTGACCGGCGATGCTCAGGGTCCCTGACTGGATCGGCAGCAGACCTGCAACCGCCAGCAAGAGACTGCTCTTGCCGGCGCCATTGGGACCGGTCAGGGCCAGTTGCTCCCCCACCTCCAGTTGCAACGACACCGGCCCGATCACCGCAATCCCGCGGGTGACCACGCATTGATCCAGGTCCAGCGCGAGTTCTCGGTGCGCCATCAGTCTCCCCTCTTCCAGCAACGGCCGACCATCAGTGCCAGGGTTGCGCCCAGCATCGCCAGCACCAGCGCCAGCCTCGCCGCCTGCTCATCATTGCGAAAGTGCATCATCTGATGAAGTTCAAGGGCGGTGGATGGATGGCCCGGCGGGGCGAGCAATAACGTCGCCTCCACCTCGCCCAGTACCAAGGCGACACCGATTCCAACCGCCGGAATCAACACCGGTAGCGCCCGCGGCAGGCGAATTCTCCAGCGTGCCACCGTCGGCGAGAGCAAGTGTGCGGCCACTCGTTCCGAAGCAGGCAGGACACAGGTCGCCACGAAACCACCCGCTGCAGCGAGCGCACCCAGTTTGCACATTTGAGTGAGGGTCAGCAGGAAGGGTAGATCATCGAGCCACCATGGAAGAAACGGTCGATAGATTCTGGCCACGGCGATGGCACCCAGGCTTCCCGGCAACATCGTCGGCAGGCAGAGCAACAACAGGCCGATGCGATGGCCCCCATCCGCCAGTCGCCAGCCACACAAGATCGCCACGACCGAGGCCAGCAGCGCACGAGGCAATTCTAGCCCGATTGAAGACACCGCATCGACCAGCTCTTTCCCTGCAATCACTACTTCACTGGCACGAGGCCAGGCGGTGTAGAACAGTACCAATATCAGTGCCACCGCCGGCAACACCCGAAGAAACAGGAACCGATTTGCCCACGGTAACCGCGGTAATCCATGCACTTGATTGAGGTGGCCTGCCCTTGCAGGCTCGTCGCCCGATGAGGTGAGGAAGTAAATCGCTGGGACCAGCAGCGTCATCATCACCATCGCCAGTCTCCAACCTTCTGCCGCATCCCCGACAGTCAAGCGGGCGAGGATTCGCTGGGAGACCGTTTCAACTCCTGCGTAGGAGGGCAACTCTGCGGCCGGCAACAATAACAACAGGAGCAGTCCGGCACACCTGAACGCCGCCGGTCGTAATCCGCGCAGACGAGCGACCAGAGCCACTCCGGGAGGCAGTGAGCGCAGCGCTCTCTCCTCGGCACGAGGCCACATCGATACCGCGGCCAGTAATATCGCTGCCGCAACCGGTGCCCAGCGCAAGGAAAGCATCAGAACCGCTCCGAACTCATCGCGAACTGTCGCTCGCAAGGTCGAGGCACCGACGCAAGCCTGAACTGCAGAAGCCAGAGCTGCCGGAGGGATCAAGAAGGAGGACAGTAACAGGATCAGGATGAAGCCTCGCAGCGGACCACGTGTTCCCGCCAGCAGAATGGCATCGACGAGTCCGATCAGTGTCGCAAGCAATGCAGCCATCGCCACGATCCTGATGGTCGACAGCACCACTAGCAAATCGGCAGCTGCCACGATTGAAGTCTCCGACTCCGGAGAGAAGACTTGATCCTCGATTGCGACCATGACGATCGGGATGTAGAAACCGATCAACACTGGAAGCAACGGAAAGATCATCCCGACCGCACGATTCTTCAAGGGTTCAACAGGATCCTTTCCGCTTCTCGAACCGCCTCATGGAGCTGCCCAGCGGCTTCACTCCAATCGATTTCCAGCGGTTCGAATCGAGAGAGTGACAGGCCACTGGCCATCACCGGTACTTCAGTTCTCAGCGGAATCTGGCGACTGGGAGAATTTGCCAACCACTCCTCCACTTCCTCACGAAGTAACCACCGTGCCAGTTCATTGGCCTCTTCTGGGTGCGGACACCCCTTCACCACGGCCACCACATTGGGCAGCAGTATGACCCCGTCCTCCTCCAGGAAACCCTCACCGATCGAAGCTCCCCTTCGGCGCACCACCTCGACATCGTCGGTATCGGTGAGTCCCACCCAGGCTTCGCCTGAGAGCACCCGATCTCGGCTGGACGAGTTCGACGAGGCGATCTGTATTCGATTGTCTTTCCAACCCTGAAGTAACTCGCGATATCTTTGCGCTCCAAGAGTGACCCTCAGAATCGCCAGATGGCTACCGGTGGTTCCAAACCTCGGGTCAGCCATCACCACTTTTCCGGAAAGACTCCGATCGATCAGCCCCTTGACCGAACGAGGAATCGCGGCACTCGCCAACGACTCCGGATGGGTCGCCACAACTCGTGCACGAGCGGCGAATCCGCACCAGAGATTGCCCGCATCTCTCCAGCGAGAATCAATCCCCGGCCCCGCTCCCTCGGGGAGAGTGTCGTAGTGCCCCTCCTGTGCCAGTTGCACCGCCCTCAACGGCTCATTGGACCAGTGAACATCGCACCGTGGTCGCTTCTGTTCGCTACGAATCCTCTCGGTCAGGCCGACCGTTTTGGTCGCCTCGGTATCGAATACGGCGTCGACCACGATTCCCGTTTCCTTCTCGAACCGATCGAGAATCTGCTGGGAGTGACTGCGATCATGCGAGCAGTAGATGGTCACCGATCGGGCGTCGGTCGAGAAATGGCTGTTGAGCCAGATCACCAACCAGACCAGCAAGGCAAATCCCCAGATCCAGCGCCGTATCATGACCACCGACCATCCTTCATCGACAACACCCGATCAGCCCTGGCTGCGACCTCCACGTCGTGGGTAACCAGCACCAGTGTCGTGTTCAGTTCATCCCGAAGATCTGACAGCAACGAGAGCACCTGATCGCCACTGGCGCTATCCAGATTTCCGGTCGGCTCATCACAGAGTAGTAAACCGGGTTCCTTGACCAGCGCGCGGGCGATGGCGACACGCTGACGTTCCCCACCACTCAACTGAGAAGGCCGATGAGTGATCCGATCGGCCAGTCCGACTCGCTCCAGCACCTGAGTGGGAGAGACCTCAGGAGCCGCGGATCGACGGTACTCCAGAGGCAACGAAACATTTTCCAGTGCGTCCCGGTCGCCGAGCAGGTGAAAGGACTGGAACACGAAACCGATGGTCTCGTTACGGATGCGTGCCATCTCCGCACCGGTGAGCGATTGAACATCTCGTCCACCCAATTGGTAAGTCCCAGAGTCTGCGTGATCGAGGCAGCCGAGAATTTGCAGCAGGGTGCTCTTACCACTACCGGAGGATCCCACGATGGCGATGAACTCGCCCTTCTCCACGGTCAGATCAACACCGTCGAGTGCGGCAATCATGCCGTCCCCCTCGCCGTAGCACTTCCGGATCTGTTCCATCTGGACAAACATCGAGTTCTCCCTCTCCCTGCAAGTTGTTTCCGCGAGGTCTGCTGCGCAAGGTCTACTTCGCAATGCACCTGCGAGGGACCTTCAATGTGTCACGGTTCAGAGATCTCGACGACCTCCCAGAACCGCCGCCGGATCGAGTTTCGCAACCCGCAATGCCGGCAGCATCGCACCGAGGAGTCCTGTCGTCATCAGCCCGATGCAGGTCCCAATAATCATCCGAGGAGGAAGCCAGGAAGACCACCCCAGTACCGGCTCGATTCCATATTGTAGGATCAGTTGGCCGACATAAATCCCCGGAGCCATCGCCGCCAGCGACAACCACACACCTTCCAGCAGCACCGGCAGCATGACTTCCATCACCGTCGCACCTTCGGCTCGTCGCAAGGCCACCTCCTCGAGGCTCTCATCGATCGCCAACAAGGAGATGGTGCCGGTCAGGATCAGCACCACGACCAGATCCAGGATCCAGATGAAGTGCCCCAATCCGCTGAAGCGATCGATGATATCCAGAACCACCGAAGTCCATCTCTTCTGAACGTGCAAGAACACCCCAAGTTTTTCACTGGCGATGATCTTTTCGAGACGAGCGGCAATCTCATCGACATCATCGACCCCCGGCGCGTCGATCAGCAGAAGTTGAGGCTGATCGATTTCCGGACGCCAGGGGAGATATAGATTGAGGAATTGCAGACGACGAGCCGGGATCGACCGAGCACTAGAGGTGGAGTCAAAGGCGCTCATGTACTGTCGCAGAAGCAACGGATCCTTCACCACCCCGACGATCTTGGCATTGAATGCGCGTCCATCTCGTATACAACGAACCTTCTGCCCGATGGCCCCGACTGGATCTCCAAAGTGGATCTCCGCCAGCGCCTCGTCGATGGCCGCAGGGATCTCAGCGCCATCCTCGGTGGGCCAACGATCCTGTCGCTGGAGAAATCTCCCCGCCAGCATCCCCGGCCTCAGTACCGAGACGAATTCGGGAATTGTAGCGATGATGGTGTGTCGCATCGTGCCGCGCTGGGTGGTGGAGAGACCCAGGTCGATGCGAATCGGCGACACCGAATCGGTGCTCCCCTTGAACTGCTGCTGGATCGAGGCGACATCCTCCATCTCCAGCGGTCTTCCCGCTGTTTTCACTCCGATGGCAAGGCTTCCCATCCTCAATGGATTGATCAGCGCCACGAGATCGGTACCGAGCGCTTCAAGGTCGTGGGAGATGGCCCGTCGCCCCCCTTCGATGGTGCCCACGATGGCGACCACCGATGCCAGACCCAGCGCAAAGGTCGAGACCACCAGCAGGGAGCGCATCCTATGGCGCACGATCGACAGCAGTGAGTTCCGTAGAATTCCCGGCAACCCCCTCATCGACCTTCCCTCAACAGCAAAGCTGGATCCACATCACTCACTGCCCAGGCGGGAGCCGCGCAGGCAATCGCTGCACCAGTGGTGGCGATGAGGACCGCTTCGATGGCTGTTTTCCACGGCAATGTCGCAGTCATCACTGCCGAGGGATCCAGTCCTGCACGGAGGTGGGCCACCAGAACCCCGACCCCCACTCCGAGGATGGCACCGACCAGCGAGATCAACACACCCTCCCAAAGGAACTGCCAGAAAATGTCGGCACGAGTCGCCCCCTCGGCACGACGCAATCCCACCTCACCACGGCGGCGGCGCCCGGTCAGCAGTAGCAGATTGATCAGTACCAGCAGGCCGATCCCCACGGTCACCCCGAAAAAGACATCGTGCAGGACCAGATAACCATCCAGCTCGGGGCTTGCGAGGATTGACCAGGCCGCATTGGCGTAGAGAAGCGGCGCCTTGCCACGGCGAATCAGGGTCTCCTCGACGAGCACTCTGGCAGAGTTCACTCGACTGGGATCGACCGAGACCACCATCCAATCGACCGGTGCCGCCTTCAAGCTTGCACGATCGACATGCAGTGACATTCCCCTGGTCATCCACGGCGCCTCCACCGGGGCCACCCCCAGCATCTGCAGAGCAGACTCAATCATCCCCGAAAATCGACGGTCTTCTCCGAAGCCGAGAGGATTGACCTTTGATTCTCCGGGCGATCGGATGACTCCCACCACCAGCCACCTACGAGCGGTTGAGGGAATCTCGCCACCGAGCCCGATCCTGCGGTAACTGGAACTGGCGGGGTCTGCCCACAGAATCTGACCGATCGGTGAATCGCTTCCACTCCCGGGAAGTGCCGCCACCAGGGGTTGCTCCAGTACCACTTCCGGCGGATCAGCGGCCTCTTTGAACCAGCGTCCCTCGAGCAACAGGAGGGATCGGGCAGCGATTTCTCCCTCATCGGAGGCGACCAGGTAGGCCTTCCCCTTCCCTTCAATCGCCGAGTTACCCGACACCGATTGGCCACTGACCACCGCCTGCGGATAGTTCTCCGCCAACACCGATCGAATCGACTCCAGATCCTCCACCTCGAGCAGGGCTCTGGCTCCCGCTTCCACCTCGACCTGGATCCGGTCTGTGCCCAGTTCCCTCGCTCGTTCCATCGCTGCGGTCCTCGACCCCTGGAGGATCGACGCAGGGGCGACCATCAGCGCAACCGCCCAGAGAATCCCCTGACAGATCAGGACGGTCCTCCAGGGATGGCGAGCCAATTCCGCCACCGCACCTCGGATGGAGCCGGGAATCGGCTTCCCCCACTGTGACAACAGACCTCCTCCAACATCTCTGGATTAATGCCCGGCAGTTGCGGTCGATCCCTCGCCTCCGGGACACGGGGGGATTATGCTATCCCGATCATAAAGGGCAACCGGCGTGGAATAGTCAGTGCCAGAGAAGCCCCCCATACGGGCAGGAGGATCGACATGAAGAGTATTTTCTACCCATCGAATGACCGCGATTCGGTGTCGATGAGCGCGCTGCTGGGAATCATGTTACTGCTTCTGGTGCCGATGATCGGCTGCCAGGGACTGGTCCCTTTCGAGGATGCTGTACCCATCGTCAGCAAACACCAGCCTGCAGACATCCCCGCTCCTCTCGGTTTCGAGCTCGATGAGAAATCCTGGTCCTACCTGAAATTCCAGCATGCGCCCCTTCCCATGAGAACCGTTGAGGTCATTTACTGGGGAGAACGACCGGTGATGGAGTTGACCAACTGGTACAAGGAACAGATGCCGATTCATGGCTGGGAACACATTTCCGGAACCGAAGACCTGGGTGAACAGCAACTGCGTTACCGCAAAGGTGACGAATACGCAGAGGTTCTGATCAAAAGGACACCCGATGAGAGAGGGCAACATTATGTCACCCGCCTCATCGTTAAAATTGGTGTAGAATCCTGAGCCTAAGCGCTGCCTAGGTGCAGCACTGAATGAAAAAGGGAGAGTACATCCAGATGGCCAAAACCGGTCCAGCACGTCCAGACAGTCAGCAGCCCACCACACCTGAGGATCCCGATCAGATCGACACTCAGATCGAAAACCTCACCCTCGAGGTGGCCAAAGCAGCCAAGATCAATTCAACTCCGATCTTCATCGGATTGATTATCGTCATCGGCCTGATCACCCTTCCAACAATTTTCGACTCGCTAAAAGGTCGTCAACTCCAGGCCTGGAACAACCAGATCGACACGACGCTGACCGGGGAAGCGGATCAAGTGCGACAAACCTATCCCGGGTTACTCAACGATGTTGAAGGACAAGCGATCGAGGGTCTGGCGATCGGGCGAGTGGCCCGCTGGCTGTGGGACCAGGAGACCGATGAGGATCGTCAGCAAGCCATCACCTTGCTGCAAGAGAGCCAACTCCGTTTACCGGATGATTTCCTGATCAATAGTTACTTGCAGGAGTTCAGCACCTCTCGTGACAACAGTGTCGGATTTGTGCTCCCGGAGATTCCTGAACCGATTCTTCTCGAGCCCACTCCGGCGGTCACCACTACCACTGACGAGTCGGTCAAACCAGTACTCACCACCGATGAGCCGGCCAAGCCGACACTCACCACCGACGAGCCGGCCAAGCCGACGCTCACCACCGACGAGCCGGCGCCGCCGGTTTCGGACCCCGTAGTTCCGGATGAGCCGGCCGAGGCCGTTGAGGACCTGGGGCCACCCGCACCAGCCACTGGTAGTGGCGGCGACTGAGGGGCCTTCCGGCCCCGCTCGACCCGAACGACGTGAATTCCAGGTCGAGTCTGAAGATGTGGGAGATCGGCTCGATCGCTGGCTCAGTCGTCAGGTCCCCGAACACTCTCGCTCCGCCTTTCGAAGATTCATCGACGAGGGTCGAATCACCATCTGCGGAAACAGTTGCCGCGCTTCTCATCGAATACAACTGACCGATCGTGTCTCCTTCGATCCGCCACCGATCCCTTCGCCGATTCCGCTCCCTGAAGATCACCAGTTACAAGTCCTCCATCAAGATGACGACATCATCGTGATCTCCAAGGAGGCGGGGATGATCGTTCACCCTGCGCCCGGCGCGCCGCCGGAAGCCACCCTGGTCAATGCGCTACTGGGGCATTCCGACCAACTGTCCTCGGTCGGAGAAGCGGGCAGACCTGGAATCGTACACCGCCTCGATCGTGAAACCTCTGGAGTGATGGTGATCGCTCGCACCGACCTTGCGCACAAGGAACTGGCACGCCAGTTTCATGATCGAGAGATCGCCAAGGAGTACCTTGCGCTCTCTCATGGAATCCCGACCACCCTTTCTGGTGAGATCGACCTCCCGTTGGCGAGATCTCTGACCGATCCGAGGAAAAGGGTGGTGAGACATGAGCAGGGGGCGCGAGAATCTTACACGGCGTGGAAGCAGATCCGCACCATCGGCAAAGATTCGATGAAGGGAATCTGCTGGTTTCACTGCTTCCCCAGGACCGGCAGAACCCACCAAATTCGCGTCCACCTGCGAGCCATCGGCCACCCGATCCTCTGCGACTTTCACTATGGCCGGGAAACCAAACTGGACCTCTCTCGCTGGGTCCCTGCGGCACCCGATGCTCCACTCCAGCGTCACGCCCTGCACGCATGGAGACTGCACCTTCGTCACCCCTCCAGTCACCAATCGATGCACTTTGAAGCACCCCTGCCCGAGGACCTGGTTCCCTGGTGGGAGTCGGCCACTGCGGTCCAGGACGGTGAATGAGTTGCCTGGCGCTGACATTGCAGTGGAGTCCCCGAAACGCTAAGGTGTTCTTTCATGGAGGCCTGCTCCCCACGGAATGATCCGTGAGGGAGTGCCCCAGACGAGGGAGTGGAGAGTTGAGCGAATACGTCGAATCCTTTCAGAAAGTGCCCCTGTTCGAAGGGCTCTCTCACTCTGAAATTGCTGACCTGCTGAGAATCTCTGAAGATATCGTGGCAAAGAAGAGCGACACCGTGGTCCTCCAGGGCACAGCAGGAGATGGTTTCTACATCATCGGGGCAGGAGCTTTCGAGGTACTCAAGTCGGGCAATCGTAACGAAGTGCTCGGCCGCCTGGAGGAACTCTCCTTCTTCGGCGAGATGTCCCTGATCAGTCACGATGTGAGAAGTGCCACGGTGATGTGCGTCGAGGATGGTCGCCTCAAGAAGATTCCCGCAGGTCCTTTTCAGCAACTTCTCAAAGATGGCAATATGGTGGCCTACAAGATGATCCTCAACATGGCCAGGATCCTGGCCCAGAGACTCGCGGCCTCCGACGACCGCCTCGTCTCCTGAGCGATCAGGTCCACTGACGTGCCCCGACCTGGATCGATCCGAATCTCCGGCGGCCACCTGCGCGGACGTAAAATCGAAGTTCCTGCCGGGTCCATCGTCCGCCCGATGAGAACCAGAGTCAGGGAATCTCTCTTCAACATCATCCAGCAACAATTGTCAGGGGCTCGGGTACTCGATGTGTTTGCTGGTTCGGGTGCCCTCGGAATTGAAGCGGTCTCCCGCGGAGCTCGTCAGGCAATTCATGTCGAGAAGGACCGCGCCGTTCAGGCGATGTTACGTAAAAATCTCGAGACTCTCGGCATTCCTGCCCAGTGCAAGGTACTGGAGATGGATGCCTATCGCCTGACCGATCGCCCTCCGGTGGATGGCGAATTCGAGGTGATCTTACTGGACCCACCTTTTCCAGATTATTCCCGTCCCGGATCGATCCCGTGGCAACTGGCCAGCGACCTGGCCGGGGGGGAATGGCTTGCAGCAGGAGGCATTCTCGCCATCGAGCACCCCTCCCGTGAGCCCACGGCTACGCCGCCGCCAGGTCTGACGGCACGACAGAATCGTCGCTACGGCGACACCCGTCTGACCATCTGGGAGAAGAGTACTGCAGATCAGCCGTCGTAACTGAGATCGATCTGGTGAGCCTTGTCGAGGAATCCCGCCAGCAAGGCGACCGTCGCTTCCAGATCCCGAGCATCGATGGTCTCGACCACGGTATGGACGTAGCGACACGGAACCGACAGGGTGATCGCAGGTACCGCACTGCCTCCACGCTGAATACCTCCGGCGTCGGTCCCACCCATCGTCAGGATTTCCATCTGGAACGGAATTTCCTTTTCGCGGGCAATCTCTCTCATCGCCCTGACCATCTTCGGGTTGGAGATGCTCGACGAGTCGTGAACCTTGATCGCAACTCCAGCACCGAGCGACGAGATCTTCTCGTGCTCACTGGCGCCTGGAGTGTCGCAGGCCAGGGTGACATCGATGGCAACTCCACAATCAGGTTCGATTCTGTGTGAAGCGGTCATCGCTCCCCGTAGACCGATCTCCTCCTGGGTGGTGGCCACCGCATAGACGCTGACGTTCTCATTGGAATAGCGTCGCACCGCTTCGATCATTGTGTAGATCGATACACGGTTATCGAGACTCTTGCCAGTGCAGCGGTCGCCACTGACCTGAAACTGTTGCTGAAGAGTGACCGGATCTCCGATCTCGATCCGAGCCTTGGCTTCCTCGCCCGACAGACTCACATCGACGAACAGTTCTGGCACCGTGGGCATCTTTTTGCGGTCTTCGGGAGTCATGATGTGAATCGGTTTCGAGCCGATCATTCCGGTGATCTCTTCACCACCGCTGGTGACGATGGTCACACGCTTGGCGATGAGAGTCTTCGGGTCAAAACCACCCAGCGGGGAGAGGCGGATAAAGCCCTTGTCGTCGATGTGTTTGACGACAAATCCGATCTCATCCATGTGCCCGGCCAGCATCACCTTGGGCGATCCCGGTTTACCCTCCTTGATGGCGATACAGTTGCCGATGCCATCGACTTCGATCCGATCGACATGATCCTTGATCTCTCTGCGAAAGATGGCACGAATTCGATCCTCGAACCCTGGAGCTCCATAGGCTTCACACAATTCCTTCAGCAGTTCCATCCGGTGCCTCTCATTCCACTTCCCTCGACGCGAAGTGGAGTTGTGGTGATTCAACTCGAGGATGTCTCGAATCCTGATAGTCGCCGAGAAACAGGGGGCCCGTCAAGGGAAGGAACCGGGAGGTTCTCCATCGCTTCGCGAATCTTTCAGGCGACTCAGATTGACCGATCCCGCTCTTTGCGGGGCTCCCTTGGGCAGTTCTACCCGCCAGCGCTCTGCCACCAGGTGATACTGCCGGGAAAAGGGATGGGGCCGCGGGTGACGGAGGATCTGAAAGGTGATCGCATCGACCTGCCCGCCACTCGATTCGATGTCGATGATGTCACAACGGCCACGATGGGTCGGCTGGAGAGAGGTTCCCGCGAGACGCTCCGGAGAACTGAACAGGTCGCCCAGCGCCTTGCTGGCTCTCCTTCGTAACACCCACGCCTGCCACCAGCGACCCGCAACACCCCAGCGACCCGCAACACCCCAGCGACTCAAGAGGTGTCTCGCCTCTTCTGGCTGATCCGCTGGAGATCATCTCTTTCATCGTCGGAAAGGGATTCGATCCCTTCGCGACTGACCTTGGTCAACAACTGGTCAAGGCGATTCTCTTCCGCCAGGTCGCGACTCTCCTGAGTAGGCTTCTGGGGGTAGAAATCCGCCGGGCTTCTCTGCCCCGAACTCGCCGATGGAGATTTCGCGGACGCGGATCTAGAGGTTGCGGATCTCGACCGGCGACCACCATCCAATCGACTGAGGTTGAAGAAACGAGGCAACACCCACAGCACCAGAAGCGAGAAGAGAATGCCGCCCAGGTGGGCTCCATGACCGACACCGGTGGAGTGCCCCTGGAACTGAGCGAGCAACCCCTTCAGGTCGAAGAAGGTCAGTACTGCGGCAATCAGCCATGCGGGAGCGGGCAGGATGCCCCAGATCAGCACGATCGACTTTGGATAGTAGATGGCGAAGGCTGTACTGACCGCCATCACTCCTCCAGAAGCCCCGAGGCAGGGAACATCTCGTAGGCCAAAAACGGGCGCTAAGCTGACCATGCACATCGATGAAAAGATCAACGATCCGAGGTAGAAGTAGAGGAACCTTCGCTTCCCCCAGCGCGCCTCCAGTACCGGAGCAAATGAGATGAACACCAGCATGTTGATGAGGAAGTGCCAGAAATCCTTATGAGAGAAGGTCGCAGTGAGTAGCGTCCAGATCTTACCGTGAGAGACCCCGTACCAGCTGACAGTGAATTGCTCCCACATGAAGCGGCTGGCGGCGAACTGCCAGGCGATGAAGACCAGAACATTGATGGCTACCATCAGATGCACAGCGCTCAGTTGACGGAGCCTGCTGCCAGTGCTGCCGTCCCCCTGCATGTAGTCGCGATCAAAGATGCCCAAAACAGCCTTTCCTTCAGGAACCCAGCACTTCGGTGTATACGCCCTGGTGAAAACCGACGATCAGGGTCTTTCCCACCTTCAAGGTCGGCGCACGTAAGTTCCCACTGGGACCAACGATGCCTTTGGCGAGAACTGCATCGTCGGGGGCTTCCTTCTTCATGTCGTAATCGACAAACTTCTGTCCACGCGCCACCACAACACGATTCGCCGAACGTGCCAGTGAAATCGCCTCACCTTCATCGATTCGCAACTTCTTGGCGTCGACTAACTCCTTGAAGGAGGGGTCCTCACCCAGGAACTCCTGGGCCTTTCGACAAGAATTTCAGCCGTTTCGGTGATACCACCAGTCGATCTTCTTCATCGTTTGATCCCCTCTGGTTCAATGGTCCTGACGCTGATTCTCCGACCACCTGCCGGCGCGAGAGTTTCCCTGTGTCCTTTTTACCCGACCCGGCCATGCCGCCCAAGGTGGACCGTCATCAATCTGTGGCTTGCAACTGATCCACCACTGCCCTTAATCGGCGTACCCCATCGACCAGCCGCGGACCCGGCCTACCGAGGTAGGCCTCCGGGATGCAATGGACCTGCTGTCCCAGTACCGCTGTCACCTGTTGCCAGCCCTCGCGATCGATCACCTTCTGTGGCTTGTACTGGGATGCCTCGACCCCGCACCAGGAGATCACCACCGCATGTGGATCCTTTTCCACCGCATCTTCCGCCGTCACCACCAGGCTATGAGCGGGCTGCTCGCTCCACGGATTGATCGCGCCCACCAGTTCCAGCATCTCATTGATCCAGGAATAGCGGCCCGGAACGAAGACGGGGCGAGGCCACCACTCGACCAGGATCGGGATCGGCGGCCGAT